>CAMBSN010000096.1 GCA_945870505.1 Candidatus Kuenenia stuttgartensis | reverse complement strand
AAGAGCACTCTGCTCAACGCCCTGACCGGCGCCGACGAACTGGCCGAGGACAAACTCTTCGCTACCCTTGATACGCGAACCCGCCGCTGGCGGCTGCCCGGCTGGGGGCCGGTGCTCCTCAGCGACACCGTCGGCTTCCTCCGCGACCTGCCTCACAGGCTGATCGCGAGCTTCAAGGCCACGCTCGAGGAGACTCGCCAGGCCGACCTGCTTCTGCATGTGGCCGACGCCTCGAGCCCGATGGTCGACGTCCAGATCGCCGCGGTCCGTGGCGTGCTCGAGGAACTCGGCGTGGACGAGAAGGACACGCTCCTGGTGCTCAACAAGGTCGATGCGGTGCCCGATCTCGTGACCCGCGATCGGATCCTGGCCCGCTATCCCCACGCGCTCGGAATCTCGGCCCGCTCGGGAGCCGGGCTCGCCGAACTTGCCCAGGCGGTGAGCGACGCCCTGGGTCGCGGATTCCGCGACGTCGACGTGGAGACCGACCCTGGCAACGGCCGGCTCCTCGCCTGGCTCGGACGCCACGGCGAAGTGCTCTCGCGGCGGTTCAGTGACGACCGTGTGGTGGTCCACTGCCGCGTGCCGGCGGCGCTGCTCGGCCGGATCCCGAAGGACGAGGCCACGGTGCGACCGCATGCACATCCCGACGCCCCTCCCACGATGCCGGAGCCCTGTCCATCGGCCCGAGAACCGCACTCCGGGCCACAGTGATCTCATGCTCTTCGGCCGCCGCCGGATCGCCGGCAAACGATTCATCGTGACGGGTGCCTCGTCGGGCGTCGGTCGCGCCGTCGCGGTCGAACTCGCCCGCCGCGGGGCACGGGTGCTTGCGACCGCCCGCCGGGAGGAGCGGCTCGAAGACCTTGCCCGATCCGTCGCCGTGCCCATGCCGCACCTAGCCGGCGACATCTGTGACCCTGAGTTCCGCTCGCGGCTCGTCGCCACCGCCGCCGATCGGCTTGGCGGCATCGACGGCGTGGTCGCGGCTGCCGGCGGTGGAGCGATCGGCCGCTTTCAGAACCTCTCGCCCGACACGTTCGCCAGGATCATGGACCTCGACTTCACCGCGCCCGCCGAACTCATCCGCGCGGCGCTGCCGGCGCTCGTCTGCGGCGACGACCCCGTGATCGTGTTCATCGGCTCGATTCTGGGCCTCCATCCCCTGCCCCTCCACGGCGAATACTGCGCCGCCAAGGCGGCCCTCAAATCCCTCGCCGGCACGCTCCGGACGGAACTTGCGGCTGACGGAGTCGGCGTGCTGCTGGTCGACCTTGGGCCCACACAGTCGGAGTTCTGGGACGCGCTCGTGGCCGGCAACCGCCCCCCTTGGTCGCGAGGCCGGCGGATGCCGGCCGAGACGGCGGCGCGGGCGATCGCCACCGCGATCGAGCGGCGACGGGCCGAGATCGTTCCGGGCTGGCAGGCGCGGGGCTACGCCCTTGCCGCTCGATTCCTGCCCCGCTTGATCGATCGTGCCGCCGCGCGACACTTGAAGGCCGCGGCCCGCGGCGGCGCTTCTGCACCGCGGCCATGAGCCCGCGGGCGAACCACGCTACACATCGCGTCTGCTAGTGGTGCATCCCACGCCTCACGGCGTTGGGCTTGGACTGCAGCCGTGAAAGCCGACCGGCCGTAAGGCCGCGGACAAACCACGCTGGACATGGCGTCTGCTGGTGGTGCATCCCACACCTCACGGCGTTGGGCTTGCACAGGCTCCGTACAAGCCGAAAGCCGTAAGGCCTCGGGCGAGCAACGCTGGGCGCGGATTAAGGAGAATCCGTAGAACGGCGGCCTGCTTCCAGCCCCTCGCCAATCGCGAGTAGGTCCTCGGCGTTGAGAAAGGCGTCGGTGGCGGAGAAGATCCTGGCGAGTGCGGCCTTGTGGATCTTCATCTTGGTGCCACCCACGCCGAGGGCGCCGTAAACCACGGCCTGCCCGTCGGCCCGCGCCTTGTCGCCGGCCGACACGCCCTCGATGCCGGACGGCGGCACCGCGTTGAGATCGATGAACACGCGGGCGTTTGCCGCGGCGCGTCGTCCCGCCGTATCGAGGAGCGTGGCTCCCGCCGCCCCTGCAGCCACGATCACATCGGCCGCCGCGATCACCCGAGCAAATCCTGAGTCGGCCAGGAAACCACCATGGTGCTCGACGGCCTGCAGGTTCGCGGCAGACGCGCCCGCGGTGTCGATGAGTTGCCGCGTGACTGCCTCGGCCCGCTCCCGCGATCGCGACACCACGGCGACGTGGGCTCCCTTGCCCGCGAGAAGGCGGGCGACGCGCTGGCCGACAGGCCCAGTGCCACCGAGCACGACGGCGCGGCACGGTGCGGCGGCCCCCGCCACGAGTGGCACGTGGCGCCCCGCCGCCACCACGGCCGCGGCCGCGGTGGTGTTGGCCCCGGAGGGATCGACGAGGACGCCGAGTCGCATCAGGCCGAAGAACGTGGCCCGAACCTTCGCCGCCACCGCCTCGGCGGCTGCCACATCGGAACCGCCGATGAAGATGGCGGTCGAGGCGAGATCCTCGCCGCCGCGGGTGAACATCCCGCCGTGCACGAGCGGCACGACGTTCTCGACCGTCGCGCCACCGTGCCGCAGAAGCACGTCGGCCCCGGCATCCACGGCGACGATCGCATCAAATGTGCTCGGCTGCGGATCGCAGTCGAGTTGGATGAGCACCTTCTTCGGCATGGCTCTCTCAAACGCCGCGGCAGCGGCCTCGGCCGCCCGGAGGTGCGGCCGCAGCCCGCCCGGGTGCACCTTGGCTGCACCCGCGGCGGGCCAAGCCGGCGGAGGCCATGGATGGCCCCGCCGGCGTGAACTTAGAACCCGCGGAACGGGTGGGCGGCCTTGTCCTTCGCGGCGATCATCTCGTCGGCGGTTGGCTTACCCTTCATCGCGCTGGCGATCGAGTCCATCGTCGCCTGGTAGTTGTACTCGTAGATCTTCTTGTCGTCGGCGGCGAGCCAGTGAATGAACACGCCGCAGACGATCACGAGGTTCTCAGCCTCGCTCTTCGGGATCACACCGGCAGCTACGCTGTCGGCCACGGCCTTGGCCACGGCGGCCTGCGCCGGTCCAAACATCTGCACCGCCTGCTTGGCGCCCTTGATGGTGACCTTCGTGATCATCACGGTCGACGGCTTGACCGCGAGGTTGGGCGTCAGCACCGCGAGCAGGTTCGAGTGGCCTTCGCTCTGCCGCGCCAGGGCATTGGCGAATGCCACGCCCACAGGGCCGTCCTTGCTGCCGATCAGGAGATCGATGTGGGCAATCTCGTTGCCCTCGCCACACAGCGCCTCGCCTACAAACATCGACATGGACGGCTCTCCAAGAAGGATACGAATGCGAAACTCTCGACGGGCCGCCAGAATACCATGATCGGCACACCCAACAAGGAGCGGGCAGCGTCCCGCATGACCATGGGAACGGCCTCGGCTGGCGGCACGCCGCGAGATCCCGCGGCGAAGCGATGCGTGGTCGTGGGGGCGACCGCGCGGGCGTTCGTCGAGTCGGCGGCGCGGGCGGGGTGGGTGGCGCATGCGGCAGACTTGTTTGGCGACGTCGATCTGGCCGCCGCGGCAGTCGAGGTTGTGCGGCTCGGCGCGGCCGGCATCGCACCCTATCCCGATGGCATCCCCGGCGTGGTCTCGTCGTTCCCCGAGGCGGCCTGCGTGTACACGGGCGCCTTGGAAAACCACCCTGATGTGATCGCTGCGATCGCCGCCGTGCGACCGCTCGCCGGCTGCTCCACCGACGCGATCCGTCGCGTCCGCGATCCAGCTGCGGTCGCGGCCGTCGTTCGTGACGCGGGCCTGCAGTTTCCCGACACGTATCGGTCGCCGACGGGGCTGCCGACGGACGATTCGTTTCTCGTCAAGCCGTTGCGGTCGGCGGGTGGGCGTGGCGTGCACCGCTGGCGTGGAGCCATGCTCAACCACGCCGCCCGCGACGTCATTTGGCAACGATTCGTCCGTGGCGATTGCCGGTCGGCAAGCTACGTCGCCCGCCATGGCGCGGCGCAGCTCGTCGGCTCGAGTCGCCCGCTCACGGGAGCGAGCTGGTGCGGCGGCCGCGAGTTCTCCTACTGCGGATCGGTCGACCTGCCACTCGACGATCTGCCCGATGGCCTGCGGCAGACGTTCGAGCGCCTCGGCGGGGCCGTGGCGGCCGCCTTCGACCTTACGGGGCTGTTTGGCATCGACCTCGTCGTCGATGCCGCCGGCGAGGTGCATGTGCTCGAGGTCAATCCTCGGCCAACCGCGTCGATGGAACTCCTCGAGCGATCGACGGGCTGGTCGGTCGCGGCGGCCCACCTCGCAGCCTGCGGATGGTGCGCGGAGCCGCGTGGTGGTGCCGCGACAGGCGATGTCTGGGCGAAAGCAATCGCGTATGCGCCTCACACCGTCACGTCGGCATCGGTGGCCGAGACGATCGCCTCGCTCACCGACGGTTGGACGGCCGCCGATGGGCGACCCGCCGTGGCCGACATCCCACGCGCCGACGAGCAACCCGTGCCGGGAGCGCCGCTCGTGACGGTGTTTGCCCGGGGCGACACGCATGATCGTGCGGTCGCGGCCCTCCGTCGGCGGGTGCTCCGCCTCCGCCGATCGATCGCGAACGGCCTCATCCGCGGCGCACTTGATCCTCGCGCGTCGTAGGGCCGCCGCACCCGGCCGGTGACATGCTCGGCGCCGGCGGGACGTGTGAGTTCTCTGCTCAAACGCTTCGGAGCGACCGCCGCGGGGCACACGTCGCACCGGCTTCTGCGCGTGCCTCCGATCCGGCTGCTCCCACTTTCGGAATCACATGCGAGGGATGATGCGAACCGAGAACACACAGGTTGAAAACCTGTGCTACGGGGGCGAGCAGCGAACACCGTGAAGACACACAGGTTGCCAACCTGTGCTACGAGAGGCCCCGAGCCCCGCGAACACCTCAAGATCAAGTGTGAACCGTATCAGCCCGCGAGCCGCCGCTCCATCGGGAGGGTGGCAGCCTCGAGGCAATACTGCATGAGGTACGCGTCTTCGGTGGAGTCGCGGTAGAAGTCCTTGAGCACCGACGTCGCCCGGAACCCGAGCGACCGGAAAAAAAGCTGCGCCGGCAGGTTGGTCTCCCGAACCTCCAGCGCCACTCGGCCGCGGCGGTCCGGCGTGAGCTTGGCGACCAGTTTCTCCATCATCTGCGTGCCGACGCCGAGGCGGCGGTGCGACCGCGTCACGGCAAAGTTGAGCATGTGCAGCCGCGAGCGGTGCAGTTCGTAGATCATGAAGGCCACGACCGAGTCGGCCAGTTCGGCCACCATGCCGATGCAGTTTCGTTGGCGGAGGCAGCGTGTGAAGTCCTCCTCGGACCAGGGAAACTCAAATGCCTCCTGCTCGATCCCAATCACTTCGGTCATATCCCGGCGAATCATCCAGCGAACGTGGATGCCAAGGCCGTTGGGGGTGGTCGCCGTCACGATGGCTCGCTCCATATGGATTTGAAAGCTTCTCGGTGGGTATGCGGTGGCCGCGGGCTTGCCCGGGGCGGGTGGCGAACCGTAGCAACCGCCCCGGAACCGGGCAATCGCGGTCCCGGCGGTCCAAAGCACCCTTGACCCTCTTCCCGGCTCGGACCTACTTTCCCGCCCCGCCCGTGGTCTGTTCCGGCCGCCCGCGGCCTCCTTGGATGCCCTCTCCATGCCCGCCGACCGTCAGTCGTCACCGTCGCGGAGCCTTTTCGGTTCGACCGTTGCGGTTGCTATCGTCGTCGTGGTGGCTGTCGTCCCGACGGGGTGCGCCGGGCCGGCGATCCGCAGCCAGAGCCCCGAACTCGAGGCGCTGTCGCAGCTCGAGGCCGACACGAAGCTCGTCGGCGACTACACGGCGCCGTGGGGACTCAACGCCAAACGGATCGAGCGGGCCGCCCTCGTCACCGGACTGGCCGACACCGGCAGCGATCCGCCGCCGGGTCCGCAGCGGCAGACGCTATTGGCCGACATGCAGTCGCGGGGCGTGATCGAGCCCAATTCCCTGCTCGCGTCGCAATCGACGTCGCTCACCTGGATCCACGGCTACCTGCCGCCGGGCGTCCGCAAGGGCGACCGCTTCGACGTCTTCGTGGAGGTCCCCCCCGATAACGACACCTCGAGCCTCGCCGGCGGCTGGCTGATGGAGACGAGGCTTACCGAGATGGCGGTGATCGGCAACACGATCCGCGACGGGCACGAACTGGGTGTGGCCGAGGGACCGCTGCTCGTCGATCCCGTGTCAGGTGGCACGCTCGACTCGAAGTCGAAGATCCGGGCCCGCGTGCCGGGGGGCGGCGTCGCTCTCACCGACCGCGACCTCGGCCTCGTGCTGGCCGCCGAGCACCGCTCGTTTGCGATGTCGAAGCGGCTTGGCGACTGGATCAACCGCCGGTTCCACGCCGTCATCAAGGGTGTGAAGCGGGGCGTGGCTAACCCGCAGACCGACCGCTACATCGAACTCGAAGTGCCGCCCACCTACCGGCACAACCTCGCCCGCTACATCCGCGTGGTTCAGAGCATCGCGGTGATCGAGCCGTCCGGCGGCCGTCACGCCCGCATGCAGCTGCTCGCCCGGCAGCTCGAGGATCCCGTGACCGCCCCCATCGCCGCGCTCCGGCTCGAGGCGATCGGCAAGGAGGCGATCCCGACGCTCCGCACGGCGCTCGACTCGAAGGACGCGGAGATCCGCTTCGCCGCCGCTGAGGCCCTGGCCTATCTGGGTGAGTCGGTGGCCGCTTCGCACCTCGCGGAAGCCGCCAACAACCTGCGGAGTGCCCGCCCTGTCGCCCTCGCCGCGCTGTCGGTGCTCGATGACGCCAACGGCGTCGATTCCCTGCAGTCGCTGCTCTCAAGCCGTAGTGCGGAGACCCGCTACGGCGCCTTCCGCGCCCTGTGGCGCATGGACCCTGAGCTGCCGCTCGTGCGCGGCGACCAACTCGGCGACGCCTGCTCGATCCACGTGCTCGACGTTGATGGACCGCCGCTCGTGCACGTCACCCGGAGCCATCGGCCCGAGATCGTCTTCTTCGGCACGGACCATGACGTCGCCGATGGCCTTCGCGCCGAGGCTGGGGGCTCCATCGTGGTCGTCGTCGAAGGCGACGTGGCGACGGTCAGCCGGTTCATGCCCGGCCAGTCGGACCAGCAGGCCGAGGTGCCGGCAACCGCCGAGCGGATCGTCCGGTCGATCATCGAGCTCGGTGGCACCTACCCCGATGCGGTCCAGTTCCTCCAGCAAGCCAGCGCTGCCCGCGGCCTCACGAGCCGGCTGGCCTTCGACGCGTTGCCCGACGAGCTCGACGGCCGGCCGTCGATTCACCAGGAGGCGTCAACCCGCTCCCGCGACATCCCCGACGACGCCGACCCCCCGGCGGCCGACGTGGATCGCGGCGCTGACGACCCTGAATGACGCGGCTCACCGCGCTGGAACTTTTCGGCTTCAAGAGCTTCGCCGACCGGACGCGGTTTGAGTTTCCGAACGGAATCACGGTCGTCGTCGGCCCCAACGGCTCGGGCAAGTCGAACGTGGTCGACGCCATCAAGTGGGTGCTCGGCGAGCAGTCGGTCCGGAGCCTCCGCGGCAAGGAGATGACCGACGTCATCTTCGCCGGGTCTGCCGCCCGTAAGCCGCTCAACATGGCCGAGGTGTCGCTCTGCTTTGATAACTCGGGCCACACCCTGCCGGTGCAAAGCGACACCGTGCAGATCTCGCGGCGGGTCTACCGCAACGGCGAGAGCGAATACCTCGTGAACGGCGAACCCGCGCGGCTCCGCGATATCCGCGAACTCTTCTCGGGCACCGGAGCGGCAACCGAAGCGTATAGCGTCATCGAGCAGGGCCGCGTCGATGCGCTCCTCGTCGCCTCAGGTAGGGACCGCCGCGCGGTCTTCGAGGAGGCGGCGGGCATCACCAGGTTTCGCAGCCGCCGCGCGGAGGCGCTCCGCCGACTCGAGCGATCCGAACAGAACCGGCAGCGACTCGCAGACATCGTCGGCGAGGTCTCGAGCCGGCTCGAGACGGTCCGTCACCAGGCGGCACGGGCTCGCCGCTGGCGGTCGATGCAGGACCGCCTCCGCAGCCTGCGGATCGCCGCCGCCACCCGCGATCTCTCGGGCATCGATGCCACGATCGCAGGGGTTGAGGAGTTACTCACCGCGGCACGGGCCGCTGCGGTCGACAATGAGTCGAGGGCCGTGGACCTCGCGGCCTCGGTGGTGGCGCTGACGACCGATGCGGAGGCACTCCAGCCACGACTCACGTCGGCCCGCGCGACGGCCGCCGCC
The DNA here is from genome assembly GCA_945870505.1 of Candidatus Kuenenia stuttgartensis. Lineage (GTDB taxonomy): Bacteria > Planctomycetota > Planctomycetia > Pirellulales > UBA1268 > QWPN01. Next base: position 3,827 of record CAMBSN010000096.1, on the reverse strand, counting down.
GAGAACCAGCGGCTCGCGGCGGCAGAGGCCACCGAAACGCTCGTCCGCGGTCGGCGAGGCGAGTTTGAAGCCGACCTCACCCGCGCTACTGAGGCGGTGAACACCGCCGCAAGCGCTGAACAGATGGCAGCCGCCGCGCTCGCCTCGGCAGAAGCCGCCGCATCGTCGATCGCCACCGCACTCGACTCGCTGCGGGCGGCGCTGGCCGCCAGGGAGTCTGCGGTGGCCGGCTCGCACCACGACGCCACCACCGCCCGCGAGGCGCTTACGGCTGCAACGGCGGCGCTGACCGACCTGTCTCGCAGGCATCTCCGGCTCGAGGCAGACCACGAGCGGGCCGCATCCGCGGCCAACGACGCCCGCGTGGCAGCCGACGCAGCGCACACGCGGGTCGCGGAGGCCCGCGGCCGGCATGCCACGCTCGGCGAATCGAGAGCGGCATGCGAGGGCCACCTCCGGTCGCTCGAGGCGAGGCTTGCGACGGCGGCAGGCGATCTCGAAACGCTCGAGGTCACTCAGCGTGACGCCACCGCCGCCCTGCACTCAGCCTGGAGGGAACTCGCCGGCTGGCGGGCGACGCTGGAGGCCTGTCGCGAGCGTCGCACGGTGCTCCAGGACGTCGTTGACCGCCACGAGGGCCTTTCAGAGGCGTCGCGTCGCCTGCTCCAGTGCGACGTGGCAACGACGGTTCCCGGCCTGGCCGGCGTGCTCGCCGACCTCGTGGTCGCAGGGGTCGAGTGGGCACCGCTCGTTGACCTCGCGCTCGGCGAACTCGGGCAGTGCCTCGTCGTCGACTCGCTCGACGACGCGATCGGCTGGCATGCAACGTGGGGGCCCACGCCCGCCGCCGAAGCCGTGCTTGCCGCCGGCGGCAGGATCAGTTTTCTCGCGGGGCAACTCCTTCGTGATCCCGACGAGTTTGAGCCCGGCCACCACCCTGGCATCGTCGGTCGCCTCGACCGCCTGATCTCCGACGGCGACCAGGCAGACGCCGTACCCGACCTGATCCGCCGCCTCCTTGGCCGCGCGTGGATCGTCGAACGGGTCGAGCATGCACTGCCGCTGCTCCCCGCCGCACCGTCTGGCACGCTGTTCCTCGCCCGCGACGGCACGAGCGTCATGGCCGACGGCGGCTTCACCATCGGCTCACCCGCCGGGTCCGCGGGCCTCGTCGCCCGCCGCAGCGAACTGCGGGCCCTCGACGAACGTCACGCGGAGCTCGTTCGCACGGTGGACGTGGCTCAGATCGAGATCGATGCCACCCAGGCGGCGATCGATGCTCGTGCGGAGGAGATCACCGAGGCTTCGATCCGCCGCCAGGAGGCCGGCGAGGCCCTCGCCACGGCGCGGGCAGAACTCACCCGTGTCGGCCGTGACGAGCGGTCCGCAGGCGACGCTATCCCGATGGCGGAGGCGGAAGCCCGCCGCGCCGACCAGCGGGCGATCGCCGCCGAGGCCGGCTGCGAGTCGTGCGGCCGAGATCTCGAAGATGTGGCATCCCGCCTCACGGTCGCCCGTCAGGAACTCGAGACCTGTCAGGCGGCGATCGACGTGGCCGAGCGGGACCGCGGCGCCACGATCGACGAGATCCACCGCCTGCGGGTCGACGAGGCCGCGACCGTGGAGAAGATCGCTCGGTCCCGCGATGCCGTCGCGGCCACCGGCGCCACGCTCGAGACGAGGCAGGCTGAACTCGTGGATGTGCGGCGACGCCTCACCCTCGCGGGCCAGCGGGCCGACCACCACCAGCTCGAGATGCTCGCGGCGTCGGCACACTGGGCCGAAGCCGCCTGGATCTCCGAACAGGCCATGACCGTACTGACCGGCCTGCTCCTCCATGGCGACCGACTCGACGCCGACCGACAGGCCGTGGCGGCGGCAGTCGAGGCGTCTCGGGCTGCCGCCAGCGCGATCTCCGAGCGACTCCACGGCCTAGAACTCGAAGCGGGTGAGTCCCGACACCAGCGGGCCCGAATCGTGGAGCGGATTCGCGACGAATACGACATCGCGGTCGACGGCGCCACCGCCAGCGGACCCATGGCCACCGACGCCGCCACCGACGAAGAGCCGATTCCGGAGGATCGCGCGGACCTCGAGGCCCGCATCGAAGAACTCCGCCGCAAGCTCGGATCGATGACCTCGGTCAACCTGGAGGCGCTTCAGGAGGCGGAGGAACTTGCCGAGCGGCTGGCAAAGCTCGAGGCCCAACTGGCGGACGTCACGGGAGCCAAGGAGTCGATCGAGCAACTGATCGCGAGGATCGACGACGAGAGCCGGCGGTTACTCGGCGAGACGATCGAGACCGTCCGCGGCTACTTCCGCGACCTCTTCGAGCGGGTCTTCGGCGGCGGCCAGGCCGACATCGTGCTCGAGGAGGGCGTCGACCTGCTCGAGGCAGCAGTTGAGATCGTCGCCAGACCGCCGGGCAAGGAACCCCGGAGCATCTCGCTCCTCTCCGGCGGCGAGAAGACGATGACCTGCGTCGCCCTCCTGCTGGCCATCTTCAAGTCGCGGCCCAGCCCGTTCTGCGTTCTCGACGAGGTGGACGCCGCGCTCGACGAGGCCAACGTCGATCGGTTCGTCGGGGTGCTCCGCGACTTCCTCTCATCGACCCAGTTCATCGTGGTCACGCATTCGAAAAAGACGATGGCGTCGGCCACGACGCTCTACGGCGTCACGATGGAGGAGTCTGGCGTCTCGAAGCGGGTGAGCGTGAGGTTCGAATCGACCGCGGCGGCCGTGCGGCCGTCCTCCCGCGCGGCCTGAGACCGTGAACCGCGGATCGCCTGAAAATCCTGTGATTTCCGCGTCGCTCGGCACCTTCGGCACAGGCCGGTCGAGCGCTGCCACCGTCGCGTCCGTGAAGAACGGCTCAAGTCTCACGACGTGATCTTTCGATCTACCCTCCTGGACGGCCATGCCACGGAGGTGTCTGGGAGTAATCCCGATCCTCCAACGGTGTGGCGCAGGGGGGGAACCTGCGAGTCACGGCCTCGTTCGGGAGGCGTCCTGCCCAAGGGACGCACACCTGAATGAACCGGTATTCACATGCCCCCCCGCGCCTCTGGCCGGCCTTTGTGGGGCACGACGACGCGGGCGTCCCCACAAAGCAGACCGCGTCACAGGGGGGCTGTGTTCGACGCTCGGAAGGGTGCCGACTGGCCAGGAACATATCCGGACACGAACGATCCCACAGGGAGTCCAGACGATGAAGGTTTTCACGACAGGCCAGGTCGCCAAAATCTGTAAAGTCGCACCACGCACCGTAAGCAAGTGGTTCGACTCCGGTCGCCTCAAGGGCTACCGCATTCCAGGAAGCCAGGACCGACGCATTCCGAGGGAGTACCTGATCAAGTTCCTCAAGGAGCACGGCATGCCGCTGGGCGACCTCGAGGACGAAGCAATGGCCAAGGTGCTCCTCGTCGGCCAGGATCAGGTGCTCATCGAGAACCTGAAGAAACAACTGCCGGTAGAACGGTCCTTCAAGATTCAGGTCGCCGCCAGCGGCTTCGAGGCCGGCATCCAGGCCGAGAGCTTCCACCCCGACTGCATCGTGGTGGACTACTCGATCGGTCGGATCGACGCTCAGCAGATCTGCCAGAACCTGCGGCGGAATCCTGAGTACGCCGACACGATCGTGATCGCCCTGCTGCCGGACGACGGCTCGCAGATCACGGTCGATCGGGCCCACGTCAACGAGAGCTTCAAGAAGCCCTTCGACGTGGCCCTCTTGGCAGAGCGTCTCCGGACGCTCATCGGCGCCCGGAAGGAACTTGTCTGAGTTTAGCGCCCGCCGGGCCATCCATGGCCCCGGCGGGCTCAGGCAG
>CAMBSN010000095.1 GCA_945870505.1 Candidatus Kuenenia stuttgartensis | reverse complement strand
GCTGGATCGGGCTGCAGTATTTTGCCTCCGCCGTCGACAACAAGGCCTTCGGCAGCGGAAGCAAAGTCATTCATGACGTGGTGGGTCAGTTTGGCATCCTTGAGGGGAACGGTGGCGACCTGCGGGTTGGCCTCCCCTGGCAGGCGGTTTACGATGGCACCAAACTGCAGCATGAGCCGCTGCGGCTCACGGTCATCATCGACGCCAGCCGGGAACGCGTTGCCGACATTCTCAATCGGCACTCAGGCCTGCGGGATCTCGTCACCCACGCCTGGCTTCGGCTCGTGGTGGAGGATGCGGGAGCGCGCTACCGCTGGACGCCCACGGCTGGCTGGCAGCTGCTCTGACGAGAGAACTGCACGATTGTGCGCCGCCATGTTGGACCGCCGTGAACAACTGGCGCTCTCACGCGTCGACAACTGCGCCCAGCCGTTCCAGGCAAATCGGGGACGGGAGCCGATTGTTCAGCGGGCGGCTCAAGTTGCGACGGGAAATCGGGGACGGGAGCCGATTGTTCGAAATCGGCTCCCGTCCCCGATTTACGAAGGCCTGCGTCACGGGCGGCTTTGCTACGCTACACGGCCTTCTGGGCTCCCTCCCTCCCGCCAAGGATGCCCCCCATGCCAGCCCCCCGCCCTGCCCCTGAGATCGTTCGCACCAAGGTCGTTGCCACCCTCGGCCCCGCGTCGCGGTCCGAGGAGGCGATCCGCGGCCTCGTCGAGGCCGGCGTTGACGTGTTTCGGCTCAACATGGCCCACGGGTCGATTCCGGAGCACCAGGAGTCGCTTGACCGGATCCGACGAGTCTCGGAGGCGCTCGCCCGCCCCATCGGCGTGCTCGCCGACCTGGCCGGGCCGAAGATCCGGCTCGGCGAGCTGCCGGGTGGTTCTATCGATGTGGCCGAAGGGGATCGCATCCGGTTCGTGAGGGGCGCCGAGACTCGCGAGCCCGGCGAGTTCACCGCCACCTACGAGCCGCTGATCGACGAACTCGGCGTCGGCGACTCGGTCATGATCGCGGATGGCACGATCAGCCTCGTCGTCGAGGAGCGGAACGCGACCCATGCCCTCTGCCGGGTCATCCAGGGGGGCACGATCCGCAGCCGGCAGGGCGTGAACCTGCCCGGCGTGAAGCTCTCGGTACCGGCCATGAGCGCCGCCGATTGGCAGCATGCCGAGTGGGCCGCGTCGGTCGGCGTCGACTTCGTGAGCCTGTCGTTCGTGCGGAGCGCCGTCGAAGTCAAGCTCCTCAAGGAACTGCTGCGGACGCGGGGCTCGCTCGCCCGCGTCGTGGCCAAGATCGAGAAGCGGGAGGCGGTCGAGAATCTCGAGTCGATCGTCGACGCGGCCGACGCCGTGATGGTGGCTCGCGGCGATCTCGGCGTGGAGACCGACGTGGCGAGCGTGCCGATGGTGCAGAAGCAGATCATCCGTGCCTGCCAGCGGTATCAGAAGCCGGTGATCGTGGCCACGCAGATGCTCGACAGCATGCAGCACGCCCGGCGGCCGACGCGGGCCGAGGCGACCGACGTGGCCAATGCCATCCTCGACGGCGCCGACGCCTGCATGCTCTCCGGTGAGACCGCGATCGGCGAGCACCCGCGGCTCGTCGTCGAGATGATGCGGCGGATCGCCCGCGAGACTGAGAAACAGTATCTCGCCGACCGCTGGCGCTACATGGAGGGCCGCTTCCTCGCCGAAAAGGGCTCCGCCGGCGTGCCCGTGCAGGAGTTTCTCCCCGCCCCCGAGTTTCTGGTGGAGGGCCTGCACCCGATCACGCAGGCCGTGGTTGACGGAGCCAGCCGGATTGCAGGCGAACTCGACGCCAAACTCTTCGCCGTCGCCAGCCGTTCCGGCCTCACCGCGATCGCCCGCTCCAAGCGACGGGGCGCCGTGCCCACCGTCGGCCTCTCCGACAACCCGGCCTCGCTGCGGCAGATGGCCCTCTACTGGGGCGTGACGCCGTTGCCCATGGAGGCCACGCACGACATCGGCGTGCTGCTCGATCGGATCACCGCCTGGGGCATCCGCGAGGGGCGTTTGCAGCGTGGCGACCGGATTTTGCTGGTGGCGGGTTCCGGTTTCGGGACGGGCGGACACAATATGGCTTTGGTCCACGAGGTGTGAGATGGAAAAGAAATGCGTGCTCGCCTATTCGGGCGGGTTGGATACGTCGGTGATCCTCGGCTGGCTCATCGAGCAGGGCTACGAGGTGGTGGCGGTGTATGTCGATCTCGGGCAGCCGTGCGAGGATCGTGAGGCGATCCTCAAGAAAGCCCGCGACTGCGGGGCTGTGAAGGCCGAGATCGTCGATGTTCGCGAGGAAGTCTGCCGCGACTTCGCCTTCCCTGTGATGCAGTGGCAGGCCCGCTACGAAGGGACGTATCTGCTCGGCACCTCGATCGCTCGGCCGCTGATCGGCAAGATTTGCGTGGACGTTTGCCACCGTGAAGGGGCCACCGTCTACGCCCACGGCGCCACCGGCAAGGGCAACGACCAGTGCCGCTTCCAACTCGCCGCCGAGGCCATCGATCCGCGGATCACGGTGCTTGCCCCGTGGCGGATGGCGGAGTTTCGCAGCCTCTTTCCCGGCCGGAAGGAACTGATCGAGTTCTGCGAGGCCCGCGACATCCCCGTGAAGGCCTCGAAGGACAAGCCGTACAGCTCCGACGAGAACTGTCTCCACACGAGCTATGAGGCGGGGCTCCTCGAAGAGCTCACCACCGACGGCTTCAGTCTCGTCGATTTCGGGATGACCGTCTCGCCGCAGCAAGCGCCCGACTGGCCCGAGACAGTGCGGATCGACTTCGTGTCGGGCGTGCCGGTGAAGGTCAACGGCAAGGCCCTGAAGCCTCACGAACTCGTGCTCGCCCTCAACGAGATTGGCGGCCGCAACGGCATCGGCCGCACCGACATCGTCGAAAATCGGTTCGTCGGCATGAAGAGCCGGGGTGTCTACGAGGCTCCCGGCATGACGCTCCTCTACGAGGCCCACCGGCTCGTCGAGCAGTTGACGCTCGACCGCGACCTCGTCCATCTCCGCGATCGGCTCTCACCCGAGGTGGCCGAGATGGTGTATTACGGCTTCTGGTACTGCGCGAAGATGGATGCGCTCCTGGCGTTCATCCACGAGACGCAGAAGCCGGTCACCGGCACCGTGGAGCTCAACCTCTACAAGGGCAACGTGCTGGTGAAGAGCCGCACGAGCCCGTTGAGTCTCTACGACGAGGCGATCGCCTCGATGGAAGGCGGCGGCTCCTACGATCAGACCGACGCCGAGGGCTTTCTGCGGATCGTCGGCCTGCCGCTCCGCGTGCAGGGCCGCGTGCGGCCCCGTGGCAAGGCGTGAACGCCGTGGCGACGCCGTCGAGCCCGCTGCGACGGCTGTCTGCGGTCGCGCTTGGGCTGGTGCGGATCGATGCCCGGCGGCCCGCCTCGTGGCTCGTGGCCGTGGCGACGCTGGCGGTCGTCGTGCTCGCGCCGGCAGCGCGGCTGCCGGTTGCTGCGGGGGGCGGCGCGCTCCTGGCGATGGCCGCAGTCGGCTCGCTCCTGCGGGCGCCCTCGCGCACGGACCTGCTGCCCGCCCGCCTGACAGCGCGGCTCGCGTGGCCGCTGGTCTTCGCCGCGGCGGGTGCGGGGATCGCCAGGCTCGTTGAAGGGGATGCCTCCGAGCGAGTTGTCGTCGCCGTCGCCGTCGCCGCTGGAGCGATGATCGTCATGGCAGCCGTGGCCACGATGAAGTGGCTCCCGCGAACCGACTTCCTTCGCGGTGAGGTCGCGGCCCGCGCGACGTCACCCAGGGGATATTCGCAGCTCGTGGGCCGATCCTGGGGCGACGCGGCCGCGATGGCGTCTACGCTCGTCGCCATGGCGATCTGCTTCTTCCTCGTGCCGGAGCACTCGGGCTGGTATGCCGTGGTCGCGACCTCGTGGTTCACCCTCCTCGCCGTGCCGGCCGCCACCATCGTCGGCGGCGATCAGCGACTCCGCGACGATCTCGTTGCCGCAGGGCCAGGCCGGCCGCGACTGGCTGGCACGCCGGTGGCCGCGGTGCCGACCCTCGCCGCCTATGCGGCGGTCCTCGGTTGGCCGGCCGCGGTGGCAGCCATCGTGGCCCGCGAGCGCGCGTGGGACTGGCGCGACCCGCTCGCGGCCCTCCTTCTGCTGCTCGGCATGGCGGCCGTGGCCTCGGGGTTGGCCTGGGCGTCCGCGGCCCGTCGGTGGCGCGAAGAGACAACGCTCGCTGTCATGGCCGCCGCCCATGCGATGGCAATTGCCCTTGTTGCCCGGGTCGCCTGACCTCCGTAGCCCGCGTCACCTGTGGTCGCTGCCAGCTTTGGCGTTGCCGTGGTGCAGCGGAGCGTGCGAAACTCCGCCAGTCTTTGCAGCTTCGCGGCTTGTCTGCGGCTCTGCGGGACATGCCGATTGATCGAGTCGAGAAAACCCTGTGCATCGCACGATACTCAACGCATCGTGTCGATCGTGCGGATGCCGCAAGCCCCATCGAGGAGTCGTCTCGTGCCAGGAACCCTCATCGCCATCGGCCGCCGGCCGTGCCGTCTCCGCACCATCGCCGTGGCCCTGCACGTGTCGGTTGCGGCGGCCATGGCTACCGCCGCCGGCTTTCCCGACAGCGAGACGATTTTCCCCGCCACCACCCGCGCCTGGATCAGCGTCGCCGACTTCCGGGGCATGCAGGATCGCTTCGAAAAGTCGCCCTACGGTCAGTTGATCGCCGATCCCGCGATGAAGACCTTCGTGGAGCACCTCCGCGAGCAGATCTCGAAGAACGGCAAGCAGCGGCTCGCCAAACTCGGGCTCACGCTGGAGGACCTCGAGAAGGTGCCGGGGGGCGAACTCGCCGCCGCGGCGATCGAAGTCGAGGGAGGCATGCTGGCCACCGTTCTGCTCGTCGACACCACCGGCCACGAAGAAGATGCCAAGGCCGTCGTCGATCGGATCGGCAGCCGTCTCCTCGAACAGAAGGCGACCAAAGTAACGGTGCCCAACGCGCCGCCACAGCTCACGGTGTACGAACTTCCTGCCGACCCCAACGACGTCCGGTCGGATGTGGCGGGCCGGAAGCGGCGGGTTGCCTTCGCGGTGACACCGCAGGTGCTCGTCGTGGGCGACGATGCGGTGCAGGTGGGCCAGGCTTTCTCGGTGCTGGCGCAGGGCCGCAAGGACAGCCTCGCCACCGTCGAGTCGTACAAGGCCATCGTCGAACAGTGCGGCAGCCAGGTGCCCGCCAACGCCGCGCCGATCCGTTGGTTTGTCGACCCCCTGAAGTTCGCTGCGGCCTACCAGAAGACCAACCCGCCTCGCGAGAAGCGGAAGGGGCCCGACTATGTCGCCATCCTCGGCCGGCAGGGCTTCGATGCGATCAAGGGTGCAGGCGGTGTGCTCGTGTTCAGCGAAGGTCCGCACGCGATGCGGCACCACACCCTGATCTACGCGCCGCCGCTGGCGGGCCGCGATCCCGAATCGGCGGAGCGATTTGACCTCGCCGCCCGGATGCTCCGGTTTCCAAACGCCACCGGCGTGGCGCCCGCGGCCTTGGTGCCGCGCGACGTCACCGGCTGGGCATCGCTCCAGGGCGACGTGCAGACCGCCTTCCGCTCGGCCGAGTCACTCGTGGACGACATCGTCGGCGACAAGGGCGTGTTTGACGACGTGATCGCGTCGCTGAAGGAAGATCCCGATGGCCCGCAGATCGACGTCGAGAACGATCTGGTCGCCTGCCTCGGCAAGCGAGTGAGCGTGATCACCGACTACGTGGATCCGATCGGTACCGACTGCGAGCGACTCGTGATTGCGATGGAGACCTCCGACGAGGCGCGCGTGGCTGCGACCGTGGCCAAGGTCATGGATGCCGACAGCGACATGCAGAAGATCGAGATCGCCGGCCACGCGGCCTGGGAACTGATCGACCACTCGATGGAGATCCCGAAGCTGGAGGTTGAGACGCCCGGCGGCGCGGTGGCTCATGCCGACCACGACTCGAACGACGAGGCCCATCGCCGGCGGCAGCGGCTCCGCGAGAAGGAAGGGCGACTGCTCCCGCACTCGACGGTGACGGTCGCCAAGGGGCACCTCCTGATTGCCTCCCATCGCGACATCCTCGAACGGGTGCTGTCTGCCGAAGACGGTCCGGCCTCTCTCGCCGCCGCGCCCGACTACGCTGCCGTGCAGGCCGAACTCGGTAAGTTCGTGGGGGCCGCCACCTCCGCCCGTGGCTTCGGCCGCGAGGACGAAACGGTGTTACCCACCTACGAACTACTTCGTCAGGGCAACATGCCCCAGTCCAAGAGCCTGCTGGGCCAGATGCTCAATGACATGCTCGGCGACGGCAAGCCGGGCACCGTCCGCGAGCAGAAGATCGACGGCAGCACGCTGCCGGAGTTCGACGTGGTGCGGCGGTACTTCGGCACGAATGGCCTCGCGATGGAGACGCGGTCGCAGGGCTGGTACATCGTCGGCCTCGCACTGCCGCGGTCGCCGCAGCAGGAGCAGGAGGTTGCCCGCAGTCCGGCGGAACCAGCCGCCAACCGCTGAGCCTCTCGCAGCACAGGTTTTCACGTAGCACAGGTTGTCAACCTGTGTGCCCCCCGTAGCACAGGTTTTCTCGTAGCACAGGTTGTCAACTTGTGTCTTCCCGGCTCGCGCTGGCCTCGGGGCCGCCCATGCCCGTCGCCGGACGCTCACTTCGGCCTTCCAGGCCTGCGCTCGCTCGATGCTGACTTCGCTCCGCCATCCATGGCTGCGCTCGTCAGCAACGCCGGCTCCCGGGCACGGGCAGCCCCTCGCTGTCCCCCGTAGCACAGGTTTTCACGTAGCGCAGGTTTTCAACCTGTGTGTCCCCGTAGCACAGGTTGTCAACCTGTGTGTCTTCCCGGCTCGCGCTGGCCTCGCCGGTCACCGCGGACGGCCGCGATCGGTTTCAACGACCGCCCAGAATGGATGCTGCCGGTCGCCCCGCAACCGGAGATCCTCGAGCATCACCCGCGTGTCCGGAACGGGCTGTCCCTTGAGGATCCGCTGGCCGTCGACCGTCACCGTGGCTGGCCGGGTGAAGTCGATCAGGTCTGGGGCGAGCCAGACCTTCACGCGGTCGGCCCCGCACCGCACGGAGAGCGTGTTGGTGGCCCCGGCCTTTGCCTCGATCTGGAACGGCCGCACGCCGGCCGCCGGCGGCCATTGTTCCGGGAGCACGACCGTCTTCGGCGGGAGCCCATCGAGTTCGACCCACCAGAAGAACCGATCCCACGGCCGCATCGTCACCGCCTCGAACTCCTTCGGGTAGAAGGTGCGCCGCTTGCGGCCCATCCAGTCGAACAACCGCAGGAGTTCGTCGGAGAAGTGCTCGTGACCACGGCCGCGATACTCCACGTAGGTGGCGTCGAAGCCCTTCGAGAAGTAGCGGTCGAGGTCGGTTGCGTCACGCTGCACGGTGGCCCGATCAAGTTCTCCGGCAACGGCGTAGATCGGCAGTGACCGGGCGTTGGGCCAGTAGTGGGTGACGTAGCGGCCCGCCGTGGGGCCGATCATCACGAGGCCCGCCCAGAGATCGGGGTGTGCGAGGGCCACATCCCAGGCCGCGTCGCCGCCGAGCGAGTGGCCAGAGAGAAAGACGCGATCGGTGTCGATCGAAAATCGCCGGACCGCCTCCCGGAGCGATGCCAGCACGGCGTGGTGCTCCTGGGGCGAGTAGCCGTAGGCGGCCTGGTGGTCCTCACTCCAGGCCGGCGCGATCACCACATAGCCGTGCCGCGTCGCTTGGCCGAGCCGGATCCCATCGGCGGCCGGCATACCGGCCCACCACTCGATTTGGTTGAGGGGCGTCGACCAGCCGGAGTGGAGCGTGATGATCGCGGGATATCGTCGCAGGGGATCGTATTCAGGCGGCACCTGCACGAGGCAGCGGATATCGGCGGCGCCCTCCACGCCCGGCACCATGAGTTCGTGGAGGCCCGGCGACGCAGCCGGCGGCGGATCGATGGGCGGAGCCATGTGCGCCGCAACAGCCGCGATCGTGGCAGCGTCTCCGGCCTCCTCGTTCCGCAGCCGGCCGAGGATCGCGTCGCGGGCCGACTGGTCGGCGGTGCGGAAGTAGTCGCGGACGAGATCGCGGACCCGCCGGGCCGAGAGGGCGACCTTGAGGTTCTCCGTCGCGGCCGCGGCCCCCTGGAGCCAGCCGCTGATGGCGAGGGCCACGGCACGGTCCGCGGGCACTCCGGAGTCGGTGCCGATGCGGGCAAAGGTCGACAGCCGCTCGAGCGACGTGAACGACAACTGCCGCTGCATCTCGTCCACGGCCTCGCCAGCCGCCACGCGGTCGGCTTCATCCAGCGCGGCGATCCGCGACCGTAGGTCGGCTATCAGGCTCGTTGCCCGATCGCGGCGTTCGCGATAGCCGTCGCGAGCCTCGCGGACGGCCTCGAGGATCTCGCCCCCGGCGTCGTCGGCGGGGAATCCCTCCAGCATCGCCAGCCCAAGCCGATCCTGCCCCGCCCTGCCCCGCAGTTGGATCTCGTCCAGGATCCGAGACGCCGCGAGCCTGGAGATCGTGCGGCGCTCCTTGGCGAGGTCGGCGAGGTCCGGGAAGTCGGCCAGCACCTCGTCGAGTTCCCGCTTGGCATCATCGTACCGATCGCCCTGGAGCAGCAGCCGCACCACGCGGAGCCTCTGGTCGGGATTGGTGTGGTCGATCTGCTGCGCGATCACCCGCTTGAGCACGTCGGGCGGGATCGATGTCGTCGCCAGCCGCATGTCGAGGAGCAGCGGCTTCTCCGTTTGCACCCCCTCGATTCTCGTCCACCGCGGAGTGATCTCGGTGATTCCCTGAACAACATCCACGCGGCCATTGGAGGTGGCGAGGGAGAGGATGCGGCGGCCAAACTCGTCGAAGGGGGTTGTCTCGAGGATGCCGCCGATGCCGGCGACCCTTCGGCCGTTCTCGGGCACACGCTGCGGGATCGTCACCCGCTCGATGCCGGGATCGACCGGGGCCTCCTCGACTTTCACCACCTTTCGCTTCGAGACCATCGTGCGGGTGAGTTCGTCGTCGCACATCAGGATCGGCTCGCCCGCCGTGCTTCCCGACGTCTCATCGAGCGGATCGATGGCGACCCCCGGCAGCTTCGCGAACCGCCCCTCGAGGATGCGGCCATCGGCGAGTTCGACCCGGTCGGCGACGGCGGTCGATGTGAGGGCGATGGCGATCGTCGCCAGGGCCACGCGGCACCCCAGCCTGCCCATCGGCCGGGTGGGGAGAAACGGTTCCATGCGCATCAGTTCGGAGGGGACGTATCAGGTGGCCGCGGCACACGCCTCGGTCCGACGGGCCGCGGGAGACCGATAAAAGTGTACGGCCCGTCCGTCTCGGGCGTCAGCGCCGATCACGCGAGATGCTGCTATCGCCTCGCTGAATCAGCCGCCGGTTCAGCGCGACTACGGCGGCTGGCCGGAACCGCTGCGGGCGGTTTCTTGACTCGACCCTCCGCCCCTGGGGACAATCGAGGAGCATTGGCGGCGCGGCCGCCTGGAACGTAGCACGACGAGCGGTAGCATGCATCGCGATCCAATCCGGCGGGCGGTCCTCGGTGGTGTTTTCGCGACCCTGCTCCTCCCGGTGGCGTTGGGGGTGGTGATCGGTCTCGGCGCCCTCCTCGGCGGACTCGGTGACGCTGCGGGGAGCCGGGCATGCCTGCGGATCGGCCTCGTCGTCGGTGCCGTCTGGGTGATCGCCATCGTCGCCACCACGGTCGCTTCCGCGATGGCCACGCTGGCCGATGGCCGCCGCAACGGCCGACGCGAGCTACGCGGACGCCGCTATGACGGTCCTCGCCATCGTCGTCCCCGTTGGCGACGCGACCGGGGGCATCGCGACCGGGATCGGCGCGACCGAGATCGACGTCGGCCCATGTCCCCGGATTCTGTTGAGCCTCCGGCCGATCGGCCGACGTAGAACGCCTTGGGTTTTGGTGTGTCGCCAGCTTGGGTGTGACACACGTCTCGTCGCCCGCGACCGCCGCGGCGTATGCTCCGCTCATGAGCCGATTCGATCGACAGCAGCGAGCCTCGGAAATACGGCAGGCCTGCTTGGCCAGGTCGATCGCCTTGCTTGGGGCGTGCGGTGTGGCGATGGGCTTCGCGGCGGCAGCAGCCTGGCCGGCGTCGGCGGCCGAAGCGGCCGCGTCACCCAACGCTTCACCCAACGCTTCACCAAAGGAGATCCGGGAGCGGATTGACGCAGCCGCGAAACTCCTCGACGCCGATAACCGCGACGCGGCCGTCGAATCGCTTGGCGAGGCGATCCGCGGCCTCGAGGCGATGGCGTCGGCTCCACGTCCGCCGGCCGGCTTCAAGACGCTCGCCGACCGAGCCTCAGGCATCCGCCGCCGGCTCGAGAAAGCGGGCGCCGACGTGACCGCCCTGGCGGTGCCCGGCATCCCACAACAGGCCGCGCCTGCCGTCGCCCAAGGAAGATCCGCCGCCGGCGCTCCTGCCGTCGGCAGGGCGGCCGGGGTGTCGTTCTCACGGCAGGTTGCGCCGATCCTGGCGAAGTCGTGCGGCGGCTGCCACATCGCGGGGAAAAAAGGCGACTTCCAGATGGCCTCCTATGAGGGGCTGATGCGGACCGGCATGGTGCAGCGCGGCCAGGGCCAGGCCAGCCGCCTCGTGGAGGTGATCCTCACAGGCGACATGCCCCGTGGCGGCGGCAAGGTGACGAGCCAGGACGTGGCCACGCTGATCGCGTGGATCGATGCCGGCGCCCCGTGCGACGCCCCGAATCCGGCGATCGGCATCGACGTGGTGGCGCGGGGCGGCGCCGCGTCACCGCCGCCACCCGTGTCCCCCGCGATGAAGCCCGTGGCCGTCAAGCCGGGCGAGGTGTCGTTTGCGTCTGATGTTGCACCGCTCCTGCAGGAACACTGCCTCAAGTGCCACGGCGGAGACGAGACCGAAGCCAATCTCAGCATGGCGAGCCTCGACGCGCTCATGAAGGGAGGCCGCACGAGCGCCGTGGTGGTTGCCGGCAAGGGGAGCGACAGCCTGCTGGTCAAGAAACTCCGTGGTGCCGGCATCGAGGGGCAGCGGATGCCGCTCGGCAGCCCCCCGCTGGCCGATGCCGCCATCGCGATGATCGAAAAGTGGATCGATCAAGGGGGGCAGCTCGACATGCTGACGGCCACCGCGCCGCTCGATACGGTCGTGGCGGCGGGGCAGGCGACGAAACTCACCGATGCGGCCCTCGCCCGGCTCAGGGTCGCCGCCGGCGAGAAACTCTGGCGGCGGGCGATCCCCGACGAGGAGCCGGGAGTGCAGCCGCGGGCGGGCGTCTGCGTGATCGGCAACTTGCCCGCCGAGCGACTGACGGAACTGGCCGACCTCGCGGAGGACGTGGCGGGCGATATCCGCGGCGATCTCGGCGTGGACGGACCGCTGCTCAAGGGGGGCGTCGTGATCTACGCCGTGAGGCAGGCGATCGACTACTCCGCCATCTGGCAGAACGTCTCCCGCGCGGAGCGGCCTCGAGGCCTCGCGGGACACGCCGGCGTCGCCGGCGACGTCGTCTACGCGGCCCTACTCGTGCCGTCGAATCAGGAGGCCGACGACCTCCGCGCGGGCGTGGCCGATGTGATCGCCGCCGCCGCGTTTGCTGGTCGTTCCACGCCTGCGTGGTTCAGCCAGGGCGCCGGCCGGGCGACCGCCAGCCGGATCGCACCCAAGGCTGCCGTCGTGCAGCAATGGCGGCGGGATGCCGTCGCGGCGATCCCGAGACTCGGATCGACCGCCGACTTCCTCGCCGGCCACGCCGATCCCGCCACAACCGCGCTCGCCGCGGGCGGACTTCTCAGCACCCTGGCGACCGGCGGCAAACTCGGTCAGGTGGCCGACGCCCTCGATGGCGGCGCCACGTTCGACGAGGCGTTTTTCAAGGTCTTCCGCGCGACGCCGGCGCAGGCCTTCGAGAAGTGGGCCGCCCGTGCGAGGCGGTGAGGAGCGGGGGGCGATACGTTATCCACCGCGATGCCGTGGCGCCGTGTAATGCGGAGAGCTCGTTGAAGTAGAAACTGGGTAGCCTTGGATCCCGGGGCATGTGATCCGCTGCGGTTGAGGCCGAAGCCGCAACCGGCGGCTATACACGCTGCCGGAACCAATCGAATCGGCCCCCAACGAGCCTTGTTAAGAGCTCACCGACATGGGTCGACGCATCACGAACATGGCAGAAAACGTATCGCCTCACGCTCCTGT
>CAMBSN010000094.1:0-12246 GCA_945870505.1 Candidatus Kuenenia stuttgartensis | reverse complement strand
CTCGGCTCCAGCCGAGTTGTACCCCTTGCCGGTGGCACGGTCACCGTGTCACCCGCACTGACCACGGTCGTCGGCGGCTTGGCGGTGCTTGCTGGCGGTTTGACCGACGTTGGCAACGGCTCGATCACAGTGTCTGCCGGATTGAGTAAGAACGACCTGCTGGCGGCTCTTCGTGCAGGTCGGAGTGGCGGATTGTGGAGTGGCACGACAGGAATCACTTCGAGCGCTGCGGCCGCTAGCGGCGGCTCCCGCACCGTGGGATGGCTCGACCATGGCGATGGCTCTGTGACATTCGCGTATGCCGCGGCGGGAGACACGAATCTCGACTGGAGCGTCGACATCCTCGACATTGCAAACGTGCTGGCGGGCGCGAAGTTCAACTCTGGACTGCCGGCCTCCTGGCGAGAAGGCGATTTCAACGACGACGGCATGTGCGACATGCTCGATGTCGCCGACCTGATGTCCGCGGGCCTGTACGCGGCGAACTCTTACAATGGGGTCGATCTATCGGTAGGCGTAGTCGCTGTTCCGGAGCCTTCCCTGGAACCCCTCTCTGCCTTGGTCATCGGCTTCACCGCTGTCATGCGGATGATCCATCCTTGGAGATCGCACCACGAACGGTGAGATTGCGACAAAACTACGCCGCTCTGACGTCGATAAAACTACGCCACGCTGAAGCTCCAGGCGTCCGCCACGGGGCTGCTACTCCTCGTGGAGGTCGCGGCGGTAGGGCTCCATCGCTTTCGTGTTTCGCTCCACCGCCATCACCACGGTCTGGCGGCCGCCCCCGTTGGGCACGCTGGCGACGATCGGCAGCACCTGCCGCTTGTTGGGCAGGTCGACTCGCACCCGGAAGGTGCCGTCTGGCTGGACCTTGACCGGTTCGCCCTGCAGCGTGACGTAGGCATCGGGCCGGGTGGCGCCGTAGACGATCAGTTCCGCGTCTACTTCGAGTTGGAAGGTGGTGATCGTCGGCTCGCCCTCCTCGTCGACGGCGGGCTCGGCGCGGACGGCGGACGGCGGGCCCATCGGCCGGCGCAGCCGCTCCTCGAAGAGCTCTTGCAGTTCGGTGCTGTTGTTCTCGGGCGAGAAGCCCCCGCTCATCGCGTAGATGCGGTCGCAGTCGTTGACGATGTCGCCCCAGTGCGCATCGAGGGTGTCGCACTGCGAGGCGGCCGGCGTGTTGACGGCATTGCTGCGGACGAGCGCGTGGAAACGTCCGGTGACGGTCCGGTAGCCGATCTCGACCCGGCAGCGGAGCGATTCGCGGACGTCAATGAACCAGTTTTTCACCCCGCCGTGGACCTCGATCTCCCGGATCACCTGCTCCGACGGCGAGCCCTGGAGGCCCGATTCGATCCGCAGCACGCGAAGCACCGGGCGGGCGCCGTGCCACTCCTGGCCGAGCGCCGACTGAGCCCGCTCGATGCTGCGGGGCGAAACCTCCCAGAACGCATGCATCCAGTAGGGGCCGCGGACCATGAGCACCATCCGGTCGCGGACCGGCCGCTTCGACCGACCGTTCTCAGGAGGCGTGGCGAGGTTCTTGGCTTTGGCGATTCGTTCGCGGGCCTCTGCGATCCGTCGAGCCACCTCGGCGGTGTGGGCCACGGCGGCCGGGCTCGGCTGCACCAAGGCCGCCTTCGACCGCTCGCCAGACGGTTTCGCGGGGCGTGCGGCCGACCGACGGGCGTCGATGGGCAACGCCTTCTTGGCCTTGCTCACGAGCGCCTTGATCAGTTGGTCCTTCCGCATCGCGTGCCAGCCAGCCACCCCGTGTTGCTTGGCCAGACGGGCCAGGTCGCGGACGGGTTTTTCTCGCAGGCTGGCGGACGTCATACTGATGGGCTCTCGGTGCTGGGCTGAAGGGAACGCTCCCGAGCCGAAGGCGGCCCGTACAACGTCCTCCATTCGAGGCTAACGAGAAAACGCCGCGTGGGCAAACTTTGGGCGCTCGGATTCCGCCTGTAAGTGCCTTCCAGGCCATTACTTGCGGCAAATATGGAGGGTCAGTCGCCCCGCAATTTCAGGCCCCGCTCTGTGAGCTTTTCCCGAACCTCGTTGAGGCTCGTGACGCCGAAATTCTTGCACTCGAGCAAGTCTTCGGCCGTGCGGCGGATGAGGTCGCCGATGGTCGTGATTCCCAACTTCGTGGTGCACTTGCGGGCCCGGACCGACAGGTTGAGGTCGGTGATCGGCATGGAATACACCTCCTGCTCGTCGGCCGAGGGCTCGACGGCCTCGACCTCCACCACGTCTGCCACCGGCACCGGTTGAGCGATCTGGCCGAGCGACAGCCCCTTCGATGACAGCATCTCCCTGATCTCGACCAGGCTGGTCTCGCCAAAGTTCTTGCTGGCGAGAATCTCCTCCTCGGACGTTCGGGCGAGGTCGCCGAGCGTGTGGATGCCCATCTTTTGCAGGCAGTTGCGGCTCCGCACGGAGAGTTCGAAGTCGCTGACCGGCAGGCAAAGAACCTGGTCGAGCCGATCCCGCTGCTTCATCTCCTGCTCGTCGAGTTGGAGGTCGCCGGATGCGGACGAGTCTTTGAGGAACAGCCGGGCTCGCGGGTGGTCGGGGAAGGCCTCCAGCACGCGGCGGTAGCACTGCTGCGCCTTGGCGAAGTCGTCGTTGTCTTCGTAGAGGATGCCGAGGTTGATCAGGGCACCGACGCTCGCCGGATACCTGGCAAGCGACCGCTCGTAGTAGACCTTGGCGTCATCCTCGTTGCCCACGCGATCGGCGATCACGCCGAGCAGAAACAGGGCGCCAGGGTGGCCGGGATCGATGGCAATCGCCTTCTCGCAGGCCGCGGCCACTTCACCCGGGCCGTGGCCCGAATCGGCCAGCACGCCGGCGCGGGCAGCCCAGACGTCGGCCGACGATTCGCCCTGCGAACCGAGGGCGTCGAGAGCCTTGTGCGCCTCGGCGGGCTTGCCGGCCGACCGCATCGATTCGGCCGTGGCAGCAACGCAGGCGGCGGCGTCGTAGCCCGCCTTGCGAGCCGACTCGAAGAGTTCACAAGCCTTGTCGTGGGCGCCTTCGGCGACGTGTGCGAGTCCCTGATGAAAAAGGGCGAGGGCGCCGCCATCGCCGCCCTTCAGGGTCTCGAGGGCGTCGCGGGCCTTGCCGAGCAGTCGCTGGCAGACGCCGAGTTTCACTGATGAGGCCGGGCTTCGCTCCGAGATCGACTCGAGGTCGCGGACGGCGGAACGCAGGTCGCGGTGGGCGGCGGCGTCGGTGCCGAGCATTTCGAGGACAGCCTTCACTTCCGTGGGGCCGAACGGGCCGCTGCCGGTGATCAGATCGCGGATGTCGAGACGGGCCGTGGCAACCATTCGGAAGTCCTCACAGGTGGCAATACAATGAAGCGGACGAAGGTCCGCTGAGCATAAGTAACTGAGGCGGACAGTGGTCCGCCGAGAGCCAGCGGCGGGAGTCGAACCCGCAACCCCCGCATTACGAATGCGGTGCTCTGCCAATTGAAGCTACGCTGGCACGATCCACGGACTCCACGGGGCCGGCCCGAGAAACGCTTTAGCCCAGCAAAACTAGCGCACGGCCCCCCTGATCGTCAAGGGAGGCCTGTTTTACAGGCTTTTGGCGCTGCCTGCGGGGCGATCGCCAAGAACCCGACGGCAACCACCCCAAGGGCAACCACGGGGGCTGAAAAGAAAAAGTGGGGCCTCCGGCTCGACAGGAGCACCCTGTCATGGGCGTGCGGGTCAGGGGCAAGACGACCGCACGCCCGAAGAAAGCCGGAGACCCCACCTTGGTATTCCAAGAGTGTGGAATGTGGCGGCGGCCGGAGCCGTCGCCACGGGGGAGAAGAGGAGCACATGCCGTGCCAAACACGACTTCTTGTTTTTCGCGTGTTTTTCATGGTGTCGTTGTGTCGGCGGGTGTTCAAAAATGCGGCGCGCGCCGCATTTCGCTGCAGATCGATACGATGCTCCAACCGGTTTGGATCGCATCCCCCAAGCCGAGACCTAGGCCGCGGAGCATCGCCCGTGAACGCCCGACTTCCCGCTCAGATCGGCCGCCACCGCTGTGGGCCCGGCCAACCCCTGCTCGTGATCGCAGGGCCATGCGTGATCGAGACGCAGGACCTCTGCCTGCGGATCGCCGAAACGCTGGCGTTGCTCGCCTCGCGGCTCCCCATCCAGGTTGTGTTCAAGGCGTCGTACGACAAAGCGAATCGCACGAGCGCGTCGTCGTTTCGCGGCCCTGGGATCGACGACGGCCTCGCGGTTCTCGAACGCGTCCGGCGGGAGACCGGCCTACCGGTCACGACTGACGTCCATCTGCCTGAGCAGGCGGCTGCGGCCGGGCAGGTCTGCGACATGCTGCAGATCCCGGCGTTTCTCTGCCGGCAGACCGACATCCTGCTCGCGGCAGCGGCCACCGGCCGCGCCGTGAACGTCAAGAAGGGGCAGTTCGTCGCCCCTGGCGACATGCGACACGCGGTGGCGAAACTGCTGGCCGGCGGGGCGACCGACATCCTGCTCTGCGAGCGGGGCACGTTCTTCGGATACGGCCGGTTGGTCAACGATTTCGCGGGCCTGCCGGTGATGCAGTCGTTTGGCGTGCCGGTGATCTTCGACGCCACCCACTCTGTGCAGCAGCCTGCCAGCCTTGGCGGTGCGACCGGTGGAGACCGCACGCTCGTCGAACCGCTCGCCCGCGCCGCGGCGGCCGTTGGCGTGGACGGGATGTTCTTCGAGACCCACCCTTGCCCCGACGAAAGCCCGAGCGACGGTCCCAACATGGTGCCCCTCGACCAGTTTGGTGGCGTGCTCGAGCGCGTGCTGCGCATCCACGAGGCAAGGCTTGCCGGAGAGAAGACATGACCGCGGTGGACGCATCGTCTGCCGCTGCCGTCCGCGTGGCTACGGCATGGCTCGCGATCGCGGTCGCGGGCTGCGGTGCGTCGCAGCCGCCGTCCGGCCCCGCCGCAGTTTCCGACGCGCGTCCGGCGGCGAGTCGCGTCACGGGCGACAAACTGGTGGCCGGGGCATTGGCGGCCGTCTCGAAGCTTGACGACTTCGACGAGCAGCGGGCTTACGAGCAGGCGTTTGACCGACTCACCCAGTGGAGCCACCAGTCGGCGGTCGAGGTTCCGTCGTGGCGCATCGACCCGCTGGTCTCGGCCCTGCCGGAGCGGCTTCGCATCGGCGTCGAGCCGATGCTCGAGCAGCCGGCGTTCGATGCCGTGGGCGACGTTGCCCACCTCCGCGACCATCGCTGGCTGGCCGACATCGCCACCACCGCGCGAGGCGATGCGGCCGACGACCTGGCCACCGCGGTTCGGCTCTTCGACTGGACCATCCGCTCGTTGGCGGTCGTCGGCGATCCGCCGATGGTGCCGTCGGAGGCGACGCCTGGCGCCCGGTGGTATACGGTCGGCGAGATCCTCCTCACCGGCCGGGCGAGCGCCGCGCAGCGGTCGTGGATCTTCGTCGAACTGCTCCGTCAGGCGGGGATCGATGCCGTGATGCTCGCCACGGGCGACCCGCAGGCCGGCACGCTGCGGCCCTGGCTTCCCGCCGCGATCGTCGAGGGCGAGGCGTATCTCTTCGAGCCGACATACGGCATGCCCGTGCCGGGCCCGGGGGGCGCGGGAGTGGCAACGGCCCGGCAGGCCGCCGCGGACCCGGCGATTCTCGACGCGCTCTCGTTCCCCGACCGGCCGTATCCGGTGAAGGCTGCGGACATCGGTTCGCTGGCGGTGCTCACGGTTGCCGACCCGCGGAGCCTTTCGCGACGGATGGCTGCGCTCGACAAGGAGGCTGCGTCGCGACACGGGCTGCGGCTCGCAGTCGATGCATCTGCCGTGGCCGCCGCGGCCGCGAAGGCTCTGCCGGGCGATGGCTCGCCCTTCGTGGGGCTCTGGGAGTTTCCCTGGGAGACCGCCGCGAGGCGGCCGACCGAGGCTGTGGAACTCGCGGCGCGACGGGAGCTTGCCCCGTTCGCGATCACAATGGCGGAGATGGGCCGCGGCGACCGGCAGGCCCCACGGCTCGTGCGGCCCCTGTTCACCGCACGGGTTCGAGAGTTTCGCGGCGACCTCGACGGACCGCTCGGGGCTAAGGCCTCGTATCTGGCTGCCCGTCCTTCGAAGGCGGCCATCCAGCAGGGGCTGCAGGCGGTGCCGCCGGAGCAGTCGGCCACCGTTGACCGGCTCTACCGCCAGATGAAGGAAGACGCGACCTACTGGCTCGGTGTGGCCACGCTCGGCGAGGGCCAGCCCGAAGCGGCGATCGACTATCTCCGGAGGATGACCCTCGAAAACTCGCCCGACAGCCGCTGGACCGATGCCGCCCGAGCCAATCTCGGGCGGGCGCTCGCCGCCCTCGGCCGGATCGACGAGGCTGTGAAGGTGCTTCGCGAAGACGGCTCGCCGCAGCGGTTTGGGAGCCGGCTCCTGGCAGACCGTCTGGAGGCAGACCGGCTGGAGAAAGAACACGCGTTGGGGCCAAGCCAAACGCCGTGAAACCAGGAGGTGCCGCCGTGCGAGCGGTACGGCCCGCGGCCGAAACGGCCCGCATTGCCGCCCCAGGGAAGGCCGGGTAGAGTATGGGGCTCCCCGATTTCCTTCCCCGTATCGTTCCGGATTCGCGACCATGAAAGACGGCATCCACCCCAACTACGGCCACACCGTTGTCCGCTGCGGCTGCGGTAACACGTTCTCGACCCGGAGCACGGTGCCGGAGATCAAGGTCGACATCTGCAACGTCTGCCACCCGTTCTTCACCGGCAAACTGAAGTTCGTGGACACGGCGGGCCGTATCGAGAAGTTCAAGTCGAAGTTCGCGGGCGCGGGCTACGCGAGCCTGAAAAAGAAGAAGACGGCCGAGGCCCCGGCCTCCTGAGCAGCAAGGTTCTGCCGGCTGATGGCCATACGCCCCTCGTGTCACATCTGCGGGCGGCAGGTCGCCCCGACCCATGGCTGACTCCTCCTTCGGCGGTATTCGTGGTGACCTCGAGCAGAAGCTCGACAGATTCGAGGCACTCGAACGGTCGCTCATCGATCCGGTCGTCCTCGCCGACCAGCCAAAACTCTCGGCGGTTGCCCGGGAGCATGGCACGCTCGCCAAGCTCGCCCTTCGCTACCGGCAGTTCACGCTGCTCGAGCGGCAGATCGCCGAGCATCGCGAGATGATCGCCGGCAACGATGCCGACCTCCGGGACCTCGCCGAGGCGGAACTGCCCGCGCTCGAAACGAAGCGGGAACGGGAATGGGAAGACCTGCTCGAACTCTGCTCGGGCGATGAAGACGCCGACCGAGCCCGCTGCATCGTGGAACTTCGCGCGGGCACCGGTGGCGACGAGGCGGCGCTGTTTGTGCGAGACCTCTACGAGATGTATCGCCGCTGGGGGGCCGAGCTGGGCTGGGACTTCGAGGTGATGGACGCGAGCCCCACCGAACTCGGCGGCTTCAAGGAGCTGATCCTCGGTGTTTCGGGTGATGCGGTCTTTCGCAAGCTCCAGCATGAGAGCGGCGGCCACCGTGTGCAGCGGGTGCCCGACACCGAGACCAAGGGGCGGATCCACACCTCGGCCGCCACCGTGGCGGTGCTGCCCGAGCCGGAAGACGTGGAAGTGGCCCTCGCGCCCGACGACTATCGCAAAGACCTGTTTTGTGCGAGCGGCCCGGGAGGCCAGCACGTCAATAAGACGGCCTCGGCGGTCCGCCTCACGCACCTGGCGACCAACATCGTGGTGCAGTGCCAGGACGAGAAGAGCCAGCACAAGAACCTCGCCAAGGCACTCCGCGTGCTCAAGACGCGGCTCTACGAGCACGAGCGGCGGATCGAGCACGAGAAGCGGGCCACGGAGCGGCGGGAGCAGGTGGGCTCAGGCGACCGCAGCCAGCGGATCCGCACCTACAACTTTCCGCAGAACCGCGTCACCGACCACCGGATCAACGAGAGCTTCACGCTCGATCAGGTGATGGTGGGCCGCCTCGGCCTCGTGGTGGACGCGATCGAGCGGCATGCCCGCGAGAAGCGGAAGAGCGAGATGGAGCAGTCGGCGAAGCCGGCGGCGACCTGAAGGAGGTGGCCATGAGCGATGAGGCATGGACGGTTGGGCGGCTCTTGACGTGGACGACCGACTGGCTCGGGGCGAAGGGGTCCGAATCGCCCCGGCTCGATGCCGAGGTGCTACTGGCTCACGTCCGCGGCTGCCCGCGGATCGCGCTCTACACCGCCTTCGACACTCCGGTGGCCGACGCGGAGCGGGCCCGGTTTCGCGACCTCGTGAAGCGGCGGGGAGAGGGAGAGCCGGTGGCGTATCTCGTCGGTAGCCGCGAGTTTTTTTCGCTGCCCTTCACGGTCACGAAAGACGTGCTGATTCCGCGGCCCGAGACCGAGGGGCTCGTGGTGCGGACGCTCGACCTTTGCAAGTCGGCCGAGGCTCCACGGATCGTGGATGTGGGCACCGGGAGCGGCGCGATCGCGGTGACGCTCGCCAAGCAACTGCCGAAGGCGCGGCTCGTGGCGACCGACATCTCGCCGGCGGCGCTGGCCGTCGCGCGGGCCAACGCGGAGCGGCATGGCGTAGCCGACCGGATCGAGTTCGTGGAGTGCGACCTGCTCGCCGATCCACGGGCCGCGGGCCCGTGGGACGTGGTTGTGAGCAATCCGCCCTACGTCCGCGAGGATGAGTACCCTGCCCTGCCCCGCGACGTTCGCGACCACGAGCCGAAGGCCGCGCTCGTGTCGGGGCCGACGGGCGTGGAGATCGTGGAGCGACTCGCGCGGGAGGCCGCCGAGCGGCTGGTGCCGGGCGGGTGGCTCGTGGTCGAAATCGGCCCGGCGGTGGCGGCGGCCGCAGCGGCCGCGTTGGCGGCAGTGCCAGGCCTCGAGCCCGGACCGACACTCAAGGACATGGCGGGGCTCGCCCGAATCGTCCAGGCCCGCCGCACCTGACGGCCTTCACCCCCGCGGCCACACGTCGCACAGGTTTTCAACCTGTCCCGAAGCCCTGGTCGGCGCCGCTGCTGGTGAAGGTTGCCAACCTGCACCTACGAGGAGGCCGGCTCGT
The DNA here is from genome assembly GCA_945870505.1 of Candidatus Kuenenia stuttgartensis. Taxonomy (GTDB): domain Bacteria; phylum Planctomycetota; class Planctomycetia; order Pirellulales; family UBA1268; genus QWPN01. Next base: position 3,198 of record CAMBSN010000094.1, on the reverse strand, counting down.
CACATCCGCTGCAACTCGTAGCGCGGGTTATCTTCCTGTCCTCGTAGCACAGGTCGTCAACCTGTGCCGGAGCCCTGCTCGACTCTGCTGCTGGTGCAGGTTGCCAACCTGCAACACGTAGCACAGGTTGTCAACCTGTGCCGAAGCCCTGGTCGACGCCGCTGCTGGTGCAGGTTGCCAACCTGCACCTACGAGGAGGCTGGCATTCACACCCGCGGTAGTTCGTAGCCCTTGCGGTAGTCGCGGGTGAACAGCCGGTTCGCCTCGGCGTCTGTCGACTTCTCGGTCACGGGGTCGATGACCAACTCACGACCGAGCGTGAGCTTCGTCTTCGACACGTCCACCGCGTTGTCCTTCAGGTAGGTCTGGAAGGTGTCGAGCGACGCCTTGACGTGGGGATCGTCGGCCGCGAGTGCCGGACGGGCGTCGATCGGCACCGCCTCGCCGAGCGACCACGACACGTTGCCGAGATGGGCTAGCGCGCTCGAGAGGTGGCCGTCTTCGATGTCGAGATGAAGATCCTCGTGACGCCGGCTGCGGATCGCCTTCACGAAGTTGGAAAAGTGCTGCCGGTAGTGACCGCCATCCCATTGCCCGAGTTCGTGACCGTCGTAGTCGAAGGCCACACCCGATGTGTAGTTCGGGCAGACCACGAAGCCCTCGGTGCCATAGATCACGGCCGAGGCCTTTTCCAATGGGTTCGCGACCTTGAGGCCGAAGGTGGTCGGCGTCTTCACCGGTAGGCCGCGGACGTCGGAGATCAGCACCGCATCGTCCCACTGGAAGATCGTCACCTGACTGTTGGCCACGTCGCCGTTGTCCACGTAGCCGAGTCGGCCGCCGAGGCTTACCACCCGCTTGGGCAACTCCTGCTTGCCGATCGCCCAGCGGCACTTGTCGAGTTCGTGCGGATTCTGGTTGCCGAGGTCGCCATTGCCCGTGACCTGGTTCCAGTGCCAGTCGTAGTGGAGCCGCTTGCGGACCGGAATCTCCTTCGGTGCCGGGCCGGCCCAGAGGTCGAAGTCGAGGCCCGGTGGGATCGGGGCCGGCGTGTCGACGAGGCCGATGCTCTCCCGCAGCCGGAAGCAGATCGCGTGGGCCGCGTTCACTCGGCCAATCTTTCCCGACTTCACGAACTCCATCATCTCCCGGGTGCCCGTCATGCTCCGGCTCTGCACGCCCATCTGGCACATGCGACCGAGTTTGCGGGCCCACTGGGTCATCACCCGGCCCTCCTCCACGTTGTGGCTGCAGGGCTTCTCGACGTAGACGTCCTTGCCCGCCTGCATCGCCCACACGGCCATCAGGGCATGCCAGTGGTTGGGCGTGGCGATCGACACGGCGTCGATGTCCTTGCGGTCGAGAAGCGCCCGGAAGTCCTTGATGTACTCCGGCTTGGTGCCGCGGACGCCGGCATGATCGGCGTCGCCCTTCTCCAGCCGCTTCATCTGCGCGTCGTACGCGTTCGGGTCGCAGTCGGAGATCGCGACCAGTTCAACCTCAGGCAGGTCCAGCCATTCCCGAATGTGGCCGCCTCCCTGGCCGTTGCAGCCGATCACGGCCACGCGAACCTTCTCGGAGGGCTTCGCGGTGGGGGCCGGGGCGGGCGTGTCGGCCGCGCGGGCGACAGTGCCCGTCAGGGCGACGCCGGCAAGCGCCAGGGCCTGCTCGACGAAGTCGCGGCGGGTGGGGTCGAAACGGACGTTCCGTGGCATGGGCATCACTCTCCAGGAAATGGGCGGACTGCTGTCAGAGGGCGAGGTGTCAGAGGGCGAGGGCTCGGATGTTCTTGTATTCGACCTTCATTGGCAGGCCCTTGTGGATCTGCAGGCCGATCGGGGCGGGTTCAGCGTATTTCGGATTCGTGTAGCGCGACACCTGCTCACCGTTGAGCCACACGGTGAAGGTATCGCCCTTCGCCTCGACGCGGATGCGGTTCCAGTCGTTCGGCTTGAGCAGTTCGCCGGCCCTCGCGGCGCGGGCCTCCTCGGGATACGTGCCGGTGTAGAAGGAGCAGGTCATGTCGCGCTTCAAACTCCGCGACACGCCGATCTGGACCTGCACTTCCGGCTTCCGCAGCATGATGCCGCTGTCGATCTCACCGGAGAACCGACAGTCGGCCTCGACGACGACGTCGCCGTAGGCGCGATCGGTGTGGAGCACCGAGCCGGTCAGGGCAGCGTCGTTCTCGCCGACGAGCACGCCGTCCTCGACCCGCCAGAACGGCCCCGCCGCCGGCGCCCAGCCTGAGAGATCGTTGCCGTTGAAGATCGGTTCGAGCGGGAGGTCAGCCGGCGGCTCGGCCCGGCAGGCCAACGATGCCACGGTCACCAGGATCGCGGTGGCGGTCGTAGACGCGAGAATGCGACGGAGCATTGGGGGTAATCGTCCTGGCGGTTGGCGGGGCGGTGGCACGAGCGTCCCCCCCGTATGGAGTCAAGAATAGCGTGTCGCTGGCTTCGCCGCATCAGCCACTTGGCCATGGCGTGGTTGCCCCTGCCGGCTGGTGCGCTCGTCAAATAAGTAGGGGCCGATCGGCCTCGCGGTGCCAGCGCACATACGAACAACCATGCCGGCCTTGCCAGATGGAGTGACGGACGTATTGACGGACTTATTGAAGGATTTGGAAGCCTTCCTGACCGCGGCACGGGACTGGATCCACGTCGCATGCGGCCCCCTCGTGGCGGGGCCTCGTGCGGTGCTCCGCTGGCTGCTCCGCCACCGTCGCGATGAGCCGCTGCCGGCCCGGCCGGCCGTGGTGGCAGCGGCCTGCCTCGCCGCCGGGTGCGGGCTTACCCGTCTGGTCGAGCCCTGGCCTGGGGTAAACCTCGCGGTTGCGTGCTGGGGTGCGGCTGTGGCGTCGCTCGCCGCGTGGGGAGTGGCGTCGTGGTGGGGCCGCTCGCGAGCGGCCGTCGCGTTGCTCGGTGTCGCGATCGCTGCGTGCGGCGCCGCCTGGGCCGACGCACAATACGACCTCTTTCGCCGCGATGAGCTTGCGTGGCAACTGGGCGAGAGCCCAACGCCGATTGCCATCCGCGGCAGGATCGAACAGGCGTTTCGCGAACTTCCCGCAGGCGGTGATCCGCGGCGTGCGGCCGCCATCGGACCGTCGTGCGAGTGCGTGGTGAGCGTCGAGGCGCATCGTGCCGGAAGCCGGTGGCGGCCGGCGTCGGGCCGAGCCACGGTGATCGTGGACGG
>CAMBSN010000093.1 GCA_945870505.1 Candidatus Kuenenia stuttgartensis | reverse complement strand
ATCAACTTCACCGGCTCGGTCAGCCCGCTCGCCCAGCCGAACCACACCTACGACGTGACGGCCACCGGTGGCTTCCAGTATCAGGTCGACGGCTCGGGCAATCCGACGATCAACGTCGCCGAATTCGGCAGCGAAAGCACCGATCCGGTGCAGCCGCAGCTCTTCCGGATCAAGAAGACGTCGACCGCGCCCGAGGCTGAGACCGCGACCGGCCCGAACTTCACCCACACCTACACCGTGAGCATGGCCGTTGCCCCTGGCCAGACGATCAACGACCTGCTCCTCTCCGACGTTCTGCCGAATAACGTCCAGTTCGTCTCGGTGAACACGGTCACCGGCAATGGCTCCACGACGATCACGCCCGTTTCCACGCCGAGCACCTCCACGCCCGGTGGCACGCTCTCCCGCCGGTTCGACAAAATCGTCGGCACCGGCAGCGACACCGACGCCGTGATGACGTTCACCTACTTCGTACCGCAGGATAACAGCCTCGGGCAGGACGTCATCCCGCTGGGCACGGGCGGCACGGCGATCGCCACGAACACGGCGAACGCGACCGGCACCTGGACGAGCGCAAACCCGAATTTCCCGACGCCGCAGACGATCAAGAGCGATCCCAACGACGCGAACTCGCAGCACACGCTCACGGCCCGCACCGTCGCGCTCCAGAAGAGTTTCATCGACCTCACGAACCCCGGCGCGCCGCGGGCCGGCGACCTGATCGAGTACACGCTCAACTTCCAGGTGAGCGATTATTTCGCACTTCAAGATTTCAACGTTGGCGACGTCCTCTCCGATGGCCAGCAGTTTGACGCCACGTTCACGCCGACGCTGACGTTCACGCAGAAATCGCAGACGTTCACCGCCGAGCCGTTCGACAGCGCGAACTTCTCGTCGACCGTGCAGGCGAACGGGTCGACGAACGTCGACTTCGACGTCTCCGCACAGCTGCAGGCCCTCGGCCTCTCCACGGGCAGCAAACTCGTCGGCGCCGGCATTCCGGATACCGGCACCGGCTCCCCCTCCACGCCGCCGAACCCGCTGCCGGGCGGCCCGGGCACGACGGGCACGATCAAGTTCCGCGCCCGGGTGCTCGACGAATATCGGGTCACCCCGCGGCCGGGTGCAGACGTCGTCCAGGGCGACGTGATGACCGACGTGGCCACAACGACGGCCGACGTCCTCGCCTTCAGCGACCTCTCACCGACGGCCAGCACGGTCAGCGACGGCTCGTCGGCCTCGTTCACGCTCGTCAGCGGCCAGGTGACGAAGAGCGTCTATGCGATCAACGGCGTCCCCGCCTCCGGCACGCCCGTCGTCACCGCCGGCGACGCCGTCACGTTCCAGATCACCTACAACCTGCCGTTTGCAAGCATCAAGGATTACCAGATCACCGACTTCCTGCCGCTGCCGATCTTCGCAGCGCAGGCGCTCACGTTTGCCGGTGGCTCACCGAGCGATACCGTCCCGGCGGCAGGCCAGTGGAAGTGGGGCCCGACCGACACGTATAGCACGATCTCCGGGATCACTCCCACGAACTCGTCCAGCTCCGCGGCCAACAGCGAGACTTGGAGCTTCGGCACGTTCCAAGACAGCCTCGACCGGCCCGCCGTCACCGACATCCTCTTCACCGTCACAGCCACGAACCGGCCGTTCGCCGACGGCCTCCTGCTCACCAATCAGGCCGAGCAGCAGGAGCGCAACGAGACGGGCGACGTCTTGACCTCGAACACGGCGCTCGCCCAGGTGCAGATTTCCTTGCCGCTGCTCGGGATCACCAAGGGCGTGGTCTCCACCACCAACACCGCCGGCGTGTTCACGCCGCCGACGGTCGCTCCGGCGGGCGTCACCTTCTCGCAGCCCGGCCAGCCGGGCGCCGCCTTCACCGGCACGGTTACGTCCAGCGGCCTCGCCACCACGCCGATCGACTCGAACCTCTCGAACGTGCTCGGCAGCGACCTGGTGACGTTCTGCATCGTGGTCGAAAACACAGGCAGCGGCGTGAACGGGGCCTTTGACATCAATCTCAAGGACGTCTTCGATGCCACGAAGATGAAGATCCCCGCGAACGCGACGGGGCTCAATCTGAAGGTGGCCGACGGGACGGGCGCCTCGCTCCCTTTTACGGGCAACCTGTTTGGCACCGGCATCACGCTCATCGACCCATCGACCTCGACGGGGGCGCTCGACCCCGGCAAGACGACTGGCGGTACGGTGATCAACACCGGCGCCAACATCGCGATCATCACCTACGACCTGCAGCTGCTGCCGACGGTCGTGCCGAGCGACGTGATTCCCAACACGGCCACGCTCACGAACTACGCCTCCACCGAGGGCGGCTCCAACTTCCTGCCGCCGGCCGGACTCTCTGACGACGCGACGGTTACGGTGCAGGCGCCGCAGGTCACGAAAGCACTCGTCAGCACGTCGATCGTCGACTCGTTCAACTCCAACACCCAGGGGGTAATCGGCGAGCTCGCCACATTCGAGCTCACCGTGGATTTCCCGCGGGGCACGACGCCGTCGGCCGTGGTCGTCGACTCGCTGCCGACCGGCCTGGCCTTCGTGCGAATGGTGGGAACGCCGGTCGTCGATCCGGGGGTGACTTTCACCGGCTCGGCTGCCCCGGTGGTGACCAACAGCGGCCGCACGGTCACGTTCAGCCTCGGCGACGTGACCAACTCCAACGCGGGCACAACGCTGCAGGGGATCACGTTCCGCTACGAGGCCGTCGTGCTCAACGTCTCGAGCAACGTCGCGGGCAAGACACTCACGAACAATGCCAAGCTCACCTGGACGGGCCACACCGAGCTACCCGCAGCGAAGTCCGGGCCTGTCACCGTCATCGAGCCCAAGCTCGCGATCGACAAGTCGGTGATGCCGACGACCGCCCAGGCGAGCGACACGGTGACGTTCACGATTCTGGTCACGGCAAGCCAGACGACCGCCCACAACGTGAGCCTGTCCGACATCTTCCCCGGCGGGATCGACTATGTCGCCGGCTCGCTCCGGAACACGGCCGGCGTCGTGCCCGCGACGCTCGCCACGGCAGCCGGCGGCGACGCCTTCACGGCCACCTATACGCAGCTCACACCCGGCCAGACGAGCACGCTCCAATTCCGGGCGAAGCTCCAACCAGACGTCATTGCCGGCCAGGCGATCAACAACGTCGCCACTCAGACCTGGACGAGCCTGCCGGGCAACCCCGGCCAGATCACGACCAACAATCCGAACGCTTACGAGCGGACGGGCTCCGAATCGACGGGCCAAGGCCAGCTCAACAACTACAAGTCGAGCGACTCGGCGATCGTGACGGTCGCCACCCCCACGGTCACCAAGCAACTCGTCACGACGTCGATCGTGAACGCGTCGAACACGGCCACGCAGGCTGTGATCGGCGAGACGGCGACCTACACCGTCACGATGAAGATCCCTCAGGGCCGCACACCCGCCGCTCAGCTCATCGACGCCATGGGATCGGGCATGGCGTATGTCCGGACGATCACGGCGGTCAACGACGATCCCGCGAAGCTGACCGTGCCGGGGCTCAACAGTGCCCCGGTGCTGACGAACTCCGGCTCCACGGCCACGTGGAACCTCGGCGACATCGTCAACACCGACACCGACAGCTCAACGGATGAGACGATCACGTTCACGATCGAGACGGTTGTTCTCAACGTGAATACGAACACCAGCGGCGTGTGGCTGGTTAACAAGGCTCAGGCCGGCTGGAACTTCGCCTCGTTCTCGCCGATCGTCGAAGCCGAGCCTGTCACGGTGATCGAGCCGAAACTGCGGACGACGAAGTCGGCTGACGTGGGTGGCTTTGGGGGCACCGCCGGCGATCCGGTCACGTACACGATCGTGGTCAGGCAGTCGTCGAGCAGCGACACCGACGCCTTCGGCGTCACGCTCCGCGACGTGATCCCGGCCGAGATCCTGTCGCCGTCGCTCACGTCGGTCGTCGACTCGGCCGGCCTCGTGACCACCGCGAACTTCAGCCTCACAGGCAACACACTTACGACGACGGGCAACGGCTTCGACCTGCCGAAGGAGCCGACCACCCGCACGATCACGCTGACGGTCACCGGCACGCTGGCCGGGCCGCTTTCCGCGAATCAGAAAATCAAGAACACCAACGAGATCAAATGGACGAGCCTGCCAGGTGACCCGGGCCAGATCACGCCCAACAACCCGAATGCCTACGAGCGGACGGGTTCCGGCTCCAAGATTTTGGGGGAACTCAACAACTACGTCACGACCGGCTCGGCCACGTTCACCGTTAACACCGCCGACCTCGCGGTCGTGAAGACGGTGAGCAACCCCACGCCGAACGTTGGCGACACGATCACGTTCACCGTGACGCTCACGAACAACGGCCCCAGCACGGCCCATCTCGTCGAGGTGACGGAACAATTCCCGACGGCGGGGCTCACGTTCCTCTCTGCGACGCCGAGCCAGGGCACATACAACCAGACCACGGGTGTGTGGGATGTGGGCACCGTCCTCACCGGACCTACGAACGCAGAAACGCTGACGATCACGGCAACGGTCCTCGCGCCGGCCGTGAACACGATCCCCGCGGCCCAGACGAACGTCGCCACGGTGACGAATTCCGCCGAGCCTGACTCCAACCCCGGCAACAACACCGGCACGGCGACCGAGACGCCGAAGTACGCCGACCTGGCGGTGACCAAGCAGACCGACAAGCCGCAGCCGAATGTCGGCGACACGATCACCTACACGGTCACGCTGCGGAACAACGGCACCGCCACGGCGACGGGCGTCGAGGTGACCGACACGCTCCCCGCGAACGTGACGTACGTATCCGCTTCCGCCGCCGGAGGCACCTCGTTTACGCCGTCGGGAACGCCGGTCACGGGGGGCATCTGGAGTGTGCCGACGATCGCCCCGGGCCAGTCGCTGGTGCTCACGATCACGGCGACCGCGGCTCTGACGGGGGTCTCCTACAACACCGTGACGATCACCAAGAGCGACGTCTGGGATCCGAACAACGCGAACAACACCTCGAATACTCCGACCGATCCGCAGGAGGCCGACCTTGTTGTCTCGAAAACGGTGGACAACCCGCGGCCGAATGTCGGCGACACGGTCACATTCACTATCACGCTCGACAACCTCGGTCCGAGCACGTCGCAGAATGTCGTGGTGAACGATCTGCTCCCTTCCGGTCTCCTCTTTGTGAGCGATACCGCCAGCACCGGCAGCTATGCCTCGAACACCGGGGTCTGGACGGTTGGGAATGTCGCCGCCGGCGTGACCAATACGCTCACGATCGTGGCGACGGTGAAGACCCCGGCAACAGGCCAGCCCGCGCTGCCACAGAAGAACACCGCCACTGCCACGTCGACGACCCCCGACCCTAACCCGAACCAAAACACCGGTGCGTCCACGGTCACACCGAAGCAGGCTGACCTCGTGGTCGAAAAGGCTATCAACGATCCCACGCCGAGGGTCGGCGACACGATCACGTTCACGATCACGGTGTCGAATAAGGGGCCCGACACGGGGACGAATGTCGTCGTGAACGATCTACTCCCGACCGGAGTGACCTACGTCTCGTATTCGGCCACCCAAGGCACCTACGTTCCGGGCAGCGGCGTCTGGACCGTCGGCACCGTGACCACGAGCGACTTCCCGATCCTGACGATCCTCGCGACGGTTGATCGGCCTACGAGCGGCCTCCCGCCCGCGGTGACCAACACGGCAACGGTGACCGGCACCGAATACGACCCCGACCCGTCGAACAACACTGATAGCGTCACCGAGACGCCGCAATACGCCGACCTCGCGGTCGACAAGGTCGTGAGCGACGCCCGTCCGAACGTCGGCGACACGATCACCTACACCGTCACGCTCTCGAACAAGGGCAAAGACACCGCCGCGGGCGTGACGATCCTCGACCAACTTCCCACCGGCCTCCAGTTCGTCTCTGCGATCCCGAGCCAGGGCACGTACGACGCCGGCACCGGCATCTGGGATGTCGGCACGGTCGACACGCTCTTTGCCCGCACGCTCTCGATCCTGGCGACCGTCCTGCCGCCCACCTCGGGCAACCCGCAGCCGACGACCAACACGGCGAGCGTGCAGACGAGCGACCAATACGATCCCGATCCGACGAACAACACCAAGAGCGTCACCGAGACACCGCAATACGCCGATCTTGCCGTGGAGAAGGTGGTCGATAACCCGAACCCGAACGTCGGCGGGCAGATCACGTTTACGATCACGGTGCGGAATCTCGGCGCCGACACCGCCACGGGCGTGACGCTCCTCGACGTGCTGCCGACCGGCCTCACGTTTATCTCCGCGAGCCCCGCGGCCGGCACGAGCTATGACCCGGCCAGCGGCGTGTGGACGGTCAACTCGCTGCCGGTGGGCGGCGCCCGGATCCTCACGATCGCGGCGGCCGTGGCGGGCGCCGGCTCGTTCACGAACGTGGCGGCGGTCACGAAGTCCGACCAGTTCGATCCGAACACGGGCAACAACCGCGACGACGCCACCGTCACCACCCGCGAGGCCGATCTCGCCGTCGTGAAGACCGTGAGCGACGCCACGCCGAACGTTGGCGACACGATCACGTTCACCGTCACGCTCTCGAACGACGGGCCCGATGCCGCCAACAACGTGGAGGTCACGGAGCAGTTCCCGGCTGCCGGCCTGCAGTTCCTCTCCGCCACGCCAAGCCAGGGCACCTACAACACCGGCACCGGCGTCTGGACCGTCGGCGCGGTCGCTTCCGGCGACTCCAAGACGCTCACGATCCTCGCCCGCGTCCTTGCCCCGGCGGTGAACACGATCCCCTCGGCCCGGACCAACGTCGCGAGCGTCACCAAGGCCGACGAATACGATCCGAACCCCGGCAACAACACCGGCTCGGTCACCGAGACGCCGAAGTACGCCGACCTCGGCGTCAAGAAGACGACGAGCAACGTCCAGCCCAACGTGGGCGACACGATCACCTACACAGTGAGTCTCTTCAACCTCGGTACGGCGGTGGCCACAAACGTCGAGGTCACCGACGCGCTCCCGGCCAACGTGGCGTTCATTTCGGCCACGCCCGCCACTGGCACGCGATTCCAGGAGACACCAACAGGGGGCGTCTGGAGCGTGCCCTCGATCGCGCCGGGCCAGACGCTCGTCCTCACGCTCGCGGTCGAGGCCGTGAACACGAGCGTGGCGTTCAACACCGTCACGATCACCCATAGCGACGTCTGGGATCCGAATAACCGCAACAACACGGCGAAGACGCCGACCGACCCACAGGAGGCCGACCTCATCGTCTCGAAGACGGTGGACAACTCGACGCCGAACGTGGACGACGACGTGACGTTCACGATCACGCTCGAGAATCTGGGGCCGAGCAGCGCATTGAACGTCAGCCTGACCGACACGCTCCCCGCGGGCCTGCAGTTCGTCAGCGCCACGCCGAGCACGGGCAGTTTCGCGAGCGGCGTCTGGACGCTTGGGACCGTCGCCTCGGGAGCGACGCCGACACTCACGCTCGTCGCCAAGGTGCTCGCCCCCTCCTCGGGCCCCGTCTCGCAGCAAGAGAACACGGCCACCGCCACGAGCACGACTCCTGACCCCGATCTCGACAACAACACCGGCACGTCATCGGTCACGCCGAAGCAGGCCGATCTCGAGATCTTCAAGACCGTGAACAACAAGGAACCGTCGATCGGCGAAACGATCGAGTACACGCTTACGGTCGACAATCTCGGCACGGACACGGCGACCAACGTGCGTGTCCAGGACATCCTGCCCGTGGGGCTCACGTTCGTGTCGGCCACGCCGTCGGTCGGCGGGTATGACGCTGGCACGGGCACCTGGACCGTCGGCACGGTGACCACGGCGGACACACCGACCCTCGTGATCTTTGCGAAGGTTACCAGCGCAACGGGCGGCACACTGACGAACACGGCCACCGTTTCGGCCACGGAATACGACCCCGACCCCTCGAACAACACCGATAGCGAGGAGATCATCGTCCCGCCGAGCGGCGTGATTGTGGGCACCGACGTCGGCTGCGTCACCGGCCCGTTCGTCCGCGTCGTCGACCCCGACACCGGCGCCGACCGGATCATCCCGTTCTTCGCCTACGAGCCGAGCTTCCGTGGCGGGGCCCGCGTCTACGGCGCCGACGTCACCGGCGACGGCATCCCGGAGATCATCACGGCCCCCGGCCCGGGTCGGCCAGCGGAGGTCCGCGTCTTCTCCAACACCGGCTCCCCGCTGCCGCAATACAACTTCTTTCCCTTCGGCCGGGCGTACACCGGCGGCCTCAATGTCTCGGCCGGATCGATCACTGCCGCCGGCAAGATTCAGATCGTGGCCGCCCAGAGCCGCGGCGGCACGGTGCGCGTCTTCGACGTCACGCCGACAAGCGCGACGCCCGTCGCGAGCACTGCGATTCGCCAACTTCAGCCCTTCGGCGCAGGCTACCGCAGTGGCGTGTTCGTGGATACGGCCGACATCGGCACGTTCAGCGGCCGCACACTGACGTCCACGGCACCGGACGGCATCATGGAACTTGTCGTCGGCAGCGGCCCCGGCATTCGGGCCACGGTGAACGTCTACAACGGCCAGCCCGTCAGGCCAGCCCTGATCAACTCGTTCAACCCCTTCGCGCGGGGCTACAACCGCGGCGCCTCGGTGTCGCGGCTGCCCTCGAGCGTGCCGGGCAACGCCGACAAGATCCTCGTCTCGGCCGGATCCAGCGGCGGCTCGCTCGTCGAGACCTATTCCGGGCTCTCGAAGACCAGGGAGGCTGCGTTTGCCGCCTACGCCGGCAGTCGGGCCGAAGTCTTTTCCGCGGCGATCAACGAGACGCAGATCTTCAACGTCGAAGGGCAATTTGGCCGCACCAACGGCGTGCGGAAGGTCCGCTCGACCTCGGGCACGGGCTCATCCACGCTCCCGCAGTCGAACGCCAGCTACCCCCCGCTCCGCGTCGCAATCCTCCGCAAGTAGGTCGACAAGCCGTGGGCCGTTACCAGCGGTACTCGGTGCCGAGATTAGCACCGTGGAGGAACAGGCCGCCGTTGTCGTTGATGCCGGTGCCAGCACCGGCGGCCGTGTTGAAGTCCCACTGCGAAGGCGCCAGGGCGGCGCTCGTCAGCCAGTAGATATTGTAGCCGGCACGCAGTCCCCAGTGGTTAGTGAGCCGGTAGATCAGCGTGCCGTTCAGCTGGCCGATAAAGCCCACGCCCGAGTCACGAGCCGACACGGCCGGTCGCTCGGTGTTCGAAATAGTGCCCGCGATCGGGTCGGCGGCCTGGTAGGCACTCGTGCCGCAGACGGCCGTCTTCCACCAGCCCTCGACCGCCCAGCGGCACCACTCGCGGCGGCCACGCATGCCGATCTGCGGCCCGAAGTAGTTCGTGCTCGTGCGGACGTTGTAGCTGGCCGGCTCCGGCGGATCGCAGCAGAGGGCGGTAAGGCTCGCCTGCTCGTCCAGCCCGGCCCAGACGAACCCCGCCAGCCAGTTCACGCAGTGGCAGTTGGGCCTGCAGCGGGTGAGTCCGCACCAGTTCGGGCCGCACTCCTGGCAGCAGTCGTAGCAGAAGACGTTGAATTCGGCGATGTTGAGCGTCGAAGCGTAGGTCGCCCGCACCTGGTCGGCGTCGTTGAAATTATTGACCGCCAGCCCGAGCGGAGGTGGCAGTTCGAGGTTCGACGGCCCAGCGACGGTCGATTGCCCGAACATTCCGTAAATTCCGGTGTAGCCAACTTCCCAACCGTATTGGTCGGTGACGAGTTCTCCATAAAACGTCCGGAAGCCCATCCCGACCGAGGGCTGGAGGTCCTGAGCCGTCATCACCGGCGTGTTCGTGTCGGAGTTGTAGACGAGTGGCTGGTTCCCGGCCTGATTGTTTCGCTGCAGGAAGAGCAGGTCGAAGATGGCATAGTGCGTCCAGTTCGGGCAGCAGCAGCAGCGGCGGAGTTCCGCCATGCACGGGTCATCGGCCGCGGGGAGTGTGTCGAGGCTGTCGGCCGGCAGCGGTCCGTCCACCGCGACCGGCGCGGCCTGCGCTGCTTCGTCGAGCAACGGGCTGACGGTGCCATCACCGTTCGACAATCCCGTCAGTCCACAGAAGGCGATGAGTGCCGAACCCGCAATCCCCACGATCTGCCGATACGCCGCCCTCATAGTCGCCGCCTCCCCCAAACAATGCGCTTGCCCTGCGCCGAACCATACGTCTTCGACGCCGCCGTCATAATCGGCCGCCGAGGGAAGACGGATAGAGCCCCTACCGCCGCGGGTTGGGTCTCGCAGTCTGGGAGGACCTTGCAGGCAGGAATGCCACCTTCAACGGCCTGTTGTGCTGCCATAAAAGGCGTTTTAGGGGTTTCCCCGACCGTCCGCTGGCACGGTATTCCCGGACAGGATAGGCTTATAGTTCGGTCGCGGCACGCCGCGGATCGTCCGCTTCCCCGGGAATCACATCAGCCATGGACCAGTACCGTCGCATCCAGACCGCCAAAAAGGACGACATTCACATCGTGCTCTTCAAGGACAAGAAAATCCTCGACGACACGGTGCTCGATGAGATCAAGACCGAGATCAACCGGCTGATGGGCAATGCGTCCGGGCCGGACATGCTGCTCGACTTCTCGAACGTCGAGTTCATGTCGAGCGCCATGCTGGGTCTGCTCGGGCAACTCCACCGCAAGATCGGGGCTGGAAAGGGTCGGCTGAAGATGTGCGGCATCCGTCCGGAAATCTTCCAGGTCTTCAAGCTCACGAACCTCGACAAGCTGTTCAAGATCTACCCCGACGCGCCCGCCGGCCTGGCGGCGTTTGAAGCCTGAGCGTTGGCCGCACCGGGGAAGGCACGGCGATGAACCCAGAAGCTTCGGCACAGCCGGCAGCTCCAGCCACCCGAGCGGCTTCGGGCAATCCCGTCGATGTCGTGATCGCCGAAGACAGCCGCATCCAGGCGAAGATGCTGATGCGGCGGCTCACCGAGGCGGGACACACCGTGCGCTGGGGTGAAACCGGCGCCGACGCGCTCGCCCTGGTCCGCGAACGGCGGCCGGACATCATCGTCTCCGACATCGAGATGCCGGTGATGACCGGCTATGAGTTTTGTAAGGCGGTGAAGACCGACCCCGCACTCAAGACTTTGCCGTTCATCCTCCTGTCGACGCTGGCTGATCCGATCGACATCATTCGCGGCCTCGACGCCGGGGCCGACAACTACGTCACCAAGCCCTACGAGCCCGACTTCCTGCTCGGCCGCATCCAGTCGCTGCTGGCCACGCCGCTCGACGCCAACGAGAGTGCGGCTGAGGCGGCCACGCTGGAGGTGACGCTCGCCGGCCAGCAGTTTCGTGTGAAGGCTGGCCGCCAGCAGGTGCTCAATCTGCTCGTCTCGACGTTCGAGAACGCCGTCGCCAAGAATCAGGAATTGGTCGTCGCCAATGAGGATCTTTCGGTCGCCCGCGACAACCTGCAGCGGACCAACGCCGAACTCACCGAACTGAACGACCGCATCTCTCAGATCAACGCCCAGATGGTCCGCGACCTCGAAGCGGCGGCCAAGGTGCAGCAGTCGCTCCTTCCTGCTGCCCACGTGACGCTTCCGTCCACGCACGTGGCGTGGCGGTATGTGCCGTGCCACAGCCTTGCCGGCGACTTTCTCAATATTTTTCCGCTCGACGACGAGCACGCCGGACTGTTTGTCGTCGATGTCAGCGGTCACGGAGTGCCCTCCTCGCTGATGGCGGTGACCGTCGGTCGGTTTCTCACACCGAAGGTTTCCGACCAGTCGTTGCTCGTCCGGCAGGGAGCCGACGGCCGGATCGCCATCGCCCGACCGGCCGAGGTGGCCACGCAGCTCAACCGGCTCTTTCAGGCCGACGAGTTTTCGGGGCTCTACTTCACGATACTCTACGGCGTGTTGCACCTGCCGACGGGGCGGCTCGACTACGTCTCTGGCGGTCATCCGGCGCTCGTGCGTGTGCCGGCCGGCGGCACGCCCGAGTTTCATCCCGTCGAAGGCTTTCCGATCGCCTTCGTTCCAGACGTCGAATACGATCAGCAGACGCTGCAGCTGGCGCCGGGCGATCGGATCTATCTTTATTCCGACGGTGTGCCGGAGGCGATGGACAAGGATCGGCAGCAGCTTGGCGACGAGGCGCTGGCCGGCGTGCTGGCGTCCACGCGCGGGCGGCCGCTGGAGGAAAGCGTGGGCGAGCTTCTGCAGCGTGTCGAAGAATGGTGCCGACCGATCGGCCCGCTCGACGACGTCTCGATCCTCGGCGTCGAGTGGCGTCCGTAGTAGCGGTCGTAGCGGCGGTCGTAGCGGCGGTCGCCTCGCCCAAGCCGCCGGGGACGGCAGCATGACTTCGTCCGC
>CAMBSN010000092.1 GCA_945870505.1 Candidatus Kuenenia stuttgartensis | reverse complement strand
GGTACTTGATCACAGTCAACTCACTGTCCGGGTTGCTGCCGGGAGCATCCAGTAGTTGCCACTGTCATCCAGGGTTCAGGCCTGCCCAGCCCCGTCGCCGGACGTTCGCTTCGGGCATCCTGCCTTCGCTTGCCGGCAACGCCGGCTCTCGGAGCATGGGCAACCCCTCACGGATCCACACGCATCGCATGTCAAGAAGAACCTGCTCCCCGGCTAACCTGATGTGGCGACTCGCGGACCGCGTTTTTACTGGTGGCTCTGTCCGGGCCGTTTGGGTCGGTAGCCGACGCTCTTCCGTTGGCGGCCCTGCTTGCGAGGCGCCTTACCCGTGGCTGGGCCGCCTCTCAAGTGATCGCCGGAGGTCCGCTCGGTGAAGGCCCGCGTCGCCTCGCTGCGCTTGCGGTCGAGCGCCTCCTTCGGTGGCTGTGCTGGGATCAGGCAATCGCAGCCACTTCCGATCAGGTCGTGGCGACCGGCCTGCTCGAGCGCCCGCCGGACCTCGAAGTAGTTCTCCGGCTTGAAGAACTGCAAGAGGGCCCGCTGCGTCCGCCGGTCACGGAGCCCCTTCGTGATCGTCACCGGCTCCCGCGTCATCGGGTCGAGCCCGGTGTGGTACATGCAGGCCGCGATGTCGAACGGGCTGGGGATGAAGTCCTGCACCTGGTCGGGCTTGTAGCCGTTGCGCTTGAGGAACACGGCCAGGTCGATCATCTGCTCCAGGCCGCTGCCCGGGTGGCTGGCGATGAAGTAGGGAACCGTGTACTGCTTCTTGCCGACCCGCTGGCTGGCCGCCTTGAAGGCCTTGTCGAACTCGACGTAGTCGTCGGCCGACGGCTTCTTCATGAGGTTCAGCACCTCGGGGTCGGTGTGTTCCGGGGCCACCTTGAGGTGGCCGCCGACGTGGTGCGCAGCGAGTTCCTCGAGGTATTCGGGGTCGCGGCGGGCAAGGTCCATCCGCACCCCACTGGCGACGAGCACCCGCTTCACACCCTCGACCGTGCGGGCCTCTCGCATCAGTTCCTTGAGCGGGCCGTGGTTCGTGCCAAGGAGCTTGCAGACCGTGGGATGCACGCACGAGAGCCGGCGGCACTTTGCCTCCACCTCGGGCCGCGTGCACCGCATCTGATACATGTTGGCCGTCGGGCCGCCGATGTCAGAGACGGTTCCCTTGAATCCAGGCTGGGCGGCGAGGAGCTTGATCTCGGTGATCACCGACTCTTGCGAGCGGCTCTGGATGATCCGCCCCTCGTGGGCCGTGATCGAACAGAAGGTGCAGCCGCCGAAGCAGCCCCGCATGATCTGCACGCTGTGCTCCACGACTTCGAAGGCCGGGATCCGCGCCGCGCCGTAGGAGGGGTGCGGCTTTCGCGTGAAGGGCAGTCCGTAGACCTGGTCCATTTCCGGCTGCTCGAGGGGCAACGCCGGCGGATTGACCACCACCGCCTCGCGGCCATGCCGCTGCACCAGCCGCCGGGCGTTGTGCGGATTCGTCTCGAGGTGGGAGATTCGCGTCATCTCGCAGAAGGCGAGTTTGTCGGCTGTGACCGCCTCGTATGTGGGAAGTTCGAGCGTGTCGGGGCCTGCCGGTGGCGACTCGCTCGCGCCGAGCCGGTAGGCCACGCCGCGGTTATCGCGAAGTTCCTTCACGGTTTTGCCGGCGTCGAGGCCGCGGGCCACCTCCAGCACCGTCCGCTCGCCCATGCCGAAGACCACGAGGTCGGCCTTCGAGTCGAGGATGATCGAGCGACGCACCGTGTCGCTCCAGTAGTCGTAGTGAGCGAGGCGGCGCAGGCTCGCCTCCACGCCGCCGGCTACGACGGGCACGCCGGGAAACGCCTCCCGCGACCGCTGGCAGTAGGCGAGGGTGGCCCGGTCGGGTCGGCGGCCAATCTCGCCGTTCGGCGAGTAGGCGTCGTCATTCCGCACCTTCCGGTTCGCCGTGTAGTGGTTGATCATCGAGTCCATGTTGCCGGCCGACACGCCGAAAAAGAGGCGGGGCCGGCCGAACTGCCGCCAGGCCTCGCAGCTGCTCCAATCGGGCTGGGCCAGCACCGCCACGCGGAAGCCAGCCGCCTCGAGGAGCCGGCCGATCAGGCCGTTGGCAAAGCTCGGATGGTCGACGTAGGCGTCGCCGCTGACGAGGACCACGTCGACGGTGTCCCAGCCACGCGCCGCCATCTCGGCCCGCGATGTGGGGAGTGGTGGGCAGGGGCGCGGCGGTGGCGTGATTGGGAGGGTCATGGGCGGCCTGGAAGGAACCATCAATCCTACACCCGCGTCCGACGCCGTCCGGTGGCTGTTATATTCGGCACGATCCGGAGGGTTCATGGCTGGCCGATCGACCTCGTGGCTGATCCGCCCGCTCGCGACAGTGGTCGCGGCGGCCTGCATCGGCAGTGCGCCGTGTGGGGTGGCCGACGAGGTGGATGACTGGGCGGGGCAGCTGGGAGCGGCCCAGTTTGCCCGGCGCGAGGCGGCGGCCCGGTCGCTCGTCGACGTGGGGAAGGCCGCGACGGGGCCGCTTGAGCGGGCGATCCGCGGTGGTGACCTCGAGGTTGCCAGCCGCGGCATTGACGTGCTGCGGCAGATGCTCGACGCGACCGACAACGATACCGTCGCTGCAGCAGAGGAGAGCCTTGACCGGCTCGCCGCGGATGGTGACGGAGCGGTGGAGCGGCTGGCCGTGGCGGCGACGGAGTTCCACAGACTCGGCCGATCAGCGATGGCCCGCGAGCAGCTTGAGGCGCTCGGTGCGGTGTTCCGCGAGCGGCCGCCCGTGGAAGGCCGTGGCCTCGAGGTTGAGCTCACGACCACCTGGCAGGGCGAACCGGCCGACATTCGCCAGATCGGCTACCTGCAGCAGTTGGCGGCGGTGAGCATTCACGGGGTGCCGATCGATGCCGACACGCTCGCCGTGCTCGGCAGCCTCAAGGGCGTGCAGCGGATCGACCTGTTCGGCACAGGAGCCGGGCCGGCCGAGGCCAGGCTGCTCACCGAGCGGCTGCCTGACGCCCGGATCGACGTTCGCCGTGGGGGTCGGCTGGGCGTGAGTTCGACCGCGTTCGGCGGTCCGTGTGAAATTCGCACCGTGGAGCCTGGCTCCGCCGCCGATCAAGCCGGACTGCGGAGCGGCGATGTGGTGCTATCGATCGACGGAACGGATGTGGCGAGTTTTGACGAACTGACGGCACGGCTCGGGGAGTGCGCGCCGGGCGAGGTGGTGCGACTGGCTGTCGCCCGTCACGGTGGCACGGCGGACGGTGAGCCCGAGCGGATCGAGTGCCAGGTGCGGCTCGACGCGTGGTGAGCGGCCCCGGCCGCTGAGGGAGGACGAAGACGATGGCTGAGACGAAGCGGGATGGCGAACTGGTCGACGTTCGCTGGCACGAGCATGCCGTGAGCCGGGCCGATCGCGAGGCGGCGGCGGGCCACAAGGGCTGCGTGCTCTGGTTCACTGGCTTATCTGGCTGCGGCAAGAGCACGCTGGCCAACGCGGTGGACCGCGGACTGCACGCCCGGGGCTGCCGGACGTTCGTGCTCGACGGCGACAACGTCCGCCACGGCCTCAGCGCCGCGCCGGCCATGCTCGAGGAGCGGCACGGGAAGGAGTTTGCCGCCCGATTTGGCCTGGGATTCGGGGCCGCGGACCGCGAGGAGAACATCCGGCGAATCGGCTCCGTCGCCGACCTCTTCGCCCAGGCCGGCATCATCGCCCTGACCGCCTTCATCAGCCCGTATCGTCGTGACCGCGATGCCGTCCGCCGGCTGCTCGCGCCGGGCGATTTCGTGGAGGTGTACGTGAAGGCACCGCTCGAGGTCTGCGAGGGCCGCGACCCCAAGGGGCTCTACAAGAAGGCCCGTGCCGGCGAGATCAAGGGCTTCACCGGGATCGACGACCCCTACGAGGAGCCGCTGGCGCCGGAACTGGTCGTCGACTCGGCGGCAAAGCGGCCCGACGAACTGGCCGCCGAAGTGATCGCCTGGCTCGAGCGGAATGGGAAGATTGCGTCACGGTGATCACCGCGACGGCCGCGGGCCAACGAGCTCGATGAGGTTGCCGTCGGGGTCGCGGACGCACGTCAGGTGCATGCCCTTGGCGAGATGATCGGGAAGGGCGATCGGCGACTTCGCGATCGGCTTCACGCCGAGTTTCGCGAGTCGGGCGAGCGCCGCTTCAGTGTCGGCGACCATGATCGTCAGGTAACGGAATCCCGTGTGCGAGTGGATGAACTCGTTATCGCCCTGCCGCGGGGCGGCGCCGGCGACCTGCATGAGTTTGAGCTTGGTGGCATGCTCCCCCTCGCCGAGCACGAGCACGCGGATGGTGAGCGGCTTGGTGTCGGTGAGGCCGGCGTCGGCGGCGAGCGGGGCCTCGACCGAGAAGCCCGGGAGTTCGCGGAAGCCGATCCCGTCGGTGTAGAAGCGGACCGACGTGTCGAGGTCGGTGACGACGCAGCCGAGATCGATCGTGGTGCTAGGAAACGCGGCGGGCTCGGCGGCGAGGCAGGGCAGGGCGGAGCAGGCGAGCAGGGCGGCGAGGGCGAGGCGGTGCATAGGTGGGGCTCCTGGGGTGAGTGAGGGATGCGGATGATAGCAGCGGGTGCCGGTGGCCATCCTTGGTTCGTGGAAGCCGACCGGCCGCGGGCTCTTGCGTGGGCGAGGGGCTACCCGTGCCCCGTCGCCGGACGCTCACTCCGCCCATCCTGGGCTACGCTCGCTCGATGCTGACTTCGCTCCGCCATCCATGGCTGCGCTCGTCAGCAACGCCGGCTCCCGGGGCACAGGCAGCCCCTCGCTGTCGGTGCGGCGGGATCCAGGAAGCCCCGAGCGGAAGCGAGGGGATTGCGGGTGGCGCTGGTAGGCCGCGGGCTCAAGGCCATCGGGCGGTGTGCTGCGGCCGTTTTTCCGCAGGTTGCCAACCTGCGGCTACGTAGGTGCAGGTTGGCAACCTGCACCCGCCGGCAATCGGGCCACTGAACTCAGCCCGCCGGGGGCATGAGGGTCCGAAGCGTCTCGACGCTGCCCGCCTGGAAGGCGGGCCATTGGCCCCCAAGGCTGCACGGGCCATGGATGGCCGTGCAGCCGTATATTCAGTCAATGAAGCCCGAGAGCTCTTCGCTGCGGGCTGGGGCCTGCAGCTTGCGGACGGCCTTGGCCTCGATCTGCCGGATCCGCTCGCGGGTCACCTTGAAGATGTGGCCCACTTCCTCGAGCGTGTAGCTGTAGCCGTCGCCGAGTCCGTAGCGGAGCTTGATGATCTCTCGCTCGCGGTAGGAGAGGCTCTTCAAGACCTTCGCGATCCGGTTGCGGAGCATCTCCTGGGCGGCGCCGACGGCCGGGTTCTCGGCGCCGGTGTCGGGGAGCAGGTCACCGAAGTGGCTGTCCTCGCTGTTACCCACCGGGCGGTCAAGGCTGATCGGGTAGCGGCTCATGGCCGTCACGCGACGCGTCTCGTCCACCGGCGTGCCGGCCCGAGCGGCGATCTCCTCGATTGTCGGCTCGCGGCCGTACTCCTGCAGGAGTTGGCGAGCCACGTTCCGCACGCGGCTCATGGTTTCCACCATGTGCACCGGAATGCGGATCGTGCGGCTCTGGTCGGCCACCGCACGGGTGATCGCCTGCCGGATCCACCAGGTGGCATACGTGCAGAACTTGAAGCCGCGGCGATACTCGAACTTATCGACCGCCCGCATCAGGCCGGCATTACCCTCTTGGATGAGATCGAGGAAGGAGAGGCCGCGGTTGCGATACTTCTTCGCGATCGACACCACGAGGCGGAGGTTGCCTTCCGACAGGCCCCGCTTGGCGTGCTGATACTTCGCGAAGATGCCGCGGATCTGGTCAACCCGCCGCTTCAGGCTGCGGGGCGTCTCCTGGCAGCTCTTGAGGATCTGCCGGTACTCCTCGACGAGCTTCTGCCGGCCGGACGGCGGCTGCTTCGACTTTTTGTGGGCGTCGATCTTCGACTTGAGTTCGCGAATGCGTTCCACGAACCGCTCCAGCGTTGGGATCACAGCCTCGATTCGCTGGGTCCGTAGGCCGAGTTCCTCGATGAGACGCACGCAGCGGCTGCGACGGCGGCCGAGCCGGGCCCAGGCCTCGCGACGCTCCGCCATGCGGTGCTTCTTCGACAGGGCGATCCGGTAGTCGGCCTTATTCTGCTTGAGGAGCACCTCGAGCGTCCGCAGGTTGTGCGGCAGTCGGCCGAGGATTTGCTCCTTCTCCAGGCGGTCGGTCACCGAGACCTGCACGGTGCGGTCGAACGGCAGTTCACCCTTGTGCACGCGAACGAGCACGCGGTAGGCCTGCTGGCAGGCATACTCGCACTCGAGCAGTTTGGCGCGGAACTGGGCCCGGGTGGTCTCGATCTGGCGGGCGAGATGGATTTCCTGCGCCCGGGTGAGCAGCGGGATCTCGCCCATCTGCGTTAGGTACATGCGGACCGGATCGTCCGACCAGTTCTCGACCTGCTCGATCAGCGATTCTTCGGCGTCGCCCGAGGCGTCTACCTCCTGCTCGACCTCCGCCTCGATGTCACCGTCGGCAATCCCGGGGACGTCGGCGTCTTCGACGAGAAGTTCGGCGTCGGCCTCTTCGGCATCGACGACCTTCTCCGTCAGTTCCTCGACCTCTTGGGGATTGGAGACAACATCATCCTCGAGTTCATCCAGCAGCGAGTCGTACAAGGCGGAGCTCCTTCGCGAATCGTTCAATCAAGTCCATGGCCGGTTTCCTCCGGCCCGCGGGGTGCCATCGGCACCAAAGCATCATTCGGAGAGCGGTCAGTGTGATTCAAGGGGCAGGCAAGTCCAGTGGCGCGAGCCACGGCCGGGCATCCGCGAGCGGAACCGGTTCGAGACTCCTCCACACACTCGCCATCTGACCGACAACCCCACCAAGGGCGGGGCGAAAGCCCCTGGGCCCTGATACTGGGCAAGAGGCGCAAGAAAAATAGGGAACCGTCGGCATCATCGATGGTTTCCGGGGGACGAAACATTATGCCGCTCCGGGGCTCCCAGGGCCAGTTTTTTTTCAGCGGAAATTTGGTTTTTCGGTCGATTCCCGGGCCCGAATGGTAAAAGGAATCGGCCGGAGAATCTCTGCCGTCGCCGGGGACGAAAATCGCCGGGCCGGTGGAGGCTGTCTTTCACCCCGCAGTCTCTCTCCTCGAACCACAGATGGCGACAGCCGAACGCACCTTTCTGCTGCCGTGCACGTGCTCGGCCCGCGTGTCGGTGACGGCCGGCCAGGCCGGCGGGCGGACGGTGTGCGCCGCCTGCAGTCGCGAGATCGACGTGCCGCGACTTCGCGACCTCGCGGCCTACGCCGTGGACCAACCTCGCGGCACAGTGGTGCCCCGTTCGGGGCTGGGGCGGGGATTGGTGGTCGCGGGCTGCGCGGTCGCCATCAGCGCCGCGGTCCTTGCGTCGTCGCTCGTGCCCATCGGCGGGCTCTTCTTTCCCCAGCCGACAACGGTCACGGAAATTCGGGCCGCCGTGAGCGCTGCTCCTCCCACTGATGTGCATTCGGCGTGGCAGTCGATGGCCAGATCGAGTGTCGCTCGACCGGCGACGCAGGAAGAACTTCGGCTGCAGCAGTTCGCCGCGCATGCCGCGGGAGTGGCCAACCTTCTCTGGGGAATCTCGGGCATCGGTCTGGTGGTGGCGGTGGCGGGTGCGGCGATCGCTGCCTCGGGGCGGTCGGTGGGCGGTGGAGCGCCGCAATGAAGGCGGCATTCATCGAGCGGCCGGGCCCGCCCGGGGCGATCGTGTACGGCGAACTGCCCGACCCGTTGCCGGGGCCGCGGGATGCGTTGATTCGCGTGCGGGCCTGCGCGGTCAACCCGATCGATACCTACGTCAGGAGCGGCGCCGTCGTGATGCCGCTGCCACGGCCGTTTGTCGTGGGCTGCGACCTTGCGGGTGAAGTCGTGGCCGTCGGCGATGAGGTCAACCGCTTGCGGCCGGGCATGCGGGTCTGGGGATCCAACCAGGGTTTGCTTGGGCGGCAGGGCACGTTCTCGGAACTCGCCGCCGTCGATGAGCGGTGGCTCTATCCCACGCCCGATGGCGTCTCCGATCGCGAGGCGGCCGCGGCCGCGCTGGTGTCGATCACCGCGCACCTCGGGCTCGTCGGCCGCGCGGGCGTGCGGCCTGGAGAGACGGTGTTTGTCAACGGTGGCTCCGGGGGCGTCGGCTCGGCGGTGGTGCAGATCGCCAAGGCCCTCGGGGCGAGGGTGATCGCCACTGCCGGCGCTCCCGAGAAGCAGGCTCTCGTTCGCAGGTTTGGCGCCGACGTCGTCATTGATTACCGCGACCCAGAGATCGTCGCGCGGGCGCGGGCAGTGGTGGCCGACGGCGTGGACGTCTACTGGGAGACCCAGCGGGAGCCCGACTTCGACCGCACCGTCGCGATCCTCGCCGAGGGCGGGCGGATGATCCTGATGGCGGGCCGCGATGCCCGGCCCGCGTTTCCCGTGGGCCCGTTCTACGTGAAGGGTTGCTCGCTGCACGGATTCGCGATGTTCAAGACGAGCCACTCGGAGCAGGCCGCAGCCGCAGCCGACATCAATCGCTGGCTCGCCGCGGGCCGGCTGCGGGTGCCGATCGACCGGGTGCTGCCCTTGGCCCAGACCGCGGAGGCGCACGCGCTGCAGGAGTCGGCCACGGTAATGCGGTCGGGCGGCCTGATCGGCAAGATCGTGATCGAGCCATGATCCTGACATCGCGGTGGATCCACTGCCTCGTCGCCGTGGGCGTCGCGGTCGTGGCCGCGACGGGCCGCTGCGAGGAGGGCGGCCGCACCGCGGGGCCAGTCTCGCCGGGCCAGTCGAGCGCCGGCATCTTCGGTCTCGAGGCGCCGGGACAGAAGTTTGTCTACGTCTTCGACCACTCGGCGAGCATGGGCGAACCCTCCGGCCGGCCACTCACCGCCGCCAAGGAGGAGCTCCTCGCGAGCATTGATGCGCTCGGAGAGTCGCGGCAGTTTCACGTCATCTTCTACAACGAGCGGCTCATGGTCTTCGCACCCCAGGGCCACCGTGGCCGGCCGATCTTCGCTGACGACGAGGCCAAGCGGGCGGTTAGGCGGTTCGTCGATGCTGTTGACGCCGACGGGGGCACGCGGCACTACGAGGCGATCGCCGCGGCCTTGAAGCTCGCCCCGGACGCGATCTTCGTGCTCACGGATGCCGACGAGAACGACGACCTCACCGAGGACGAGCACCGCCGGCTCGTACGGTCGCTCAGGAAGGCGCGGTGCATGGTGGCCCAGTTTGGCGGCGGCGAGGGTCGCCGCTCTCCGCGACTCGCCCGACTCGCTGCCGACTCGGGGGGCGAATACCGTGTCGTCGACTCGTCAGAGCCCGAAGGGCCCTAATCCGTGTCACGCTTCATCCTGAGATGTTCACGAGGCTCGGGGCTCCTCCCGTAGCACAGGTTTTCAACCTGTGTCTGTCCGTCGCACTGGGCTCGGGGCTACCCATGCCCGTCGCCGGACGCTCACTGCGCCCATGCGACTGTCGCGCCGTCGCCGCCGTCCCGGCGTCGGCTCCGGCTTACGGTCGCCGGGCGCAGTCCGGCTCCCAGCCTCCTACCCTCCGCTCGCTCGATGCTGACTTCGCTTCGCCATCCATGGCTGCGCTCGTCAGCAACGCCGGCTCTCGGGCACGGGCAGCCCCTCGCGGCATCACGTAGCACAGGTTTTCAACCTGTGTGTCTTCCCAGGTTCGCAGTGGGCTCGGTGGCCCACCACCGATCCGGGAGCCGCTCTAGCGGCGCTTCGGCTGCGAGGTGGGCGTGGCCTGCTCGGCCGTGGGCCGCTGCCACGATCCGCTCATCGCTTCGATACCCGCGGCCACGTTGGGAAACATGCCGCTCCAAGATTTTTTTTGCGGAACAGCGGCCTGCTTCTGGTCGCGGGCGGCAGACTGCGACTGCGCTTTCTGTTGCTGGGGCTGCTGGCTGCCGGCGGCTTGGGGCCGTGGCTGCGTGCCCCGTCGCGCCGACGACTGTGGTGTCGAGGGAGCCGAGCGAGGCGCGACGGCCGGCTTCGCAGTCGCCGTGGCTGGCGGCCCGGGAGGCTCGGGACGCGGTGTCGTGAACGAGGTGTCGGCCTGCAGGGCGATCCGTTCCGGCACCACCAGATACCGTCCTGCGTCTCCCGTCGCCGGCCGCGTCGACTGTGCGATCGGCTGGCCGCTGGCCTTCATCACCGATGGCATCGATTGGACGTCCGTGGCTACCGCCTCGCTCATCTCGTCGAGGTCGTTCTCCACGCCGACGGTCGGCTGCGGCCGCGTGGGCGGATCGATGTCGGTGGGCGACGGCGGCATCGGCTGCGCCGCGGACGCGATCGTGGGAGCCAGTTGCGGCTCAACCGGCGTGGGCTCGACGGCCACCGGAGCGACGACCGGCTGCTCGGTGTCGGGAGCCGGCGGGCTCGTCGTGACAACGTCGGTGGCTGTTGGTTGCGGAGGCTCGTCGGGTTTCGTGACGACGGCCGTCTCTTGCGCGCCTTTCGGCTCGCGATCGTCATCCTGGGGAACGGTCTCGACCGGAGCCACCTGGGCCACGGGTGTCCCCGGTGCCGGAGTAAGCTCACCGATCAACCCCGATGGCATCCAGGGGTCGGCCTGCGTCGAGGTCGATGGCGGCGCCGTTGGCACGGCCGATGCGGCTGGCATTGCCGGCACGGCCGGCGTAAACGTCTCGGTGGCGACGGTGCTCGCCGTGGCAACTCCTGACTTAACGAGCTGTACCGTGAGCAGGGGCTGGCCCTCGCGGACGGGATGCCGCAGCACGTAGCCTTCGAAGGTGTCGCCTGCCCGCAGTGCCGACGAGGGCAGCATCGCCTTGGGCCAGTCCTTGAGCGCCACGTCCCAGACCGTGACGGGCGCCCCCTGGGCGAGCGGCCGCAGGGCCACGAAGATCGGCTCGCATTCGACCTGAGGCCGCCGCTGCGCAAGTTGCACGTCGAGCACGCGGTTCACGCCGACCGCTGCCGCGGCGCCCGCGATGAACGCGGCGGCGAACACGGTGAACGACTTCGGGCGGTGACGGACGGCCGCTACGGTGCTGGTGGTCTCGGCTGACATGCGTGCCTGAATCCTCTGGAGGCGCTCTTCCTCCCGAACATCGGTCACCGCACGCCGCGACGGATAACCAACAGCGGCGAACCGTCCCGCATCCGCCAAGGCACCGCAGGGGCCCATTCCCCGCATCTTCACTCGCCGGAATCGTCGCGTTCGGTGCCGGCGGCGGCGAAGGCTGGGTCAACGCTGCGGGCAAGTGGGCGGATCGCGATCAGTCGCAACGTGCCCTGGTCGCCCTCGCCGTGCTCCCGTAGCAGGCCGTCGCCGACGGTGGTCGCTGGGTCACCGGCACAGCCGACGAGAAGAAGGCCGCCGGTGGGGAGCGTGACATCAACCGCAAGATGGTCCATCCGGTGCCGCCGTTGGCCCGCTTCGAGCCGAAACATGCCGTCCTCGCCGGCCCACGACTTCTCGACGGGGCCGTGCTTGATCTCCGGCACGGCTTCGAGCCTCACGCGGCCGTCGGCCGCCGGCGTTGCTTCGAGGGCGAGGAGCGGTGTCGCATCGTGGAAGGTGCCTCCACAGACCTCGCCGGCGCACTGCTCCAGGAGCACGAGACTCGAGAGCCGCGTCGCCGTCACCAGTTCGCTGCGTCGGCCGGGAAGCAGTTGCAGAAGCCGCCGCGAGCGGGTGGGATCGATGCCGGCGACGTCGCCCATGGGCTCATCCATCGGCGAGGTGGCCAGTCGGTTGGCGAACTCGGCGGGCAGTTGCCCCGTCACCACGCCGACTCTGAGACCGTTGGCGTTGAACGCGCGGCGTCGTTCGTCGGAGATCACCTGCTCGTCGACATATTCCCAGATCGCCTCGCGGAGCTGCCGGTCCTCGGCCGAGCAGCGGACGAAGATCACCTCCAGGGGGATGGTGCGGCGGGCCGGTGTCTCACGGCTGCCAACGGCCACCGGCTCGTCTTGAAACGGGTCGTGGACAACGGCCGCGGAACCCAACAGCCGACAGCCGGTCGCCGCGAGCAGGCTCGCGAGGATCGGGAGCAGCCAGCGGGCGATCGCCGAAGGAGGCCGCATGGGTGTGGTGGCCGCCACGGGGCGGTGCGCGGGGGTGGTGGGAAGATGGGGAGGTAGTGGAAGGCGCCAGCCGGGTCAACGGTGATGGGTGGGGAGTGGCTGGTTTTCCGAACTGCGAGCTGCCTGCCCCATTGCTCGGGGTTGCCCATGCCCCTGCGCCGGATGTTTGGTTCGGCCCCTCAACAAGGCTCGGGGTTGCCCATGCCCCTGCGCCGGACGTTCGCTTCGGCCCCTCAACAAGGCTCGGGGTTGCCCATGCCCCTGCGCCGGACGTTCGCTTCGGCATCCTGCCTGCGCTCTCTCGATGCTGGCTGCGCTTCGGCATCCTGCCTGCGCTGGCCAGCAACGCC
>CAMBSN010000091.1 GCA_945870505.1 Candidatus Kuenenia stuttgartensis | reverse complement strand
GCAAAAGGTGGCCGTCACCGTTTTCGCGCGCGAGCCTCAAGGTGAAGCCATCTCAGTGGCCCCCCGAGCCGAGGGCGGGAAGCAGGGCTGCGAGGCCGAGGCCTGCGGCCGTGCCGATCACGTAGCCGAGGAGCCCCAGGAGGATCCCCACGGGAACGAGTGCCCGAGAGTGGGCGGCGGCGAGGATCGGGGCCGAGCCGACGCCACCGACGTTTGCGAGCGACGCGACGCTGCACAGGCCGAGGTCGAGCCGGAGCAGCTTCGCGACGGCCACCATCGCCGCGGCGTGGAAGGCGAGGACCGTGAATCCCGCCGCCACGAAGACCGGGGCGCGGCCAAGGCCGGTGAGGCTCGCCTGCGACGCCATGGTCACGATCACCACCGCCAAGAGCGCTGAGGCCACGCTCTCGGAGCCCGGCAGCCGGGCCAGTGGCGTGAGGGCGGCGGCGCAGCCCGCGGCCGTGGCGAGGATCAGCGTCCACGAGGTAGGCGTGAACGAGGCCATTGGCGGCATCCGCTGCGCCGCGGCGGCGGTGAGCGTTCCAACCATGAGCCCGATGCCGAGCCAGACCAGCACGTCGCCGGGGACGAGCCTTCCCGTAGCCGCGGCGGGGTGGGGGTGGCCAGAGACATCGTCTGCCGGCGTGGCGCCGGCCCATTGATTGAAGCGACGCGCGAAGGGCACGCTCGCGAAGAGCAAGAGCACCCACGCCGTGTAGCAGATGGTGTCGGTGAGCAGCGCGAGCGATACGACGTCGGGCTCGGCGTTGATCGCGCGGCTCACCGCCACGAGGTTGGCGGTGCCGCCGATCCACGTGGCCCCGATGGAGGCCAGCACCCGCCAGCCGTCGGCCGGCAGCCACCATCGCCAGAGCATCCAGGCGACGACGATGCCTAAGAGAATCGAGATCGTGGAGCAGAACGCGGCCAGCAGGATGCGGGGGCCGAGGGCCACGACGGCCCGCAGGTCGCAGCGGACCAGGAGCAGGAACACGAGCGCGGGCAGGAGGTGCGTGAGGATCGCCGACCTCACGGCGTCGATCTCCGGCGTGGACCGCCAGCAGCCGGCCATGGCAAGCGCCGTCGATGCCGCGTAGGAGAGCACGATCGGTGGGAGAACCTCGAACACCCGCGCCGGATAGCGGGCTGCCACCGTCGGAAACACGCCGGCGAGCAGCAGGAGCAGTGCAACGAACGCGGCGGGCGACTCGATCATGGAGGGATGATAAAACCACGGGTATGTCCTACGCAAAACCGGCTTTCGTACGGCTCGCCTTCGTGGCGATGGCCGCGGGTGTGATCCTGTCGGCCGTCGGCCGCTCCTGCCCCGCTGACGGGATCGCGGTGCTCGCCAACCGCGACGACGACGACCGCGACGGCCGTCCCGATGCCGACGACGACCAAGTCAACGGCGCCGCCGACGAGCGCGACCTCGCTGCGATCGTGGTCCCCTGCCCCGCCGGCGCCCGACTGGTGCGGGTGGTGGCGGACAACGCGCCGCTGCGGTTTTTCCTGCGAGACGGCGAGGGCTGGCGACACCTCGGCCTGGGGCGGGCGGAGTGGCCATTGGCTGAGAACGGGCCGGCCGACTTGACGGTTCACGTCGAGGCCCGTGACTGGGCCGGAGTGCCCGAGACATGGACGGGCCAAGCGAATGTGGCCGTCACGTTTGAGGGACCGGACGGCCCGATCGCGGTTCACGACCTCAGCGTGTGCGTGGCGCCGGTGCGGCTGTTGCCAGGCACGGCGAGCGTGGACGAGGCATTCGTGGCGACCGGCCGCTACGACAACGCCGCCTTCGTCGCGAGGCTTCGCGAGATCCTCGATGGCCTCGACGTGCCGCTTACGGCGCATCCGACCTCGGACTGGCGCGAAATGTGGATGCAAGACACGATGGAGATCGCCGTGGCGGCGACCGCCGACTCGTCGATGCACGTGGTGCTCGCCGGTCTCCGCGGGCACGATAGCTTTCCGCCCACGCTCCTCGGGCCCGACGTGGCGGTGGCCGAGGTCGCGAAGCCGCGGCCGCTCGCCGGGGGCGACGCCTGGGCCGATTGGTATGGCAACCTCGAGGTGTCGGCCCCAACGGCGGCGCACGAGCAAGGCCGCGTGATCTACGGCCGCAACCGGCTCACCGGCTGCTCGTTTCACCCGGATGCGGTCGCCTTCCTGACGGCCCAGCGTGCCCAGCCGCCGGTGTGGATCGACACGTCATGGCTCTTGATCAAGCACACCGACGAGATCGTGGCGTTTCTGCCCGGGCCGGACGGCCGCGGCGTGATCCTCGTGCCCGATCCCGCCGAGGGCCTGCGGTTGCTCGGGGATCAAGATGCCGCGGAGCCCCAGGCCGGCCGCCGCCGCAAGGCCAATGCCCGGATCGCGCGGGCGATCGAGGCGATGCTTGTGGGCGACGACCAGGCGCCGCGAGCGGGTGAGGCGGGCGACGCTGGAGCGGCCGGCCTGCTCGCTCTGCTCGGCCTCGATGAGAGCCGTGTGGTGAGGCTGCCCGTGGCCTTCGATGTGCCCGCCGCGGGCCTGCTCGACGACGGCGGCGCGACGAATGCCTCGTCGCTCTGGAGCAACCCCGTCAATGCGCTGGTCGTGAACGGCACCGTGATCTGCGGCTCAGCCGGCATGCCACACGCCGTGCAACAAGTCTGCCGGGAGCGGTTTCTGGCGGCCGGTGCCGACCGCGTGGAGTTCATCGACGACGGCGTCTATCAGAAGAACCACGGCAACGTGCACTGTGCCACCAACGCCCGCCGGCGGGATGTGCGTCCGCCGCGCTGACGCCGCCGCTAGGAAGCTTCGACCCGAAAACGGTGACAGCCACCTTTTGTCTGGAGACCCCGGCCTTTGGCCAGGGCCGCGTCGCCTGCGGCGACCGGCAAAAGGTGGCTGTCACCGTTTTCACGCGCACGCGTCAAGGAGATGCCGTCAGTTGAACGTCACGGCCGGGCCGCTGAGTTCGAGGACTACTTCCTGCGCCTGGTCGCCGGATACGTCCTTGATCTCGGCCGTGAGGCCACTGCTGCCGAAGCGGGTGTACTTGAGCGGGATCAGCAGTTTGCCGAGCGAATCGCCGCTGGCCTTGCCGGGCCGGTGGCCCTCGTAGCAGGAGACGCTCACCTTGTGTGTTCCCGGCACCGCGCCGTCGTTGGGTCCATACGAGGAAAGCTTGAAGGAGCCATCGGCCTGGATGTCGCCCACGGCGGCCTGCCCCTGATCCGGCTGAAACATCACGTTGCCGAATGGCAGCGGCTTGCCGTTGTAGAGCACCTTCCCAGCCACGGGCACAACCCGCGGTGTCTGCTTGCATCCGCTCCCAAAAGCAAAGATGGCTGCCATACCCGCGAAGGCAAGGAGCCATGAACTGCGGCGGGTTGTCGGCCCATGCATGCGAATCTCCGAGTCCGGCATGAGGTCGGAGCCGCCGTCACGAACCGCTTGCTGGTGCCGCGAATTGATCATCGCCGACTCCTTTGCCTGTGGATGACTTGGTAGGCTCGTCCGAGGAGAGGTTGATCACCACGGGCTTCACGGTGCCCGGAAACACCGTGAACTCGATGCCGCTCGTCCCGAAACGGGTGTATTTGAGCGGCACGATCAGGTTCTCCTCCGACCGCGTCGCGGCCTGTGGGTCATACGCGAGGACGCTGACACGATAGGTGCCAGGGGGCACGCCATCGGAAGGCGCATGCCTGGAGAGCGTGAAGCTGCCGTCCGGAGCGATCTCCCCCGAGGCGGGTTGGCCGGATGCGGGCTGGAACTGCACGATTCCGCCGGGCAGCGGCTTGCCGTCGAGGAGCACCACCCCCTGCACCGGCACGCAGTCGGACACCGGTATGCAGCCGTTGGCGGCAAAGCCGATCACCAGCAGCACCGCGAAAGCCGTGAAACGCCGCCCTGCGTTACGGCAGTTCATTGACCGACTCCGAGCCATTGACCGTGGCAAACTTTTGGTAGACCAACTGCTCGACGCTGTCGCTCACCGACCGCACGCTGCCGTCCACCATCGCAAACATCGTCAGGCCAAGGTGGTAGCTTCCCATCGGGAGTTTATTGAGGCCCCCGGCATTGGTATACGTTTGGCGAGAGTTTGGCGTCAGCTCAAACTCCCTCACATGGTAGATTTGGGGCACGGCCGTTTCGCTCTGCTGGTTGCCGGCGAGATACCAGGGACGCATGTTGCCGGGGGGGTCCTGCCACTGATTCGTCCTCACGACGAAGTCACGATGGCAATACTCTCCAACCATGAAGGTCTTTGTGGTCCCATCCTTCACCTGTTTTAACTGCCGACCGACGCCGGTGATCGGACTACCCGACGCCCCGCCACATGCAGCCCCGCCCGCCTGCGTCCCGGGCCCCGTGAGATAGAAGGGGCCGTTGTCAGGGTAGCTGCTACCGATCAGGCACGGTGGCGCCGACTCGGTCGTGGGCATGTAGGCCCCGCCGCAACCGCTGTACGTGACCATTGCGCCATTCTCGTAATCGGCCGCCCCTACGGATGTCGTGGTGACCTTGGGGTGGGGATACGTCGGGCAGATGTACGACGTGACCAACTGATATCGAGCGGGGTCACTCAAAACAGTGCTCGTGGTCAACTTGCCAAACTGAATCTGGTCATAGATCTGCTTCTCCTCGAAATACGGAAGAATCAAGGTGAACAGGCCCTGCTTCCGCCACGTGCCGTTCGAATCTCCAGTCGTTCCCGTCGTGCGGGCCATGCCGGGCGGCAGCGACTTCTTGGCCGACTCGTACATCAGGCAGCCGATCCCGATCTGCTTGAGATTATTGCTGCATGCCGCACGCCTAGCGGCCTCGCGGGCGGACTGCACGGCCGGCAGGAGCAGGCCGATGAGCGTGGCGATGATCGCGATCACCACCAGAAGTTCCACGAGCGTGAAGCCCGGACGGACGGCCGCAGCGCGGGCCGACTCCCGGTGCGATGTGAGATCAGACGGTGTCATCACGGACCTCCTCTTCGAGCCACGTTTTTCGCCCCGAACCAGTCGGTGATTTACACCGGTCTTCTTACTGTTCTTCTTACTGTAGAGCGACTGGCAGCGGACGTCAATAAAATATTCCGCAGCACCGACTCGGCCGGTCCGTTCCACGCCGACACGACTGCCGGCATGGTGCTCCCGCCGACGAGCCCCGCAAGGCCCGGTTCGCGGCTGAGATCGCCCGCGAACTCGGGTCCCTGCGGCGGCCCACCAGCGACTCATGAAGCGCCGATGGGTGGCCTAGGAGTTGTTCTCACTCCGGCGACGTCCGCGGAGAATCAGCGACGCGAGCCCCACGGTGCACATGCCCGCGACGGCCGTGGTGGTGGGCTCGGGAACCGAGAAGATCGAGACGTTACGGTTTTGGAAATCCATCACGGCAAGCGTGCTGGTCGTAGGATCCCATCCAAAGTCGTAATACCCGTTACCAGCAAGAGGCGTGGCGAGGAAGTTCCACGTGGGCGTCACCGCTGAGCCACTGGTCGTAACGAACAACATGTTCGTCGTCCATGATTGCGTTGTGGAGGTAGTAGACCTGTCATTGAAGATCAGGACATCACCGGCATACGAGTTGTTTCCAAAAGCCTGAACTCCGTTCATGAAGGTGATGTTTTCACCATTCACCGACGGAGTCGATCCCGACACCGTCACCGGCGTGCCAGAGAACCCGACGAGGATCTCTGTGCCCGGTCCACCTGTGCCGTTTAAAAAGAGGTTCGGACCGGATCGGATTCCTTTCACGACGCCGTTGTTCCACCGCAGATAGACGTCGCCGTTCGACGGATTGAAGTCAATGTCACGCCAGGCAGTGCTGCCGCCGCCACTGTTGACTGAGATCAAAGCGCCTGCCTGGGAAGACGGATTTGCTGGCGTCGATGAACCGGAAAGAACGTATTGCGGCGTTCCCGTGACCGAATCCCAGACGGCGCGCCGTCCCGCCCCAGATGCCGACCATGCAACGCCCGCCCCGGTGCCGCTGACGCCTGGATCGAAGGCCACGCCTGCCTGGCCATTCGTGGACGAGGTGCTGGTGCCCGAAGCCGACAGGTTCCAAAGTCGTGTGTTGCCAGTTGTCGTGAACGACTGCATGCTGTTCGTCGAACTCGATCCGTTGTTCCACGCGGCTGCGAGCACGCTGTTTTTGATCGCCAATCCGCCATATCCACGGCTACCCGGCGTGGGAATTGAACCGAAGACGGATGAGTATGTCGGCGTGACGAATCCTGTATCTGAGGGATTCGTGATTTCAATGATTGATGCCGTTCCGGTTCCGCTCAAATACCCGGCCACATAGAGCTTTTGGCCATTCCAGGCCACCGCACCTGGGTTTTGGCCAATGAACTGCGCGTTCCCAGTGCCGGATGTGGCGTTCAGGCTGAATCGCGCAATTTCGTTGAGCGTGATCTGAGCATCCGCCGTGGCGGCGGTCGCCAGCCCGATGATGCAGGCCACGCCTGCCATTCGCAGACTGTTCGCGCAGTCCGTCGTAATCGTCCTCATGGTTGACATCCCCCGTTGAAAAAAAGAGTGGAACCGGATGAAAGAAAAGTCTGGAAGTCCCGTTGTCTCGAGTCGCCTTCGATACTCCTCGCCGCCCGCAGAAATCTTTATGCCAAATTCTTTTCTAGGCACTTTCCGGAAGAACACAACAGGGAAAATTGAAAATGTGACGAATCGGGCATGGGTAGGGACGAATCGGGCGCGCCTGGGACGAATCGGGCAAATTCAGGGACGAATCAGCGGCGCAAAACCGGCCGAGGGAGCGACTTGGAGCCGGTCTGCGGCCGGCGGCGGCACCAGAGAGCTGTGATAGGATCGCCCTTGGCAGGGTGATCAGGGCAACGACGAGGTCACGGCTTACGGGAATAACCTATGCGACATTCGGATGTGAGCGGTCACGGTGCGATGCGAAACATCTCATGCCTCTGTCTACGTGTCGTGCTGACGCTGTCGGTCGAGCACGGCGGCGCGTTTGCTGCCGAGCCGCACACGCTGACTGCCCATGAGCATCACGACGACTTCGACGTGGTGATCGCGGGCGGCAGCACCGCCGCGTTTGCCGCTGCGATTGCGGCGGCAGAGAGCGGCGCGAGAACCGCACTCATCGAACCCACCGACTGGGTCGGCGGTCAGTTGACGTCGAGCGGCGTGCCGGCGGTGGATGAGGCCTGGCATTCGATCAAGCACCAAGACCCCAGTGCCAAGCCCTACAGCGTGGCGGCCGTGGCCCGCACGCCCGCAAATATCACCCCGAACTTCCTCGCGCTGCTCCAGGCCGTCGACAACCCCGGCAACTGCTGGGTGAGCCGCTTTTGCTTCTGCCCCGATCGGTTTGTGGAGCAGCAGCTCCACCCACTGCAGAAGTCGGTCGGCGATCGGCTGGTCGTGTTTCTCGACACCGTCGTGAAGCAGGTGGAACTCTCGGAAGACAAGCGACGCGTGGTGGCGATCACGTGCATCGCCCGCACGCCCAGGCCGGAAGTGCCCGACAGAGGCTACGACCGGTTGCCGTCCGTGGATCTTTCCGACTGGTACTCCCCTGCCGACTCCGATCGGTTTACCAAGCGGACGATTCGGTTCGAAGCGAAGGCAGGCACCGTGTTTCTTGACGCGACGGAATGGGGCGAGGTGCTCGCGCTCTCGGGCTATCCGTATCTGCAGGGAGCCGAGGATGCCGACGGCAGCCTGGAGGGGAGCGACCGCTGCGGGCAGGCCACCGTCTATTGCTTCGCGCAGGAGATCCACGCCGAGCCAGTGGGCGAACCCGACCGCGAGGTTGCCGCCAAGGAACTTGGCTACGGTTCCTACCGCGACAAGCCTGATGCCTGGCAGAAGATCTGGACGTATCGGCGGATTCGCGGGCGGGCCGCGCCGGCCACCGGCGACATCTGCCTGCAGAACTGGGGCTACTCCGCGAAGGATCGCGAGGGGGGCAACGACTATCCGTTTGCGTACCTCTTCACCTCGCGGGCTGATGCCGCCGCCGAGAGAACTGACTGGAGCGGCGGCATCGATCTGGCCGCCATGCGCGGCGCTGAAGACCGGGCCTTCGGCTGGCATCAGTGGTTTCGCCGCCACGCGCCCGAGGGGATCGATCCGGGGCGGATCTCGCTCTGCCCGTCCGCTTTGGGAACGGGCCACGGCCTCGCGAAACTGCCCTACATTCGCGACACGCGGCGGGCGATCGGCCTCGATGGCTTCGTGCTGCGGTTTGCCGATCTCACCGGGCCTGCCGAGGAGCGAACCGGAACCGTGTTTCCAGACCGCGTGGCGCTCGGGGCCTACCCCGCTGACATCCACCCGATCTCGGGCTGCACGATGCAGGCGTATCTGGTCCAAGCCCACGACACCCTTCCATTTTGCATCCCCTTCCGGGCCCTCACGCACCGCGACCTCGGCAACCTACTGGTGGCGGGTAAGACGATGGCCCAGTCGTTCCTGGCCAACTCCGCCACCCGGCTCCATCCGATCGAATGGTCGTCGGGCACGGCCGCCGGCGTGGCGGCGGCGCACATGGCCAAGACGGGGAGAACCTCGCGGCAGGCTCTCGAGGCCATCGGCGAGGTTCAGGAGCTTGTTCGCCAGAAAACCCCGATCGATTGGACGCTGCCCGCCGCGACTCCATGACCCGCTCGCCGGTCTCAACGCCCAACGAACCTTTCCTTGCTGAGCCGCGTATTGGGCGAGTAGACTCAGTAATAGATTATTCGGGGAGATGCGGCCGATGCGGGTTTCGTGCGCACCATACGCTGCCGCCGTCGCGATCCTGTCGCTTCTGACAGGCTGTTGGCCGGCGTCCGCGTCGGCAGCGAGCCCCGAACTCCGCGGCACGTGGATCACGACCACGAACTCCGATGACTGGTCTGCGGCCAACCTGCAGACCACGATGAACTCGCTCAAGCAGGTCGGCCTCAATACGGTCTACGTGGAGGCCTGGAAAAACGGCTTCACGAACTACACATCTCCGACGCTCGCGGCCTTCACGGGCGCCTCATCGCTCAACCCCACTGTGGGTAGCCGCGAACTCCTCAACGAAACCCGGGCCGCGGCGGCAAACGCCGGCCTGGTGCACGGCGCCTGGTTTGAATACGGGTCGATGGCCCAGTATCTCGGCAACACGGGCACGGCGACGGGGAGTTTCAACGTGCTGGCTCGGAAGTGTCGAGACGCCACCTGGACGGTCGGCACCACCACCGGCACCGGCTGGCTGCTCAAGGACTCGTCAGGCAACTACACGACTGCAAGCAACGGATTCTTGTGGATGAACCCGCTGGTGCCCGAGGTGCGGAATCTCATCAAGGGCATCGTGGTTGACGCCATCAACCAGTTCGACCTGCAGATCGTGCAGTTCGACGACCACCTCGCCTGGCCGCAGGCATACGGATGGGACGACTACACGAAAGCGGTCTACAAGCAGGAGACGAACCGGAATCTGCCCGCAAGCTCTACCGATGCCAACTTCCTCGCCTGGCGGCAGGGGAAGACTCAGGCCTTTTTTGCTGAGATTTCTGATGCTGCCAAGGCGGCAAAGCCTTCGGTGGTCGTGTCGCTGTCGCCGTCGACGGCGAGCTTCAGCGCCGCCAACTACTGCGCCGACTGGCCCAAGTGGATGGCGAGTTCCGACGAGGTCCTGCCGCAGGTCTACCGCTCGACCTACTCCTCCTTCGCCACCGACTGGGCGGCCCAGATCACCGCCTCGGGCACGAGCAGGGCTGAACTTGGCGCGGGGCTGCGGCTCCTCGGCACCGGATCGGCCACGCCCTGGAACGACCTCCAGCAGCAGATCGACAAGACGCGGACCGACGGGGC
This sequence comes from Candidatus Kuenenia stuttgartensis, assembly GCA_945870505.1. GTDB lineage: Bacteria > Planctomycetota > Planctomycetia > Pirellulales > UBA1268 > QWPN01. The sequence continues at coordinate 2,795 of CAMBSN010000091.1, read as the reverse complement.
CCTCGGCCATTCCATCTGGTACAGCGAGGGTGTTTCCAACTCCGGCTCCAGCAACGCCAGTAACTACCGCACTCAACTCACCGCCTACTACGACGTGGCAACCAATGGCCCGGCGGCGAACCCCCACTTCACGAGCGTCCGCTGGTCGGGCACGGGCGGCACCGGCGGCAGCGGCACGTGGAGCACGCTGGCGGCCACATGGAAGGACCGCTCCACGATCTGGGTGCAAGACGCCCTCGGCATCTTCGACGGCGCCGGCGGTGCGGTGACGGCGTCGGGCACGGTCGGCGTGGCCGGTGGCCTCGACTTCCGTACGACCGGCTACAGCGTGAGCGGTGGCACGATCGCCCTCCGGGGCTATACCCGCGCCGCGAATGCGATCACCGTCGCCTCGGGTGCGACGGCGATGATCGCCAGCACGCTGACGGGCTCGACTGGGCTGACGAAGTCGGGGACGGGCGTGCTCGCGCTGGCCGGCACCGGCACCGGACTGACCGGCGGCGTGACGATCAACGCCGGCATGCTCACGATCGGGGCCGGCGGCACCACAGGGACCCTGGCGGTGTTGAACACGATCACGATCGCGGCGGGAGGAACACTCGGGTTCAACCGCTCCGACGCCTACGGCGGTACGTTTGCCAACTCGATCAGCGGCTCTGGGGCGGTGCGGCTGATGTCGGGCTCTCTCACGCTGTCGGGATCGCAGTCGTTTACCGGGGCGACGATCGTGTCGGCGGGCACACTCTCCGCGGCCGCCGCGGCGCTGCAGGGCACGTCGTCGATTGCGGTCGATGGCGGCGTGCTTTCGGCCGCCGGCTACAACCCGTCGGCGCCGCTCAGCGTGGCCGCCAGCGGGTCGGCCACGATCAGCGGCACGGGGCTCTCGCTGGCTGCCGTGACCAACAGCGGCTCGGCCGGCCGAGGTATCGACTTTACTGCCGCCACCGGCACGATCACGCTCGCTGGGCTCTCGGGAAACGGTTCGACGAGGTTCGGCAGCCATGCGGCGATCGCCGGCGGAGTGTCGGCCGGCACCGTGACCGTCGTGGGCGGCCTGACCGCCGGCATCACCGGCGGCTCCGTTACGGCCGGCAGCCTGACGAGCGGAACGGTGTCGGGCGGCACGCTCGGCATCACGGGTTCGGCCGCCATCACGCGATTCGCCGGAGGATCCGCCACGCTCGCGGGCCCGGCTACGATCGGCACGATGGCGTCGGGTTCGGTCACGCTGTCCGGCTCCACGGCTACGATCACCACGCTCTCCGGCGGCCGCCTGAGCCTCGGTGGAGCGGCCCTCACGGTGGGCGGCGGCACGTTTGCCGGGACCCTCTCGGGATCGACTGGCAGCCTGCGGAAGACGGGGCCGGGAGTGCTCGTGCTCGCCGGCTCCAGTTCGCTGTCGGCGCCGACGACGGTGCTTGGCGGCGTCCTCCGGCTCGACGACGCGTCTGCCCTCGCCGCGAGCAGGATCACCACCCTTGCGGGAGGCACGCTGACAATCGCTCCGCGACTGGCGGCGACCATCGGAGGGCTGGCACCAAACGCCGGCGGCCTCATCGACGTGCGTGATGGCTCGATCACGGTCGTCTCGGGCCTTTCGGCCGCCGACCTGGTGACGGCGATCGTGGCTGGCCGCGCCGACGGCTCCTGGGCCGGCACGAGCGGCATCACTTCGAGCGTGGCGGCGGCTGATGTGGCCTCCAGCACCCCGAGGGCGGTGGGCTGGGTCGACAACGGCGACGGCTCGGTGATGGCGGCCTACGCGGCACCCGGTGACACCAACGTCGACCAGTTGGTCGATGTCCTCGACGCAGGCAACTTCCTCTCGCTCGGCAAGTTCGACACGGCCCTCCCGGCATCCTGGTTTGAGGGAGACTTCAACTACGACAATCTGGTGGACGTCCTCGACGCCGCTGACTTCTTCGGCACCGGCCTGTACGACACCGGGGTCTATAACGGCGGAGCCGGAGGCATCGCCTCCGTGCCGGAGCCGACCGTTCCAGTGTCGATCATCCTCGTGATCGCGGCTCATGCCGCGATCGCCGCCGCCCGGCGACGATACGAGTAGCACAGGTTTTCAACCTGTGCCGGATGTGCTGCAGGCCAGTAGCACAGGTTTCCAACCTGTGCCGAATATTCCGCAGGTTGAAAACCTGCGCTACGCAAGCCAGTAGCACAGGTTGGCAACCTGTGCCTGTGATGCCGCAGGTTGCCAACCTGCACTACGGGATTTAAGACGCCCGGCGGCGGCGGGTGGCGGCGATCGCAATACCGCCTACGCACGCGAGCAGCGCGAGCCCCGACGGCTCCGGCACCGCGGCTACGGCACTCCCGGCCGGCGTGTTGTAGTTTCCGGTGTCGTAGAGGCCCGTACCGAAGAAGTCGGAGGCGTCGAGGACGTCTACCACGCCGTCGTAGTTGAAGTCGCCCTCCAGCCAGGTCGCTGGCAGCCCGGTGTCGTACTTGCCGAACGACAGGAAGTTGCCCGCGTCGAGGACGTCAACCACCCAGTCGATGTTGGTGTCGCCGGGCGCCGCAAAGGCCGCCGTCACCGAGCCGTCGCCGTTGTCGAGCCAGCCGACGGCCCGCGGGATGCCAGAGGCCAAATCAGCCGCCGACACGCTGGAGGTGATGCCAGTCGTGCCGGTCCAGGAGCCGTCGCCGCGGCCCGCCAGGATCGCCGTCACGAGTTCGGTGGGAGTCAGGCCGCTGGCCACCGTCACCAGGCCGTTGCCGAGGTCCACCAGGCCGCCGGCGTTGGGGGCGAGGCCGCCCACCGTGGTCTGCAGATAGGG
>CAMBSN010000090.1:0-12608 GCA_945870505.1 Candidatus Kuenenia stuttgartensis | reverse complement strand
TCATGTCGAGCGCCTGGCCGTCGGCCAGGTCGGGATTGGCATCCACGATCACGATCTCATGGACGATCCCACCCAGTTGGAGCGCGAAGCCCGCCGAGGAGCCCACGATCCCACCGCCGCCGATGATGCCAACTTTCACGTTCTCGTCTCCACAGTGATGAGCCGCCGGGCAACCCCGGGCCAAGGAGGGGAATCAGGCCGCCGCGATGCCGAGTTGCTTGCACACCTGCTCGGTGACAACCTTCACGAGGGCCTCGGTGTCGAGGCCGGCAGGCATCACGGGGCGGGTAGCGTTCTCCGGATCCGCACCCATCGGAGGCGGGGCGTCGAAGGCCTTGCGAGTGACACCCGTCGTGCCCCAACTGGCGCGGAACACGTCGTTGGCGCAGATGTCGCAGTTCTCCATCGTCGTGTCGAGTCGCGGGTCGGTGTAGCCCCACTTGGCCTTGAGGTCGAGGAGTTCCTTCGTCTCGGTCTTCGTCAGGTAGGTCACCCGCCCGAGGTCCTTCGACAGCATCAGGATCCGGCAGTAGGCGTCGAGGATCTCGGTCCACCAGTAGGCCTTCTCGACCGTCTCGCCGAAGCTCACGGTGCCGTGGTTCGCCAGGATCACGACATTCGACTGCTTGACAAACGGCTTCACAGTGTCGGCAAACTTCTGGCCGCCCGGGGTCTCGTATCGCGTGATCGGCACGTCGCCGAGAAACACCTCGACCTCGGGGAGCACGCACTGCGGGATCGGCTCACGGGCCACGGCGAAGGCGGTGGCGTGCGGCGGGTGGCAGTGGACGACCGAGTTGATGTCGGGGCGATCCTTCAGGATCGTCAGGTGGAGGAGGATCTCACTCGATCGCTTCCGCGTGCCGCCGATCTGATTGCCGTCCATGTCGACAATGCACAGATCGGAGGGCTTCATGAAGCCCTTCGAGATCATGGTCGGAGTGCAGAGCACGGCATCAGGTCCGAGGCGGAACGAGATGTTTCCGTCGTTGCCCGCCGCGAAGCCCTTGTTGTAGATCCGGCGGCCGATGTCGCAGATCTCTTCCTTGAGCTGGTTGAGCGATTTGTCGGTGGTCTTGGGGGTGATGGTGGCCATGGTGGGTTGCTCCTGCGGGGTTCTTGTCCTAACGATTCTTGCCCACACTGCTGATTGCGGCCGCCTTGCCGGCTACAAAAAGCCTGCGGGCGGCGGTCTCAGCTCTAGTTGTGCGGGCGGTAGCGGTCATGCGGTCACGTCGAGCTGGTCGATGAGGGCGGCGATGTAGGCGTCTACGGGCTTATCGAGTGGCCGGAAGGGCTGGGCGGCCTCGCCTCCCTCGCTGAAGGCGACGAGCTGGCCTTCGCCTGCGTTGAGGTCATCCCAGGCCACGAGCGGCTCGGCGGGCCCGTCGCCACGAGCCAGGTCGGCGGTCGTTAGCGGGACGACGAGGCGAAGTGCGCCTCCCCGCATCGTCGGGTGGGGTTCCACGAGCGTCACTGTGCCGATGGTTTTGCCGAGTCGCATGCGTCTCGCGTCCCTCAAGCCTGTGTGAGCCAAATTCGGCTCGAGTGCGGCAAAAGTCTCGTCGGGTGGGCCGCGGCGGCCCAATGCTCCTCGAGCGTTCGCCGACCCCCGCGCCTGCGTTTCAGAAGTTCCAGATGCAGATGCGTCATGTGATGGTGAGCCGTCAGTGCGTGTGGGTATTGCAGCCGCAGCCCGATACCGCGGCGGTGAGTTCGGCCGGAAGCGGCCCGGAGGCTGTGCGGTGGAAGTCAACGCAGAGCCGTTCCAGGCTGCCGCCGGTGAACTGGCCAGGATCGACGATGAGCAGGTTGGCGGCGGTCTCGGCAGCGGCGGCCGCCAGTGAGGCTGCGTCGCGGGCGGTGACGGCCCGGAGGCTCGCGGAGCGGTTGGCAAGCACCATTGCCACGGCCGGCCGGCTGGTGAGCAGGACACCGCGGGCGGCGTCTTTCGAGGCATGGGCAGCGATGGCCGCGACCACATCGGCCAGGCCCGAGGCCGGGAGTTGCTGTGCGCCGGGCACGGCGCGGGCGATCGCGGCGGTGCGTGCCGAGGCGTCACCCCGGCCGGCGGCCTGCGCGATCACGAAGGGGCGTGCGGCCACAGCCGTCGCGCCCACCGGCTTCTCGCGGACCAGCGAGATCCCGGAGTCCTTGGCATGCTCACGCGCTGAGGGGGTGATCACTGCCTTGGCGTCCACCACCACCTCGCGGACCGCCGCAGGCAACCGCTCCAGATGGGCGAGCGTGATCACGCGGTCTGGGATCGACAACGCGGCCCCGCTCGCCGCGGCCGCAGGCTGCGGAGAAGGAGCGGCGGGCTGGGGGGCAGCAGTCGAGGCCTGGGCGGCGCGGATCCGCCGTACGACCTCCGCAACGAGGGCCTGGATCGCGGCGGCATCGAGTGTCATTGGGGTGCTCATGGCGTGTCCACCAGGGCGATCGTGCTCCAGCGGGCCGGTGTGGCATCGCTCTTGAGAATGTCACGAAGAAGTCGGCCGTCGCTCGTGATCACCACCACGTCACCGACCGACGCTGCCACCGTGTCAACGGCGATCTGGGGGTCGCCGTCCGGCGACCGGCGGTCGGCCATCAGAGGCTGCACGACGAGCAGCCGAGCACCGGCGAGCGACGGGTGCTTCACCGTCGCGGTCGTCGTGCCGATGATCCGGGCCAGTTGCATGGGCGTGTTGGTCGGTGTGGAGGTTTCGGTCAAGGGTGGGAAATCACGAGCGAACGGCCGACGCGCTGCCGAGGATCCGGAGATCGTCGACGAGCGTGCAGCGTCGCTGTCGGGTGAACGTCAGCGGAGTGGTGACGCCCTCACCGGTTGGCGTGGCGATCGAGAATGAGAGGTAGCCCTCGCCGCCGAGGCCGAGGCCGGCGACGCTCGGTCCGTTTTTCACGAACAGCGTGGTGTCGAGGAGGCGTCCCATCCGCGTCATCGCCCGAACGTCGTTGGAGTGGATGATCGCGGTGTGGCGGAAGCCGTGCTCGCTCTCGTGGGCCAGCCGGATCGCCTCGTCCACGTCGCGGCAGCGGACGAAAGGGACGAACGGCATCATCTGCTCGGTCGGCACGAACGGGTTGTCGTTGTCGGTCTCGCCGAACACGAGTTCCAGGCCTTCGCGGCCCGCGGCGCCCGCGGCCTTCGCCAGCAGCGACGCGTCTTGGCCAAGGAGGTCCTTGCAGGGGACCCAGTGCCGGTGGGCGCCGTCGCCCGCCATCACGATCGCCCGCCTGGTGAGAGCATCGACCTGCTGGGGGCTCAGCCGCAGTGCCCCGGCCCGCTCCATCGCCGCCATCATCCGATCGAACACGCTCGCCACCACGAACACCTGCTTCTCGCCGATGCAGAGCAGGTTGTTGTCGTAGGCGGCCCCTGCGATGATCGAGCGAGCTGCGTTGTCGAGGTCGGCCGTCTCGTCGACCACGACCGGAGGATTTCCCGGCCCCGCGACAATCGCCCGCTTACTCGACTGCAGGGCGGCCTTCGCGACCGCCGGGCCGCCAGTCACACAGATCAGCTTCACGCCGCGGTGGTTGAAGAGCTGCCCTGCCGACTCAAGCGACGGTTCGGCCACGAGTGAGATCAGATTGTCGATGCCGATGTCGCGGTGGATCGCGGCGTTGAACCGTCGCACGCCTTCGGCCGCGATTCGCCGGCCACTGGGGTGCGGGTTGACGACCACCGTGTTGCCCCCCGCAATCATATTGATCGCGTTGCAGGCGATCGTGGGGAGCGAGTGGGTGACCGGGGTGATCGCACCAATGACGCCGAACGGGGCGTGCTCGATCACGGCCAGGCCGTGGTCGCCACTGAACACCTCACTCTGCATGAACTCAACACCCGGCACCTTCTCGCCGAGAACTTTAAGCTTCTCGATTTTGTGGTCGAGCCGGCCGATCTTCGTCTCGGCGAACTCCATCGCACCGAGCTCCTCGGCATCGTCGATGGCGATCCGGCGGACGTGGGCGATCGCCTTCTTGCGGCCCTCCACGCCGAGCCGCTCGAGCTGCTCAAAGGCTTCGGTGGCGGCGCGAACGGCTTCGTCCACGCTGCCAAATACGCCGTTGGCCCCGGCGTACGAGCCGGCTTCACTTGGAGCGGATGAGACAGGAGGCCGTGCTGCCGGCGCGGCGGCGACCCCAAGTTGTTCGATGACCTGGCGGACAATGGCAGCGATGTCGGGGGCGTTTGTGGGGGCGGTGGACATTGGTTGGTTCATTTCCTGCTGAAGACTTCCTTCCCCTCGACGCGGACGGTGTCGATCAGGCCGATCACCACGGCGTCGATGGGCAGAGATTTGGTTTCGGGTGTCAGGCGGGCGCTCGAGCCCTGCGTGACGAGAACGAACTGACCTTCACCCGCGCCGAGCGTGTCGACGGCGATGAAGGTGCGGCCCGTCGAGACGAGCGTGGATCGCGTCTTCTCGTCGAGACGGTAGGGTTCCACGACGAGCAGCTTGTGGCCGGTCATCGACTCGGTCTTCTGCGTGGCCACCACAGAGCCAGTCACCAGGGCGACGAACATCAGGCACCTTTTCCGTTCGCGGTTCCGCGGTCGGCCGCCAGCAGGTCACGCGCCTGCCGGGCGACGATCAGCTCCTCATTGGTGGGAATCACCCAGATCGCGACCCGCGACGAGGCGGCGTGGATCGCTCGTTCACCGGAAGCCTTGGCCTCGTTCTTTGCTGGATCGATCGCGATCCCGAGGTCGTCGAGGCCGGCCACCACCGCCGCCCGGGTGAGCGGTGAGTTTTCCCCGATGCCCCCCGCGAAGCCGATGGCGTCGAGCCCCCCGAGCTCGACGATCCCCGCGCCGAGCCAGTGCCGGATCGACGCCACATAGACGTCGATCGCCGTCCGGGCCCGGTCGTTTCCGGCCGCGGCCGCCTCTTCGAGGTCTCGCATGTCGCCCGACGTGCCAGACATTCCCGCCAGGCCCGCCTTGCCCGAAAGCTCGACGAGCAGGTCCTCGAAGCTCCGTCCTGTCTGCTTCGCGACATGGAGCAAAGCGAAGGGGTCGAAGTCGCCGGCACGGTTGTTCTGCGGCAGCCCCGACTGCGGGCTCATCCCCATCGACGTGCCCACGCTCGCGCCGTTGTTCACCCAGCAGACGCTGCTCGAGCCGCCGAGGTGGCATGAGATCGCCCGCCGGCCGCCCGGCACGAGTTCGCCCAGCCGCCCCGCCACGAAGCGATGGCTCGCCCCATGAAAGCCCCAGCGGCGCACGCGGTGGGTCTCGACCCAGTCGGTCGGCACCGCGTAGAGGGCGTTGCGGTCGGGAATCGTGGCGTGGAATCCCGTCTCGAAGGCGGCGACGAGCGGCACGCGTGGCATCCGCTCGCCGAGTAGCCGCATGGCTCGCACATAGGGAGGATTGTGCGCCGGTGCGACCGCCGCCATCTCCTCCATCGCTGCGAGCACGTCTGGCCCCACCCGCACGACGCCGCTCACGCGGCCGCCGTGCACCGCCTTGAAGCCCACTGCCGCCACCTCATCGACGCTCGTCAGCGGACCGCCGGAGGCCGTCAACTGCTCGAGCGCCGCCTGGAGGGCGACGGCATGGTCCGGCACGGGCATCGTGGCCTCGATCGCCCTCCCACCGACGGTCGCGTAGACGCGGCTCTCGGTGGCCCCGATCCGCTCCACGCCGCCGCGGGCAAGCTCCCGCTCCTCACCGGCTTGGCCCGCCCGTTCGGGCAGGTCGAAGAGCCGGTACTTAAAGCTCGTGGAGCCAAGATTGGCGACGAGGATTTTCATGGGATGGAGGTCTCGAGGGCCGCCAAGCCCGCATGGGCCACGGATGGCCATGCGGGCTTGAGATCAGGCAAGGAAGGCCGCCACAAGGCTCTCGGCCGGCCGCGGAATGACATGGCTGGCGACGAGTTCGCCCACCTGCTGAGCCGCATTGGCGCCGGCCTCGACGGCCGCCCGCACGCTGCCCACGTCACCCTGCACGATCGTCGCCACGAAGGCGTTGCCGATGCTGACGCGCTTGAGGATCTTCACGTTGGCCGCCTTGGCCATCGCGTCGGTGGCCTCAACGAGGCCCACGAGTCCTTTGGTTTCCAGAATTCCGATCGCCGTATTCATCTGATGTCCTTTGAAATGGGTTGAAGAAGGGTTTCGTATCGATTCATCGTCTCGATCAGCCGCCCGTGGGCAGCACGATCTGCAGGTCTTCGTGCGGACGCGCGATCACCTGTACGCTCACCACCTCGCCGATCCGGCCGCCGGCCGCCGCACCTGCGTCGGTCGCCGCCTTCACCGCGGCCACGTCGCCCGAGACGAACGCCGTCACGAGTCCGCTGCCGATCTTGTCCCAGCCCATGAAGGTGACATTCGCCGCCTTCATCATCGCGTCCACTGATTCCACAAGGGTCGTGAAACCCTTCACCTCGATCATGCCGAGGGCATCTGTATGCTTTGCCATCTGTCGCTCCGTTCCGGGATCAAACAACCATCCAGCCTTTGCGGGGCCATCCCCGCGAACCGCACCGGCGCGCGCCGGTCTCACGGTCGTGTTTTGTCGCTTCGTTCGTTTGGCAGCCGTTTTTTTGGCCATCGCTTCGAGTGGGCACAGGTTGGCAACCTGTGCTACGGGGTGTCGTGTGAAGGAGCACAGGTTTTCAACCTGTGGCATGGGGTGTTGTCTGAAGGAGCACAGGATTTCAACCTGTGGCACGGTTCTCAGGTTTGTCTGATCAACTCCACGCCCGCGGCGTGATCCAGGTCGGCGGCGTTGCCCTCGTCGGTGTCGATGTGCACCTCGAGTTTGCTCGTGGCGTCGGCTCGAACGAGCAGATCGCGAAACACGGTGCCGCACGAGCCCTTGATGGCGAGGCTCATGCGGTCGCCATCCTTGACGCCGAAAAAGTCGGCGTCGGCGAAGCTCATATGGACGTGCCGCTCAGCACGGATCACGCCCTCCGCGAGTTCGATCGCCCCAGCGGGGCCAACCAGCACGCAGCCGGGTGTGCCGGCGATCTTGCCGCTCGGTCGCACGGGCAGGTCGATGCCCAGCGAGATGCCGTCGGTGAAGGCGAGTTCCACCTGCGAGGCCTTGCGGGTGGGCCCGAGCACGCGGACGGTGGGAAGCATTTTTCGCTTTGGCCCGACGAGCATCACCGTCTGCTCGGCTGCGTAGAAGCCGTCTTGGTAGAGGCTTTTCATGGGCGTCAGCGTGCTGCCGGGACCGAAGAGCTTCACGACGTGCTCGTCGGTGAGATGGCAGTGGCGGGCCGAGATGCTCACCACGAGCTTCGGTTCGGCCTTCGGCTCGCCAGCCGCCTGCGACGGGGGTACGCCGCGGGAGGCAAGCACGATCTCGCGGACGATCCGCTCAATCGAGCGGCGGTCGAGGCTGGCGGCGTGACCGTTGAGAATGGGTGATGCGATGGCCATGGCAGGTTCTCAGGCGTGGCGACGGCGTGTGGAGGAGCGGAGATCGCGGTCGTCGTCGGCTTCGGGCGGGATGACGGCGACGATGAGTTCGGACCCGGTAGCGGAGATCCGTGCCTTCCAGTCGTCGGTGAGCCCGTCGTCTGAGACGAAGGCGTCGATCTCGGCCAGCGGGGCGACGAGCGTGAGGCTCTTTCTGCCGAACTTGGAACTATCGGCGACCACGATCACGCGGCCCGCCGCCCGGAGCATCGCCTGCTCCGTCTCGGCGAGCAGGAGATGCGCGTTGAACAGTCCCTCGTCGGCGATGCCCGCCGCTGATAGCACGGTGGTGGTGACATGGAGCCGTCCGAGCAGTTCGTTGGCATAGGGCCCGAGGCAGACACCCGTTCGTGGCGACACGTAGCCGCCGAGGAGGACGAGGTCGCTTCGGGATTCGGAGGCGAAAAGGTTGGCAACGGGCAAACTGTTGGTGACCACCTGGAGCGACCGGCCGACCAGCAGCCGCGCCACCTCGTAGGTGGTGGTGCCACCGTCGAGGAGCACCGTCTCGCCATCGCTGATCACCTCCGCGGCTCTGGCAGCAATGGCCCGCTTGGCGGCCCAGTTCGCGGGCTGCCGCTCGTCAAACTCCGCGAGCCGGGGCATCCCGCCGGCGTAGAGCACGCCTCCGTGGGTCCGCTTGGCCGTCCCCTGTTCCTCCAGGGCGTCGAGGTCCCGCCGGACTGTGGACTCGGAAACACCGAGTTCCCGGACGAGTTCCTCGAGAGCTGCGAATCCTCGGATCCGAATGAGGTCGAGAAGCCGCCCGCGTCGCTCGTGATTCTGGATGGAAATCACCATAGAATGCTTAGATTACTCTTTGGAACGCTCGGGAGCAATGACCATTCATGCACCTGATGATCGAAACCGCGCACGTTAAAGACGGAACAGACCCATTGGGGCTCATTACACGGCCGTTGGACGGAATCTATAACGATTGCGTTCTCCCTGCAGCCCTCGAAGCGTACCGTGAGATGTGGGTAACGTGGTGGAAATCAGTCTGCCCTGACGAACGAACGAGTGCTCAGCAATCGCAATAGTCGTCAGAATCGCCACAATCATGACTGTCATCGTGCATCGACTGCCGGCGGCTGCACTCGCGGACGGGCGTTTGTGCGTGGTCGAGCTATCGGCGGCTGACCTTGAGGCGGACGTGGTCGCACGCCTGCTGGCATCGGTTTCGGCCTATCACGACGGCTTTCCGCCACTGTCGGCGAAGGGACTGGCGGCCGATGCTCGCGGCCGGAGTGGCCGGGTGGTGCGGGCCTGGTCTGCGATTCGCACCGACGGGGCGGCCAAGGGGCTGATCAGCCTGGCCGAAGCCGCTGTGAGGGGGAAGCGGCGGTTTTCGATTCCTTGGCTCGTGGTCGATCCTCGCGACCGACGCCGGGGCGTAGCCACGGGATTGGTTCGCGTCGCGCTCGCGGCAGCCGCTGAGGCTGGCGCGACGGACGTGAATGTGGAGACGCTCTCAACGTGGACGGCTGCCGCCGCGTTCTGGGCGCAACTCGCGAGGCGGACTGCGCCTGGCTGACGGAACGCGTGCCGGGGTTCAGCCAATCCGTTCCTTGAGCCAGAGGCCTGAGCCCAAAAAGGCCGCGCCGCTGGCTACCAGGTTGATCCCGATGAGGGTCCCCAGAAACACGCCCGATTGCTGGGTTGGGCTCATGAGGAGCATGCCGCCGAGCACGGCCGAAATGAGGCCATCGGCGAGCACCCAGCCCCAGGGAAAGTCCCGCGGAAGGGAGAAGGCGGCAGTCAGTTTGGCGGCCGCCTGGAAGAGGAGCACCAAGCCGATGAACGTGGTCATCGCATGCACGCCTTCGGCGGGAATCGCCAGCATCGCCGTGCCGGCAGCGAGCGAAAGGGCTCCGCAGAGCACGGTGAGCCAAAACCCACGCCACGTAAACGTGCTCGCCGCGGCGCCGAGCTGGGTGACGCCGGCGGCAAGGAGGGAGCCCGCTACCATGAAGTCAACGAAGGTCGCCGCCGCCCACGGAGTGGCGATCGCGAGGATGCCGAGGATCGTGAGGGCGATGCCAAGCCAGACGAGTTTCGACTTGAGCTGAGAGATCGGCCCGTGGTGATGCGCGAGGTCCATAAACGCTGGTGCTCCTGGTGGGGGGAGTGACGAGTGTATCCGATGCCGTTTCAGGCGGCTCCGAGCCCCTCCATTCGCCGCCAGGCGCTCATCTGCCCGAGGTGCATCATCATGTGGCCGCCACAGTAGAAGGCCTGCACCGAGCCGATGGTCGGGAAGAGTTCCTTCATCCGACCCTCGGCGGGATTGGGTTGGTCGAACGTGGCGTTCGGGGTGTTTCGGAGCGCTCCGGTGGTCATCCGGTGCCCCTCCAGGAAGAAGGCCACGACCTGATCGAGCGGCGGATACAGGTCGCCGTCAGCGTCGTCAACACACTTCGCATCCTTCGAGAACGCGAGCTCAAAGCCGTCGGGAATGGGCGGGGCCGGGTGGCCGATCTGGCGGAGGATCTTGGGGGCGTAAAGGCCCAGGTGTCCATAGATGAAAGCCGGGTGGTTGGATTCGACGATCACGCCGCCTGGGGCCGCAAACCGGCCGGCTCGTTCCGCCGGGACATTTTTCAGGAGCCGCTCCCCATAGCCGAGCGATAGTTGGAGGGAGTCGGCGATCACGTTACCGAGGGAGCGGGACATGGAATGGTCTCCTGGGAGAAGATCAGAATAGCGATCGGTTCGAAATCAAGGCGATCGCCTCGGGAAGCGCCTCGCATTCCGCGGCGAACACGCGGGCTGCGAGCGAATCAGGGGTGTCGTCGCACAGCACGGGCACAGCCTTCTGCAGAAGAATCCGGCCGTGGTCGTATTCGTCGTCCACGAAGTGCACCGTGCACCCTGAGAGAGTGCAGCCCCGCTCGATCACCGCCCGGTGAACGTGCATCCCATGAAAGCCCTTGCCGCCGAACGCTGGGAGGAGCGACGGATGGATGTTGACCACGCGGCCGGCGAAGTTGGTCGGGATGCGGACGAGGTGCAAAAAACCCGCCATGACCACGAGCTCAGCGCGACATGAATCACAGGCGTCGAAGATCGCTTGGCTGAAATCCGCCACGGTAATCCCGCGAGGCGAAACCACGCTCACGGGGATTCCGGCTGCCTTGGCGATCCGCACGCCACGGATATCTTCACGGCTCGAGACCACGAGTTCGATCGTCGCCGCCAGGTGGCCCGATGCGATCCGCTCCAGCAGATTGTCGAGCGTGCGGCCCGAGCCTGAGAGCAGGACAGCCAGACGAAGCGATTCCATAAAAGGTGGCAGCCACCAAAACTGGGTAAAAGGGGTAAGTGAGCTTTACGCAGATTACCTAGATTTGGTGGCTGGCACCGTTTTTCGTTTCTGACTTGGTGACCGAGATCGCGAGAGGGTGGCCGTCGATGTCGTGCGGTTCGGCGGCCGCGGGCGGCGTACCGAAGTGGACGGACGCGGCGAGCGTCTCTGACTCGATGTAGTGGCGGTGCCGCTCGAGGGCCGTGCGGAGGTCTGCCGATTCCGTGGCGAAGACGAGTTCGATTCGGTCGGTGAACTCGAGGTCGAGCGCTTTCCGCTGCGTCTGGATGACGTGGACCACCTCGCGAACGAGTCCCTCGGCGATCAGCTCCGGCGTGAGGTCTTTGGCGATCACAACCACGGCGCGGCCACTCTCCGCCGCCGCCCAGCCGGGTTTCGCCGTCGTCCGGATGAGCACGTCGCCCTGCTCAACCACAGCCACTCCACCGCCCGGGAGGGGCAGTTCCGCACGGCCGTGGACCGTCAGGGCATGCAGCAGCGCCGCCGCATCGGCCTTCGCCAAGGCATCGCGGGCCTTGGGCAGATCCTTGCCGAGTTTGGGTCCGAGCTTCTTGAGATCTGGCAGCACCGCTCGCGTGATGTAGCGCTCGGGGTCAGCGCAGACCTCGAACTGCTTCACGTTGAGTTCGTCGCAGATGAGATCGGCGTGGGAGCCAAGCCAGGCCGCATCATCAGCCCGGGCGTCGGCGAGGATCACCTCGACCTTCTGGAGCGGCTGGCGAACTTTTAGTTTTTCGGCGGCGCGGGCAGCTCGGCCGAGTGAGGCAACGTCGCGGACCACCGCCATCCGCCGGACGAGGTCGTGGTCAACGAGCGACTCGTTGCCCGTGGGGTAGTCGGTGAGATGCACGCTCTCAGTGGCCCTGCCGTCGAAGGCGGCTCCGGCGAGGTTTCGCCAGATCGCCTCTGTGGTGAACGGCACGAACGGCGCGGCGAGTTTCGCGATCGTGATCAGCGTCTCGTAGAGCGTCCAGTAGGCGTCGAGCTTCTCCTGATTGGTCTCCGGCCCGCCGTCGGCCTTGCCGGCAGCCCAAAACCGGTCGCGGCTGCGGCGGACGAACCAGTTGCTCACGGCATCGACGAGTGACGAGAGCTGGTGTGCCGCGCCGAAGTGGTCGTAGGCGTCCATCTTCTCGGTCATCGCCGCGGCGACGGCGTTGAGTTCCGACAGCATCCAGCGATCGAGTTCCCCTCTCGCTGCTACCGGTCGCCAGCCGCGCGCTCTCGCGAGGTCGGCGTGTTCGAGCATGCCGGGATCTGCGAGGACCAGGCCGGGGTCAAACCCGTCGATGCGTGCGTAGATCAAGAAGAACGAGTAGACGTTCCAGAGGCGAAGGAGAAACTCGGGGATGCTCTCCTTGATGGCCCGCTCGCTGTAGCGGATGCTCGTCCACGGGGCCTGGCTGGCGAGAAAGAACCAGCGGAGCGCGTCGGCCCCATATTTGTCGAAAATCTCGGCCGGCTCGCGGTAGTTCCGCTTGCTCTTGCTCATCTTCTGCCCGTCTTCGCCGAGCATGTGGCCGAGGACGATGCAGGTCTTGAAGGGATGTGGGTAGGGGCGGCCACCCTCCCCGAATAGGAGCGTGCTGATCGCCAGCTGGCTGTAGAACCAGCCGCGGGTCTGGTCGATCGCCTCTGAAATGAAGTCGGCCGGGAACTGGGCGTCGAACTCAGCGTGGCCGCGATGCGGCCAGCCCCACTGGGCAAACGGCATGGCCCCCGAGTCGAACCAACAGTCGATCACCTCGGTCACCCGCCGCATCCGCGAGGCTTTCGCAAAGGGGGAGTCGTAGGTGACGGCGTCGATGTAGGGCTTGTGAACCCGGAGGTCGTC
>CAMBSN010000089.1 GCA_945870505.1 Candidatus Kuenenia stuttgartensis | reverse complement strand
GAATCCTGACGTCCTGCGGCCGTGGCCGCCGGATATCGATTCTACCCAAAAAATTCGCTACTCTCGGAACTTCGATCCCCGATAGCTCAACGGTAGAGCGAGCGGCTGTTAACCGCTAGGTTGTAGGTTCGAATCCTACTCGGGGAGCTTTCTTCGCAGCGTGTCGCACCGGTTCGCATAGAGCCGCGCCGACTCCGCTGCCCGTCTCGATCCGTTTCGGTTCAGGAGGCGCCCTCGCCGCCGGCTTCGGTCTCCCGCACGAGCCACATGCCCGGCGTCATGATCGTAAGGCCGTAGAAATGGGTGCCGAGCAGGCGGCCAAAATCGGCGCGATCGAGGGTTAATAGAACGTCAGCCGTCGCCAGGGCACTGAACAGGATCGGCCGGTCTTTGTTTACGGGAAACACGGCCGGCTTGTCGATCGTCAAGACATCGTCGACCAGATCGAGTCGAGCTCTCAGCCGCAGCCACGTGGCCGTCACCGGGGCGGCGAAGCCTGCCAGATTCCTGGTGACTTCGGCAACCGCGTAGGGCGTCGTGATCAAACGCCAGTCTCGCGTCGATGCCCGGTGAAAGACCTCCCGGGAGGCACCCTCTGCCGACGCGGCCGCAGCGATCAGCACACTCGAGTCGACAAACAGCCTCACGGCCGCGCTCGAAGCCGGCGCATATCCGCCTCGTCTTCCGTGATCCAGCCGGCCATCTCATCGGGCGTGAACGTCCGCGGTTCGGGCAGCAGAGCGCCCTCGGCCCGGAGTCGCGACGCCAAAAACAGCATCAGTTCCTGTTTCTCGGCAGGCGAGAGGCCGGCAGCGGCAGACTCGATCTCGGCAAGAGTGACCATACGCACAAGCGTACACCGCGTCGAGTGGCACGCCAAGGCAATTCAAAGACGGCCCGCCCCAGGGACGAGAGTTCTTTTCGGGGATCTCAGAGTGCGACTTCCTGCGGCCTCCCGCGAAGTTCCCCGTGCGTCGGATTCTGCGTCGCCTTCCTGACGACACCCCCGTTTTCCCGAAGAATACGGCGGTTGTTCCGAATCCTACTCGGGGAGCTTTCTTCGCAGCGTGTCGCACCGGTTCGCATGGAGCGGTAACGACAACAGCAGACGGTCGATCCTCGACGGTTCAGAATCCGCCATCGCGGCCACTGCTCGCCCGCTCATACGAACCCGCAGACTGCGATAGCACACGATCTCTGTGCGACGCCTATCAGGCATCGACGAGTTCCTCGGCCGTGATCTGGATGTCGCGGGCAATCTGCCGCAATAGGATAGGGGAAACGTCAAGGCTCTTGTGAAACGGAACTGTCGTGCAGCGGCCGTCCGCGTGACGGAACTGCTTGTGCGACCCTTTTTGTCAAACCTCTTCAAAGCCGAGCGAAACGAGTCTCATCACGACTTCCGCCGGCTTGAGAATCGGCAACTTGCGTTTCGCCACTGCTTAGCCCACCTGAACCGTCTGGGTTCCGATGAACTCGGATTCCAAGGCCGGCTCGCCATCCTGGAGCAGCATCTCGATGACTTCGGCCAGATTCCGATTCAGTTCTTCGATCGTTTCGCCCTGGGAATGCGCGCCGGGAAGGCCGGGAACATATCCAACGTAGAGGCCCGTGTCGGGGCACCGCTCGATGACGGCCGTGTAGGTTCGCATACGAAATTCTCCGCTGCTTTCTTGATCAAGTTTTATCCTATCCGTTTCGATCGCAGGAAGCTGGCGATACCCCGCCCGCTGCGGCCTCATGCGGCCTCTGCGAATTCCCAGGTGCGTCGGATTTTGCGTCGCCCTCACCAAAGAAAGGCCTTTTCCCCGAAGAAAACGCCGGCTGTTCTCGATCCTACTCGGGGAGCTTTCTTTGCAGGGTCCCGCACCGGCTCGCATGGAGCCGCACCGAGCAGCGTTCATCAAGCGTTACCGACGGCGTCATCCGGTAACAAAGGCTCGATCGCGGCCAGGATAGCTCATGCCTTCTCTATGGCCTTCGTCGCACTCGCCAGCGACGCCTCGGCGACGCCGCCGTAGTCGGCCGTTTCGCGAAGATCGAGGAGGAAGTCATAGTCTCGCCCCAAATCTGCCGGCAGTAGCCCCGCCTGAATGAGGTCCCGATGCAGAGCCGCCCTCACGGCAGTGTGCTTTGTGAACTCCATGCCGCGTCCCGCGAGCACGGCGGTCACGCCGTGGAAGGCCGCATAGTAGGCCCTCGACGCCGATGAATCAGGGTCGGTCGAGAGAATCGCCTGGGCCGCAGCAAGGGAACGCGCTGCCTTCATCCACTGGCTGCGAATGAAATCCTTCATGCCGCAATGCCCGACCGTCGCACCTCGCGAAGCAGAGGGCTGTCGCCATGCTCATATTCCTCGCGTGTCAGCGGCTTCACACTCACGCGGCGACCGAGTCGCAGGGCAACCGGATACACCGCGACCAGACCACGCTCCAACTCATCGCCATAGTCGCCGGACTGCGTTTGGAGTACTGCCAACACGTCGATGTCACTGTCCGGCCCGGCCTCGCCCCGGGCCTCGGATCCGAACAGCACCACGGCGTGCAGCCGATGGCCGTAGGCTGATGTCAGCCGTTCCTTGAGTTCGTCGAGCAGACGGTTCGCGATCACGGCGGTTTCCTTGGCTACCAAGCAACGACCTCATTCTACCGCGAACCCCGTGCGACCCCGTGCGGATTGGAGAGTGAGTCATTTTTTGAGTCGCTTTCTTGCGACCATGTGGCGGCAAACATCGTCCCCTACAGTATTCGCTGGACGATCGGGCGGCGAATGCGCTCTCCCCCATCGATCGCTGGCGTTACGGTCATCGTTGACCGTAACGCCCCTCAAGGATTCCCGCGAACGACAAGTCCTCGTCGAGCGTCGGCCAGTGCAGCCCGAATGGAGAGATCTCGATACAGCCCACATCTTCCTCGGCAGCAGATTCCAGCCGCGAGTTGCCCTTGGTGGGAAAACTCACCTCATGACCGCTGGCGAACCTGACAAAGATCATCCTCCGCTCATGCCATGCCTTGAGGGCACGGTCAGCCAAGGTGCTCGGCCCATTTTTGTTTGATGAGTTCGAGGTTGTCATCGATGAGGTCCTCCGCTCGCGAGAGCTCTCTTACGTTGAACCCGACTGATTCAGGCAGTTCCACTTCCGGCTCGACAGTGAACACTGCTTCACCCTCAGCCGGCTTCAAGCCTTTGGCCACTGTTTTCCCGGCTGAATCACTCCATGGCCGGCCACATGCGGCGGTGGCTCATCAGTCGTCCAGCGTGACCCCGATCTTTACCCGCACCTGCCAGTGAGCGACCTTGCCGTTCTCGATGTGGCCCCGGGTATCAACAACCTCAAACCAGCGCATCTTGCTTTCGTTGATCTCGGCCTTGGCGATGGCGTTCTGAACCGCCGCCTCGATGCCCGTGTGGGAAGAGCCCACCAGTTCGATCATTTTGTAGGTGTGTTCACTCATGGGAAAAGCTCCGGTTTGAGGGTGGCTTCTGAAATCCTATCCATGGAAGAATAGGTCGCGGGCTCGAGACCAGTAAGTGCAGCCCCGTCACACACTCCCAAGGATTGAATCCATGGCTTTTTCAGCACAGATCGTCGGCGATGAGCTGGTCCTGCGAATCCCGATGAATGCCAAGCCCGAGCGATCGGCCAGCGGCAAAACGCTGGTGGTCGCCTCAACCCACGGAAACAAGGAAACCGACTGCGTGGTGAATGGCAAGAAGGTGACCGTGGGTGTCAACGCCTACATCCCGGTAAAGTAGCGAGGAAAATCGGTTGGCACGAAGGACTGCCGGCGGTGGACGCTGGCTGGCCAACGAACTGATGGCAGGGCATGGCTCGGAGCGTGAATGTGCCTACGGCTCGTGGCTTCTTTGATCAGCCGTACGCCGACCTTCGCACCGCAGCCCGTCAGATCGTCGAGGCGGCGACCGACTCGACCGCGGCAGCGGGCGGCGTGACCTCGTCGTGAAACTCAGTCGGATGATCCTCGGCCGCATGGCCGTAGAGATCCTGCATGCCGGCGACCACTGCCAGATACTCGTTGAAATGCGCGTCCATGATGAAACCCTCCTTGGTTGAACATCCCCGAACAAGGAATAATACGCACGCCAATCCCGACGGTTCGGCCCATCCCAGGTAGCCAGTCCTGCCCAGAGCCCCACAGCTTCCGGGATGTTGGCGATCAGCCGCGCGGCCATGCAATCCAGAGCCACCCGCCCGTCGATGAGAGATGCGCACACCGCATGATCGCCGCATGAACCACCTCCTCCAGATCGTCGCTCTCGCCGCAGCCGGCGCCGCCGGCACGCTGCTCCGCGCCGGCTGCACGACGGCCGCCGTGAAGCTCTTCGGGCCGTCGTTTCCGTGGGGGACGCTCACCGCCAACGTGGTCGGCTCGTTCGCGTTTGGCGCGATCTACGCGCTCACCCGCTCCCGTGGGATCACGCCAGAGCAGGAGACGGTGCTCCTCGTGGGCCTGCTGGGCGGTTTCACCAGCTATTCGAGCTTCGCCTTTCAGTCGGTCGAGTTGCTCGAATCGGGCCGCACCGCCGCGGCGTTCGCCTACATGGCATTTACCAATGTCGCCGGACTGGTAGCCGTGTGGGCCGGGCTCCGCCTGTGCCGCTGAGGGCCGCCGCGGATCAGTTGCCCGACCAGCGGCATTCATACACGCTCCCCTGCCGGGGCATGATCACCGACCAGCCGATCAGCCGGCCGTAGGGATGGTCGATCGTGTATCGCGAGGTGAGCGGCTCGAGGGCCGTGTCCTGACCGCGTGGATAGGTGACGAGCTGGTAGCGGTGATAGGGATGGTCATCGGGAAACAGGATCCAGACGGTGAGCAGATCGGCATTGAACTGCATCACCAGAGGCAGCCGGCCCGCAGGAAGCGATTTGTACCGCACCACCGCCGCGACCTCGAGCGACACGGTCTCACCGACCGGGGCGTCCGACAGGTCAACGTGATACTCGTAATGACTCTCCTCCGAACCGTCGGCGACCCGCTCCTTCACACGGCGCACCCGCCCCGGCAAGGAACCATTGGGCTGGCGGTATTCAACGCCCTCCACCGGGAGCGCGGTCCGAAACACGACCCCCTTCTGCCGTCGCGTGTCGTCGGTGAGGCGGATCACCACGCGGTCGCGGAAGCGAACCTGCCCGCCACGATCGGGCCGAAGACCGCCACTCCAGGCCGTCCGCAGGTCGTTGATCCGGCTGTAGGAAAGGATCTCGACGCCGGCGTAGTCGTCGATAGTCGGCTCGGCGGCATCGGTGACGTCGAGCTTCTGCCAGCCGGCGACCGGGTCGCTCTCCACCAGGTCGAGCACGAGGCGGATGTCGGGATCGCCCTTGGCGATCGAATCGATCACGCTCGTAAGCATCTCGGCGCGACGGTGCAGCGTGTAGAAACGCACCGGCAGGTAGACAAAGAGCAGCAGACCGAGCGCCAGATACAGGTAGCTCGGCCAGTCCTTCCAGTCGAGCAGCGTCGCCCAGACTTTCCGGTGGCTAGACCGCCGGAGCAGTTCGGCCAGCCGAGCCGGCGGGCTCGTGCCCGTGGTTCGTGCGGTGCCGTGGGCAGTCGACTGCGGCGCCGCCACGACCACCGAATGCCGACCCGGCAGCGGCTCCCAGGGCGCGCCGTCGTGAATCGGTCGGAGCGCCTTCGCGCCGATCCGACGGTGGAAGCTGCGGGCCACCTCGTAGCCATGCGCGACCAGTGCGTTGACCTCCAGATCATTAAACCGGTCGAGGTCGGTACGGATGCCCGAAACCTCCGCCTGCACCACCGGATGCAGCCCGTGCGGATCCTCATGGGCGTCGACGACGTGCGTCACCGGCAGGAAGTGGTAGCCGTTCTGGTCGCCGAAGTTCTCCCGCTCCAGTTGCCAGACGCGGTCCCAGAGGATGTCGGTGGCCCGGATCGACTGGGCGATGAAGCCCAGGGGGGCGTTGCCAAGAATCTGAAACGGCTTGCCGGCGTCGCTGACGATCACTCGGTGATACGACCGGCCGTGCTGGTCGGTGAGCCAGGCGAAGCCGCGGATGCCGAGGTTGTCGTACACCCCGCCGTCGGTGAAAGACTCTGTCGGGAACTGCCCCTCGTGCACACCGAGATCGCGGGCGGTGATCTCCACCGGCGGAAAGAAACCCGGAAATGCCGAGGAGGCGCTCACCACCTTCGCGAGGGTGGCCGTCTGCCCCGCGATGTGCCGGAAGGGATCGGTCTCCCCCCGCTCCCGCTTCTGGATGTGCAGGCCCTCGCGGTTGAACACCGCCATCACGCCGTCGCTGACGTTCGTGGCGAGCATGTGCAGCGCCGGCTGCTCGGGGAGTTCGAAGAGCCGGCGGTCACCGTAGAGAAACGTGCGGTAGTACTTCTCCAGGAGCGCGTTCGGGGTGAAGTTCGCGGCCGACCAGCCGGTGAGCTTGCCGACGAGCCGAATCGGAAACAGCAGCGGCAGGCGGCGGACGATCCGGTTGCGGACGTCGTGCTGCACGAACCGGATCACCTCGCCGGCCGCCTCGGCGAACTCAGCGTCAGTCCCGTTGTAGCGATCCCAGTTGAGGACGAGGTGGGCCGCCACGATGCTGCCCCCAGACACCGCCGCGATGTCGCCGATCAGGGGCAGCGAACCGCTGTCCCGCAGGTAGCGGATCACGCCGAGGTGGTAGAGCGTGGCGCGGAATCCGCCGCCGGAGAGGGCGAGGCCGATGGTGGACATGCGGAACGGCACCGGGCGTGTCGAGGACGGTGAGCCAATCTACCCGCCACCACCCCGAGATGGCGACTGTTGAAGCGGCCAGCGGTGCCGCGGCATACTGTCGCCCTTCGACCAGACACCCTGGAGCATGACCACGATGGGCCTTCTGAAAGAGTTTCGTGACTTC
The DNA here is from genome assembly GCA_945870505.1 of Candidatus Kuenenia stuttgartensis. Classification (GTDB taxonomy): domain Bacteria; phylum Planctomycetota; class Planctomycetia; order Pirellulales; family UBA1268; genus QWPN01. The sequence goes on along the minus strand of CAMBSN010000089.1, from coordinate 5,852 downwards.
GCGATGCGCGGCAATGTGATCGATCTCGCCGTCGGCGTGGTGATCGGCAGCGCGTTCGGCAAGATCATCAGTTCACTCGTCGGCAACATCATCATGCCGCCGCTCAACCTCCTGACGAGCAAGTTCGGCGTGAACTTCACCGACCTGGCCTACAAGATCAACACCGAGGCCCCGAAGCTCAATCCCGACGGCACGATGGTGATGGATGACGGCAAGCCTGTGATGGTCTTCCAGAACTACCCGATCCTCAACTACGGTCCCTTCATCCAGTCGGTGGTCGACTTCCTGCTCGTGGCCGGGGCGATCTTCCTCGTCATCAAGGCGCTCAACTCCGCCAAGGCGAAGTTCGACACGGTCACGACCGCGGACCCGCCGCCGCCGCCGGAAGACGTGGTGCTGCTCCGCGAGATCCGCGACGCCCTCGTGAAGCGCTAGGAACACCATGGGATTCTGCGACGACGCCTTCCTGCTCTCCACCCCGGTGGCGGCTGACCTCTACCACCGGGTGGCAGCGGCGCAGCCGATCGTCGATTACCACTGCCACCTGAGCCCGAAAGACATCGCTGAAGACCGGCGGTTCGAAACCCTCCACGCCGCCTGGCTGGAGGGAGACCACTACAAGTGGCGGGCGATGCGGGCCGACGGCGTGAACGAGGAGCGGATCACCGGCTCCGCCACGCCGCGGGACAAGTTCCAGGCCTGGGCAGAAACGGTCCCGCACACGCTGCGGAACCCACTCTTCCATTGGGCCCACCTCGAACTCCGCCGCCACTTCGGGATCGACGACCTCCTCGACGGCGCCGCCGCCGAAAAGGTCTGGACGGAAGCCAATCGCCAACTCGCCAGCGGGCCGCTCACCGCCCGGGGCATCCTCACGAAGATGAACGTGGCGCTCGTCGGCACGACCGACGATCCCGTCGATCCGCTCGACTGGCACGCGCGCATCGCCGCCTCGGGCTTCCCCGTAAAGGTCGTGCCCACCTTCCGCCCCGACGTGGCTGGCAAGGTGCACCAGCCCGAGAAGGTGAAGGCCTGGGCGAAGAAGCTCGCCGACATCTCCGGGATCGGCACCGACACCCACGCCGGCCTGCTCGCGGCGCTCGCCAGGCGGCACGCCGACTTCGCCGCCGCCGGCTGCCGGGCGAGCGACCACGGGCTCGACGTGCTCGCCGCCACCCACTGCACCGACGCAGAGGCGGCTTCGATCTGGCAGCGGGCCCTGGCCGGCACGGCCGCCACACCCGAGGAGGCCGATCGCTTCGCCACGTCCATCGTGCTCCACGTCGCCCGGCTCAATCATGCCCGGGGCTTCGTCACGCAACTGCACCTCGGCGCCTTCCGCGATCCGAACCTGCTGCTCGCGAAGCGGCTCGGCGCCGATGCTGGCTGCGACACGATCGGCGACCTGCCCCAGGGCCCCGGGCTCGTTCGCTTCCTCGGACGGCTCTCCGGCGAAAACACCCTCGGCCGCACGATCCTCTACAACATCAACCCCGCCGATAACGCCGTCTTTGCCGCGATGCCGGGCTCGTTTCAGGATGGCGTGATCCCCGGCAAGATGCAGTGGGGAAGCGGCTGGTGGTTTATGGATCAGGAGCGGGGCATGCGGGACCAGATGAACATGCTTTCCGACCTCGGCCTGCTCGCGCGGTTTGTGGGGATGGTTACCGACTCGCGGTCGTTCCTCTCGTATCCGCGGCACGAATACTTCCGCCGGATCCTCTGCGACCTGCTGGGTAGCGACGTGGCCAGCGGTCGGCTCCCCGACCGCCGCGACTGGCTCGATGCCGTGGTCGCGGATGTCTGCCACGGCAACGCCCGGGCGATGTTCATCGACCCGGTCAGCGCCTGAGCCGGCAGGCCGCGACAGGATCGATCGAGAACCGCACGCGGACGTCGGGGTGCGTGGTGTAGAGCCGCAGCCGCTCACCGTCGTGGATGACGGTCGCGCTCGACCGCTTCGGATGAGCGGGATCAACCGGCAAGACGGGATTGCCCACCCACTTTTCCCAATGGATGAGATCGGTGCTCGCGGCGATGCAAGTCTGCCACGTCTGCCGATCGGAATCGGGGCTGGCGTGGTAGTAGGCGTACCAGCGGCCGTCGAACTGCACGATCTGATCGACGGCGATCCCGTGGCGGTCGAAAGCCTCGGGGCCGCAGGCCAGCACCGGCTCGTCGCTGACGTTGGTGAACGTGCGGCCGTCACGCGACGTGGCAAGCCAGACGCCGTCGTCCCGCCGCTCATAAAACAGATACAGGCAACCGCGTTCGACCCAGAGCGTGGGTGTGCCCCGCGGACCGTCGGGAATCACCCCGCCCGATGCGAGGCGAATGTCGAGCGGGCCGCAGGGTTGCCACGATGCGAGGTCTCGCGACGCGAGTAAGTGAGCGATGTCATGTTCACCCTCGGCAACCATGAGGAAGTTTTCCCCGCCCGGCCTGCCGGCCTGCGCCACGCAGACATCCTCGACCCAGCGGTTGGGCAGGAGCGGGTCGGCGGACCGCGTCCAGTTGAGGCCGTCGCCGCTCGTCGCATGGCCGAGCCGCCGCACGGGATCGCGATCGGGGTTCGAGCCGGTGTACCAGAGGTGCCAGCGGCCGCCGTGACGCAGGATCCAGCCCCGCTCCCGCAGGTCGCGGTCCCAGGCCTCTCCACCACCGCCCGCCACCAGCGGCTCGGCCGACGGCGGCCCGAAGGCAACGAGTTCGCGGGGAACGTCGGCAGCGTCGCCGCGGGCCGCAACGGCGAGGACCACGACCAGGCAGGCGACCACGACGCGAGGGTGCATGCCGCCATGATACGGGCAGGAGACAGCCGGCGCACGTGAGGCCGACCATGTCGATGGCCGGTACGATGGACGGCGGTTGCCTCTCTTCCGCACCGAGCCTTCCATGCCGCTTCCAGGTCGCACGCTCTCCGCGCAGCTCGTCTGGCCGGTCGTCGGGCTGGTGCTGATCGCGGTGCTCGCCAATGTAAGCTTTGCGGCCTGGCTGGCGACGCGCAGCGCCGTCGTCGCCGCCCGCACCAGCCGCGAGCGGATCGTGGCCGTGCTCGACCGCTCGCGGATCGCGCTGGTGCCGGCCGTGCTCGACGCCCTCGGCGAACTCACCGGCAGCGAACTCGTGGTCTGGGACGACGCGGACGACGCTCCGGCCGACGCCACCCTCACGCCGGAGCAGCTCCGTGAGGCGACGGTCACGCTGCGGGCGGCACGCGACGGCGAGGTGATCGCGATCGGCGGCCAGCGGCACTCCGTCGCGATCGTCCGCGCCTCGGGAGTGCGGCCGGAGCGGGCGTTTGTGCTCACGCCGGTGCAACGTCTCGCGGCCACGACTTGGTCGGCGGCCTGGCCTGTGCTTGCCGTCGCTACGGCGACGCTCGCCGTGCTCGTGCCGCTGGGGCTGGCGACCACTGGGCGGATCGCTAGCCGGATCGCCGCGATCGAGCGGCGGGTGGAGCGGATCTCGCAGGGCGAGTTCGGGACTGCGGCTGCCGACCCCGATGGCGACGAGGTGGGCCGGCTCGCCGCGGGCGTCGAGCGGATGAGCGGCGAACTGGAGTCGCTCAGGGCGCGGCTCGTCGCAGGCGAGCGGCAGCGGCTCCTTGGCCAGCTCGCGGCGGGATTCGCCCATGAACTCCGCAACGCCATCACCGGCGCTCGGCTCGCGATCGACCTCCACCGCCGTCGCTGCCCGGGCGGTGATTCCGCCCACCGACCTGACGACAGCCTCGCCGTCGCCTATCGGCAGCTCGACATCGTCGAGGAAGAGGTTCGCGGCCTGCTGGCCCTCGGCAAGCCGCCAACCACGGAGCCCGCGGCCGTTGACGTTGACGCACTCGTGGCAGAGGTCTGCCATCTCGTGGCCCCGCGGTGCGTCCACATCGGCGTCGAACTCACTGCGGGCCCGGACTGTGCCGCGAGCCTGATGGGCCGCCGCGAGGCGCTGCGGGCGGCGCTGGTAAACCTCGCCCTCAACGCGATCGACGCCACCGGCGGTGGCGGCCACGTGGCCATTGCCGCCGAGGTCGGCGACGGCCGCGTCACGCTCGCGGTGGAGGACGACGGGCCGGGGCCGCCACCGGAACTCGGCACGGCACTCGCCGAGCCGTTCGTGACCGGCAAGCAGGAGGGCGTGGGCCTCGGGCTCTCGGTGGCCCGAGCCGTGGCGGAGCAGCACGGCGGCACGCTCGCCTGGCGGCGGGCCGACGACCGCACGCGATTCACGATCGCGCTGCCCGAGGTGGTGATCGCCACCGCCTCGGGCCACCAGGAGCCGGTCGCATGAGCCGTATTTTGGTTGTCGACGACGAGCCGGCCATCGGCTGGAGCCTGCGGGAACTCCTCGCCGACGAGGGGCATGCGGTCGACGTCACGGCAAACGTCGCCGACGCCCTCGCCGCCGCGACCCGCTCCCGACCAGACGCGATCCTGCTCGATGTCCGCCTTCCCGGACGCGACGGCATCGACGCCATTCCCGATCTGCGGGAGACGGGGCCGGCCCCGATCGTCGTGATGACGGCATTCGGCGACCTCGACACGGCCGTTCGCGCCGTTCGCGCCGGCGCCTTCGACTATCTCGTGAAGCCATTCGACCTTGAACACGTCTCGGCGGTGGTCGCCAGGGCACTGTCGCACTGGCTGCCACGCGAGCCTGCCGGTGAGCCCGAGGCGACACCGCCGCCGCTCGTGGGATCGTCGGCTGCGATGCAGGAGGTCTACAAGCGGATCGCCGCCGCCGCGGCGGACGAGCGACCCTTGTTGATCACGGGCCTCGCGGGAAGCGGCAAGGATCTCGCGGCCCGCGCCGTGCACGCCCACGGCCCCAGACCGGGCGGGCCATTCGTCGCCACGAACCTCGCGGCTCTCGCGCCCACCGCGATCGGCGGCGAACTTTTTGGGAGCAGCGATGCAGTGGGGCTTCTTGAAATCGCTTCCGGCGGCACGCTCCTGATCGAGGCGATCGAGGTGGCACCGCCCGAGGTGCAGGTGCGGCTCGCCAACGTGATCGCGACACGCGAACTCTTCCGCGGCGGCACCGCACACCCGCTCGACGCCCGGCTGATCGTGGCGAGCAGGCTCGGCCCCGAGGCGCTGACACTAGACCAACGTCTGGCCGCCCTCCTGAGCCCGGCCCCGATCGCGATCCCGGCGCTCGCCGACCGCTGCGACGACATTGAGCCGCTCGTGCGGTCGTTCCTCGCCCGGCATGCGGCCGCCACGCAGGCGGCGACGGTGCCCGCGGTGTCGCCCGAGTTTTTCACGGCTGTTCTGGGCCGCGAATGGCCGGAAAACGTTCGCGATCTCCGGGCGGCCGTCGAGCACGCCGCCGTGATCGCCCGGGGCGCCGCGCTGCGGCCGGAGCACCTACCGCCACGTGAGGTCACCGCCACCGGAGCCGGGCCGCTCGAGACCGCCGGCCACGGCGTCGATGCCGCCATCAAGGACTGGGCCGCGGCAGCCCGCGCGGCCTTCGGTCGGCTACCGGAGCCCGATCTCCACAACCGGGCTGTCCGGCTCGTCGAGGCCACACTCCTCCGCGAAGCGCTCGCCCACGCCGGCGGCAACCGCACGGCCGCCGCCAAACTCCTCGGCCTCGACCGGGCAACGCTCCGAACCAAGCTCCGGCAGTTCGGCCTCGACGACTGACACCACTCATCGTTGCAAAGGTTTTCAACCTGTGCTGACCGCCGCTCGGGGCTGCCCGTGCCTGGGAGCCGGCGTTGCTTCCTCCGCGTAGCCAGGATGGCGAAGCGGAGGAAGCATCGAGCGAGCGAAGGGCAGGATGCTGGGAGCCGGGCCGCGCCCGGCGACCGTAAGCCGGAGCCGACACCGGGACGGCGGCGACGG
>CAMBSN010000088.1 GCA_945870505.1 Candidatus Kuenenia stuttgartensis | reverse complement strand
GGCGTGACGGCCGTGATCGATTCGGGGCTCGCGCGGCAGAGCCTGGTGAGCCACGCCACCGGCTTGCCCCGACTGGAGCTCGTGCCGATCTCGAAGGCTTCGGCCGACCAGCGGGCGGGCCGGGCGGGCCGCACGGCACCTGGCATCTGCTGGCGACTCTGGGACGAGTCGGCGCACCAGCATCGCCCCGCCGCCGACCTGCCCGAGGCCATCCGCGGCGACCTGGCCGCCCCGCTCCTGCAGCTCATGGCGCTCGGGGAAGCGAAGGACTTCCCATGGCTCGATCCGCCACCGCCCGAGGCGATTGCCACCGCGCGGAGCCTACTCGCGCACCTCGGTGCCGTGGCGACCACCGCCGCGGGCCGAGAGGAGGTCACGTCGCTCGGCCACGATCTGCTGAGGCTGCCCGCACATCCCCGGCTCGCCCGGCTGCTGCTCGCCGGGGCGCGGCACGGCGTGCTCCGCGAGGCCTCGGTGGCGGCGGCACTCCTTTCCGAACGGGATCCGTTTCGCACGCCGCGTGGCGGCGGCCCCCGCGATCGCCACACCGTCCGCACGCGGTCGGACGTCGTCGACCGCGTGGTGGCACTGCAGGCCTTTCGTGCCGGCATCCCGATCGGCGACCCCGGCCTCGAGCCGCATTCGGGCGGAGCTCACAACGTGCTTCGGGTCGCCGAGCAGCTCTACCATCTCGTTGACGTGCCCCTTGCCGAGCGGGCGGCTGACCCCACGGCGGCCCTCATGCTCGCGCTGCTCGAGGCCTTCCCAGACCGCCTCGCAAAGCTGCGACCGGGCACGCAGGATCGCGCTGCCATGGTCGGTGGCCGGGGCGTGAGGCTCGACTCTTCGCGGCTCCGCGGCGAGCCTCTCTTTCTCGCGATTGACCTCGATGATTCGAGCGGCGAGGCCGACGTCCGGCTGGCATCCGCCGTCGAGCGGACCTGGCTCGATCTCGAACCTCTCGCGACGGCGAACCTCACGAGCGGCGAGGAGTTGCTCTTTCATCCATCGCGGCGGCAGGTAGAGGCACGCCTGCGGACATCGTGGATGGATCTGGTGCTCGACGAGACCCCGACGGCGATCCGCGACGAGGCTCCGGCAGCAGCCCTTCTCGCCCGCGAGGCTGCGGCCGTGTTGGACCGTGTGATGCCTCCGGTTGATTCCCCGGCGGGCGCGTTCCTGGCCCGACTCCGCTGGCTTGCCGCCACGATGCCCGACCTCGCGCTGCCAACCCTCGACGACGCGATGCTCAAGAACCTGCTCCCAGAAATCTGTTCGGGCATGAGATCGCTCGACGAACTGCGGGCCGCTGATTGGCTTTCGCGGCTCCAGGGTGCCGTTGGGTACGACCGACTCGCCGACATCGACAGGCTCGCTCCCACGCACCTCGACCTCCCCAACGGAAAGCGGTTCAAGCTGCAGTACGAGCCATCGGGCCCGCCGATCCTCGCGGTCCGTATCCAGGAACTCCTTGGTGTCGCCGAGACGCCGCGGATCGCGGGGGGACGCATCCCACTGGTGCTTCATCTGCTGGGGCCAAACCACCGCCCGCAGCAGGTCACGAGCGATCTGGCCAGTTTCTGGAAGAACACCTATCCGACGGTGAAGAAAGAACTCCGCCGCAGGTATCCGAAGCACAAGTGGCCAGACGACCCACTGGCGGTGGCCCCGATCAAGAAGCCCTCCTCCTGACGCGATCCCTCCAGCCGGCCCAGCGGGTGCACGCGATTTCCAACGCGTCAAATTGTGCGACCGCAAAAAAACGGAATTCGCCCCGCCTCGACAGGTCTTTGGGACGGGTCGTGTCGCTGATTCCCAACGCTCCGCGAAATCACACGATGGCGGTTTTAGCCGCGGTAGTGGGGTCCGAAACACACGTGCATTCGGCAGGGCCACACCGCCGATCCCACGATCGTGCGACGAGATCGGCTCATGTCGGGCCGCGTCGTGCGGTTGCTCGTGTCACTTCCCCAACTCAGGATTCCTCCCATGCATCGGATGCTCCTCGTCGTCGCCGTGCTCGCGACCATCGTCATCGGTACCTCGGCCTCGCAGGCCCAGTACTCCAGCCAGCAGATTGGTGCCACCCGTCAGGGCCCGATCGCCAAGCTCATCGAGCTCGAGCGCCGCAAGAACGAGTGGCTCCGCCAGCGGTTCGGCCGCTAATCTTCCCGGGCTGCTCTCGTTCGCCCGCAGGCAGACCGGCAGCCCGACGGTAGCATGGCAACGGCGGGTCGGCATGTCGAAGAGACACGCCGGCCCGCCGTTCGGCTTTTCTGGCCAAGGCGATCCTCACGATGACACACGCCAGCGACTGGCTCGATGAGTTGCGGCACTTCGTGCACGACCGGCGGCTTTCGAAGCCACTCCGCTCGACTACGGTGTCGGCGGCCGAGTCGGCTGCCGAGCGGTCGATCATCGCAGCGTCGCTTGCGTCAAGGCTTGCGGAGATCGACGCGATGCGGGCGGCGCGACGAGTGCTGCCGAACGCTGATCCGGATCCCGCCATCGTGATCACGACCTCGGCGGTGGGCATCGCGGCAGTGGAGGAGATGCTGGCGTCGGTGCCCGACCTGTCGACACTTGCTGGCAACCGAGTCGAAGCCGTCACGGAGCTCGAATACCGCCTGTGGTGCATCCGCTCACCCGACGAAGGCTTTATTCACCACGTGAACGTCTGGAACTGGATCAAGACGGCGATCCCGAAACAGCGCTGGGCTGAGTTCTCGGACTATCCGCTCGCCGGGGGCGAGGCCTACTGGCTGCACCGCGAGGGCTGTTCGGGGGCTGCCACGCTCGACCGCCGCGGCTGTCACCTCTGGAAATGGAACGGGCGGCACGCAGCGCTGCTCCGCGCGTTCGTCACCGAGCGACGCGTTGGACCGCTCGGCCCATCTGTGGATGGGGCGTAAGCCGACCCTTTGGACCGCAACTGCAGAACTCAGGAATTGTCGATTCGGTCGCGGCGGGGTACCTTCCGGGCTCGAAACCCCGGGAACTTTGCCATGCCGACCCGAATCCTCGTCACCACCACCTCTTTCCAGGACACGCCCGGCCCTCACCATGAGGCGCTCGCCGCCACCGACTGGGAGGTCATCCGGGCTCGCGGTCCCCTCTCCGAGGCCGACACGCTCGCACTCGTGGGCGACATTGACGGCTTCATCTGCGGCGACGACGCGATCACGCGGGCGGTGCTGGAGAAGGCCCGGCCACGGCTCAAGGTGCTCTCGAAGTATGGCATCGGTGTCGACAAAATCGACGTCAAGGCATGCACGGAGTTCGGCATCCCGCTGCTTTTCACGCCCGGCGTGAACCACACGACCGTCGCAGAGCACACCTTCCTGCTGCTGTTGGCCCTCGAGAAGAACCTGCTCTTCCATACTGATTCCGTCCGCAGCGGCGGCTGGAAGCGGCAGACCGGCCACGAACTGTTCGACAAGACGATCGGCATCGTGGGCATGGGTCGGATCGGCAAGGAAGTGGCGATCCGGGCAAAGGCCTTCGGAATGAAGCCGATCGGCTACGACGTCTACTGGGACGAGGCCTTCGCGAAGGAGCAGGGGATTCCGCGGGCCACCACGCTCGACGAGATCTTCGCCGCCTCCGACTACCTTTCGCTCCACACGAACCTCACGCCCGAGACCCGCGACATGATCCGGGCCGAGACGATCGCGAACATGAAGCCTGGCGTGATCATCCTCAACTGCGCCCGCGGCGAAATCGTCAACACCGGCGACATGGCGGCCGCACTCGCCTCCGGCAAGGTCCGAGGCTACGGCACCGACGTGCTCGACGAGGAACCGCCGGCGGCCGACCATCCGCTCACGAAGCTACCCAACTGCCTGGTCACGCCCCACGTCGGCTCGCGGACGCACGAGAGCGTGCAACGTCAGGCGATGGCGGCCGTCACCAACCTGATCCGGGCGATGCACGGCGAGAAGCCGCTCGCCCAAGTAAACCCCGAAGTGCCTGTCACGAAAGTCGTCTAAACAAAGCTGCGGCAGACGCCGGGATCGGTGCGAGGATCCCGAGCGTCGGCCGCCCCGGCCGTTGGCGAGGGAACTCGCACCGTCCCGGCGTCCCCCCCACCACGAGCCTGAACTCACGGAGTCTCCTGCCACCGATGTCCGAAACCTTCCACGTCGTCTCGGTAGAAGCCCACGAATCGATCGTCCGCTCCGCCTACATCCACCGCGGCTTCGACGCCGCCGAGGCCGAGCACGCGGCCAAGCTTGCCACCGCGGCGACGCGTCACGGCATCCGCACCCACAACGCGATCAAGGCCCTGCACCTTGACGAACTCTTCGGCTCGAAGGCGGGTGGGTGTGTGCCGCAGGCGTCGATCAAGCGTCTACCCAGCCGGTTCAAGGCGGCCGAGGCCTGGGACGCTCAGAAGAAGCTCGGGCAGGCGGTGGCTTGGGAGGCGATCGACACCTGCATGAAGCTCGCCGACACCTACGGCTGCGGCACGGTGTCGATCGACAACGCCTTCCACTATCTCTGGGGCGGCGGCTACGTGATGGAGGCGGCGAAGAAGGGCTACATCGCCTACACCAACTGCACCGCGTCGCTGGGGGAGGTGGTGCCGTTCAAGGGCGTGTTTCCCACGCTTGGCACGAATCCGCACTCCTGGGGTTTTCCCACGACCGAGGCGATCGGCTATCCGATCGTGATCGACTGGGCGACCTCTGTGATCGCGATGGGCCGCGTGCAGCAGCTCAAGCGTGAAGGCAAGCCGCTGCCGCCGAACGCCGCGGTAGACAAGGACGGCCAGCCGACGACCGACCCGGACAAGGCGGTGTCGCTGATCCCGTTCGGCGACCACAAGGGCTATGGACTGTCGCTGATCAATGAGATCGTGGCCGGGTTCATCGGCGGGTCGCTGCCGACACTCCGCAGCCGGGCCCCGGTGGCGGGCGAGAAGCAGAACTGCGCGTTCTTCTTCCAGGTGATCCACCCGGAGGCGATGAGCGGTGGCGCGTTCGCCAAGGGCCGCTCGCAGGCCGACAACGTGAAGGCCGTGCTCGCCGACATCCTCGGCCATGGCAATGAGAAGTGCATGCTTCCCGGCCAGCTCGAGGCCGAGGCGGCGAAGCGGAGCGAGAAGGCAAGCGGCCTGCTCTTCTCTAAGGCCGAGGTCGAGGCGCTCAACGAGATCGCCCTCGAGGCCGGCCTCAAGCCGCTCGATCCCGCCGCGCTGCCAGTCGCCTGACATCCCGTTGAATGAACAGGTTGACAACCTGTTCTACGAATCCCCCGTAGCGCAGGTTTTCAACCTGCGTCCAATCTTCACCGTAGAGCAGGTTGCCAACCTGCTCCCACACCACGCAACGAAAGGCCACCCATGTCGCTCCCCATCAAGCCCAAAGACTCCTGCGCCTTCGATCAGGTCTCGCTCGGCGAGGTCATGCTTCGGCTCGACCCGGGCGAGGGCCGGGTCCGCACGGCCCGGCACTTCGCCGTCTGGGAGGGGGGCGGCGAATACAACGTCGCCCGCGGCCTGCGGAAGTGCTTTGGCCTGAAGACGGCCGTCGTGACCGCCTTCGTGGACAACGAGGTGGGCCACCTCGTTGAAGACTTCATTATGCAGGGGGGCGTCTGCACCGACTTCATGCAGTGGCGGGCTGATGATGGCATTGGTCGCACGGTGCGCAACGGCCTCAACTTTACCGAGCGGGGCTTTGGCATCCGCGGGGCAGTGGGCGTGCCCGACAGGGGCAACACGGCCGCCAGCCAGATGAAGCCGGGCGACGTGGACTGGGATCACCTCTTTGGGAAGCTCGGGGTCCGCTGGTTCCACACGGGCGGCATCTTCGCCGCCCTCTCGGAGACGACGGCGGCCCTCACCATCGAGGCCGTCAAGGCGGCAAAGAAACACGGCACGATCGTGTCATACGACCTGAACTACCGGCCCAGCCTCTGGAAGAGCATCGGCGGCCAGGCGAAGGCCCGTGAAGTGAATCGTGAGATCGCGAAGCACGTGGATGTGATGATCGGCAACGAGGAGGATTTCACGGCGTCGCTAGGCTTCGAGGTGGCGGGAGTCGATCACACCATCAGCGAGATCGAGACCGACGCCTTCCGGAAGATGATCGAGACGGCGGTCAAGGAGTTCCCGAACTTCAAGGTGGCGGCCACCACGCTCCGCCGGGTGATCACGGCGACGAAGAATGACTGGAGCGCCATCTGCTGGCACGACGGGAAGTTCTACGACAGCCTCAAGTATCCCGAGCTCGAAATCCTCGATCGTGTCGGCGGCGGCGACAGCTTCGCCAGCGGCCTGGCCTTCGGCTTTCTGGAATTCAACTGCCCGCAGAAGGCGGTAGACTACGGGGCCGCCCACGGCGCCTTGGCGAGCACCACTCCGGGCGACACCTCGATGGCCACCCGGGCGGAGGTCGAGAAGCAGATCAAGGGCGGCGGCGCACGGGTGGTCCGCTAACAGCTGGCAACGACCGTGATGACCGACATTCCCGACCCCTTTGGCGAACGACGACGCCACGACGGCGTGCTGCCGATCGTCGATGCCGGCGAGACGATCCCGATGCTTCTCCGGCACGACGATGTCCGCCGGGCGGCAAAGGACTGGCGAACATACAGTTCCGACGCGGCGTACCGGGTACCGATCCCGTCGGAAGAGGCCCTGCGGCCGGATCGCCAACTACCGATCGAGACCGATCCACCCGACCACAGCGAGTACCGCGAACTCGTCGAGCCGTTCTTTCTCCGAGCCCGTGAGCCAGCCTACGGCGAACGCGTCGACACGATCATTCGCCAGCTGATCGACAAGGCCCTGACCCGCGAACGGCTCGAGGTGGTGGGCGAGTTTGCGCTGCCGCTGCAGTCGCGGGCGCTGAGCGTGCTGCTCAACATGCCTGAAGAGGAGTCCGAGCGGTGGATCGCCTGGGGGGTGCACGTGTTCCACGGGCCCAACGGCGTATTCCAGGCCCGTGTGCTCGATGCCTATCTGCACGAGTGCTTCGACCGGGCCGAGAAGAGCCCCGGAGACGATTTCTTTAGCCTGCTCATCCAGGCGAGGTTTCGCGACCGGCAACTGTCGCGGAGTGAAATGGTCGGCTTCGCAAACCTCGCGTTTGCGGGCGGACGGGACACGATCATCCACACGGTCGCCTGCATTCTTGGGCATTGTGCCGAGCATCCCAACGACCTCGACCTTCTCCGCGAGGATCGCGGCCGGATTGTGCTCGCCTCCGAGGAGTTCTTTCGGGTGTTCATGCCGCTGACGCACATCGGTCGCGTCTGCCCGGTGGGGGGCGATGTCCACGGCGTGCCTGTCGCCCCGGGTGGTCGCGTGTCGCTCGGCTGGGCCTCGGCCAACCTCGATGAGAACGCGTTCTCGTGCCCGCGGGACATTCGTCTTGATCGTCGGCCGAATCCCCACGTGGCCTTCGGATTTGGCCCGCATCTCTGCCTTGGCGCGGCCCACTCGCGAACCGTCGTCCGCTGCCTTCTCGAGGCCCTCTGCGACCGCGTGGAGCGGATCGACCTGATCGAGGCCGAGCCGCGTGTGGAGAGGACCGTCTCCTACGAGCGTCCGCTCGGCTATGAAACGCTCGTCGTCGCGCTCACCGGCACGTCGTCCTGAAGATCCACCCACGACCGGCAGCCACCGTAGGACTCGTGCCACGGCAGCGTGATTGGCGAGGGCAGGGGAGAGACGTCCACCACGAGCACATGCAGTTCGTCCTTCCAGCGGTGGAACCGCTCGGCGACCACCTCGTCGGACCAGACATGGCGACCTCGGTAGGCAGCGAGGTCGTCGAACTTCAGTACTCGCCGGGCCTCGCGGACGGTGGCCGCGTGCCGGAATACGACCGTCCCCTCAGCCGGCCGGTCGTCGTCGATCCCCACGAGCAGGTCGCGGGCCTCGGGGATCAGGCTTTCGGGAGCCTGGTGCAGGAACGTCGGGAGAAGAAGAAAGGAGGCATGATCGGGGCGAAACTCACCGCCGTCCTCCACGATTCCGCCCTTCCGCAGAATCACGTCCTGCCGGCCCGTCGCCAGCGCCCGGCAGATCGCCGCCCACTCCTTGAACGCCGCCCGTGTCGCCATCACTTCGCCTTACGGACATAGAGCCCGTCGGCGTTGATCTGGATCACGGGGATGCCGAGTTTGGGATCGAAGAACCCGCTGCCCCGCACCACGACGTCCTGCCCCTCGGCCACACCAAGGAGTTTCTGAGCGTCGAGCGGGATCACCTTGCCGTCGGCGCCCGCGAAGCTCACGGCTGCAATCGGCGAGTTGGCCGCCCGCTTCTTGCAGAAAGGGCAGTCATCGGGCTTGTGGCCGGGCTTCGCGGCATGGTCGTCCGTCGGAATCTCCAGCATCGAGAATGTGGCCTCGTTCTTCCCGAAGGGCGAGGTGCCCCGGCCCCCGATCCGCCCCGCCACCACGACGGCCTGCGGTGTCGCGGTCAGCTTCGCCTTCGCGTCGGCGATCGAGAGCACGCCAGCCGGCTCCTCGGCCAAGACCACCGAGCCACGGATGGCGGCCATGTCGATTTCCGCCATCGCGGCCCGCGCGACGACTCCAACCATCAGGGCAACACACGCGACCACTGCGTGACGAAAAGTTGACCTCATCACTTCACCTCCGTAAGCGCCTTGAATGCGGCATCGAGCCGCTCCTTCACCGACTCCAACACCTTCTTCGGATCGGCGTTTTCTTCCGCCGAGTGAAATGCCTCGTCGACCTTGCCGAAGCACTCCTCCAGCTCATCGAGCGCGTTGGTAGCGGCATCGGTGAGCCCCGCCTTTGTCGCATGCTCGCGGACGGCCTCCAGCAGATGGCCGATGTCGTGGACGGCGTCGTCGGCCGCCTCGCCGGCGTTGTTGGCAAGCTTTTCGGCCAGGTCCTCGCCAAGCGACTTGAGTTTCGCAACGCCGTCCGCAAACGACGTCGGCTCGTCGTGATCGTGATCGTGATCGGCGTGACCGTGATCCGCGTGGGCATCTGCCACCTGGGTCGCGGCAGCCGTCGGGCGGACGGTGACGGCGGGAGGGGCGGCTGAGTCACATCCAAACACACCAGCCAGAAGCATCACGGGGGCAAGGTGGACGAGCGGGCGGTACATCGGCATGGCATCCTCGGGGGTGACAGGGACCGCAGCGGCGGCACAAGCGACATCCTACCCGCGGGGGTCTGTTTCGCGGAACTGAGCCCTACCCGGCAGCTTCCCCGGTGGCCGCCTCGGCCGGGCTCGCCACCATGCAGACCAGCGACCGGCCCGGGAGTTCGAGGGGCTTCGTCACGTCGACGAGCGGGCCCAGGCCGTCGGCAAAAATGTCGTTCGGAGACGCCTGCGCCGTATGCACAAATAGTCGCCACGGCAGCGACCGAACGATCGCCGGCTGGGGAAGGATGATCGACGCCGACTCCGAACCCGCGTGGGCAACGATCAGCACGTGCCGCGGCACGCCCGCGATGCCGCCCGCCTCCAGGTTGTTTCCAGCGACCAGCCGTTCCCGCGTCGGCGCGGCGAAGAAGCAGGAAATCCCGCCGTCGGCCGCGTGCCAGTCGATCGGCTCTCCGTCGGCGCCAAACCACTCCACGTCGGGCAGGCTCCCTGCGCCGCTCGTGCCACCGCTGAGGAACGTCCGCCGGCGGAGCGTGGGGGTGCCGAGGCGGAAGCGGACGAGTTCGCGCACGAATCGCACCAGGCCAGCATTCGACTCCACCAGGGTCCAGTCGAGCCACGAGACATCGTTGTCTTGGCACCAGGCGTTGTTGTTGCCCCGCTGCGTCCGCCGGCATTCGTCGCCGAAGAGCAGCATGGGTACCCCCTGGCTGAGCAGGAGCGTGGCCAGCATGTTGCGAATCTGCCTCGCTCGCACCGCCTCGATGTCGGGCTTGCGCGACGGCCCCTCGGCGCCGTAGTTTTCGGAGAAGTTGTTGTTGTCGCCATCGCGATTGCCTTCGCCGTTGGCCTCGTTGTGCTTCTCGCGATAGCTCACGAGGTCGGAGAGCGTGAAGCCGTCGTGTGAGGTCACGAAGTTGATGCTGTGGCAGGGCTGGCGGCCATGTTCGGCGTAGAGATCGCTCGATCCGGCGATCCGGGTGGCGAGGTGGCCGGTCTGGGCCGAGTCGCCCCGCCAGAACCGGCGCACGTCGTCGCGGTAGCGGCCGTTCCACTCGGCCCACCGTAGCCGCGCAAAGGAGCCCACCTGATAGGCACCCGCAGCGTCCCAGGCCTCGGCGATCATCTTGGTGTCGGCGAGCGATGGATCCTCGGTGATCACCTCGACCACGGGCGGATTCGGCTGGATGTCGCCGTTGCGGTCGCGGCTCAGCACGCTCGCCAGGTCAAAGCGGAATCCATCCACGTGGTAGTTGTGCACCCAGTTCCGCAGGCAGAGAAAGATCAGCTCGCGGACGATCGGGTGATTGCCGTTGATCGTGTTACCACACCCCGTGTAGTTGCGATACGTGGAGCCGCCGTCGCCGAGCATGTAGTAGACACGATTTTCCAGGCCCTTGAAGGAGAACGTGGGGCCGAGGTGATTGCCCTCGGCGGTGTGATTGAAGACCACATCGAGGATCACCTCGATACCCGCGGCATGGAGCGCTCGGACCATCTCCTTGAACTCGCGGACCTGCGCCCCTGGCGCGGAATCGGCGGCGTAGCCGCGGTGCGGGGCGAAGAAGGCCAGCGGATCGTAGCCCCAGTAGTTCGGTCGCACGATGCCGTCGGCCGTTGGCATGGCGGCAGCGAACTCGTGCACAGGCATAAGTTCGACCGCCGTCACACCCAGCGACTTGAGGTACGGAATCTTCTCGATGACGCCGAGATAGGTGCCCGGATTCTCAACGCCGCTCGACGGGCTCGCCGTAAACCCACGAACGTGCATCTCATAGATGACGGTGTCGGAGAGCCCACGGCGGAGATGGCGGTCGCCCTGCCAGTCGAACGCGTCGTCGATCACCACGCACCGCGGAGGCACGAGCAGGCCGTCGTCGTCGAAGACGAACTTCCCGGCAAGCGCCTTGGCATAGGGGTCGATCAGCCGGGCCCGGCCATCAAAGCGTTGCCCGCGCTCCGGGTCGAAGGGGCCATCGGCCTGGAAGTGATACAGCGTGCCCGCCCCGAGGCCAGGCACGAACACGCTCCAGATGTCGCCCCAGCGATCGCGGGAGGGATCGAGGTCGATCGACTCCGCCGGCGTGGCGTCGCCCGCCGCGGCGTACAGCAGGATCCGTACCCCCGTGGCCGAACGACTGTAGACCACAAACTGCACACCGCCGTCGCGAAGGATCGCCCCGTAGGGAAGTGGCTGCGTGAACTGCAGCGGCGGCAGAGGCTTTCGGGACGTGGTCCGTTTTCGGGATGGTGGCTTCCGCGGCGGCATCCACGAATGATACCACCGGGCCTTGCGACGCCCTCGCCGGCAGCGATGATACCGGCGTGAGCGGAGCGACCTATTCCAGTGCCGGCGTGAACCTCGAACTCTATCGCGAGGGGATGGCGCGGCTGCCCGCGCACATGCGGCGGACGCAGTGCCCCCGGGTGATGAGCCAGGAGGGGGGGTTTGCCGCCCTCTTCGCCCTCGACTTCAAGGGACTCTTCGCCCGCGGCTACGAGGATCCGCTCCTCGTCTCCTGCACTGACGGGGTGGGCACAAAGCTGAAGGTGGCCGTCGACACCGGCGTGCACCACACCGTTGGGATCGACCTCGTGGCGATGAGCGTCAACGACGCCCTCTGCACCGGCGCGGAGCCGCTCTTCTTCCTCGACTACGTAGCCCTCGCGAAAGACGATCCGATCCTCCTCGAACAGATCGTCCGCGGCATCGCCGACGCCTGCGTGGAGTGCGGGTGCGCGCTTGTCGGTGGCGAGACGGCGATCCTGCCCGACATGTATCACCCCGGCGAATACGACCTCGCAGGCTTCTGCGTGGGCGTGGTGGAGCGGAAGCGGCTCGTCGATGGCCGCCAGATCCAGCCGGGCGACGTGGCCCTCGGCATCGCCTCGAGCGGCTTTCACTCCAACGGCTACAGCCTCGTGCGGAAGGCTGTCTTCGAACTCGGCGGATTGAGCGTGACCGATCGCGTTGCGGCCCTGGGCGGTCAAACGGTGGGCGAAGCCCTGCTCACGCCCACGCGGCTCTACGCCAAGCCCGTCAAGGCAGTTCTGGGCCACTACCGCGTGAAGCAGGTCGTCCACGGGATCGCCCACATCACGGGGGGCGGGCTCGTGGAGAACCTCGCTCGGATCGTGCCCGACACGGTGCAGGTGGTGCTCGAGCGAGGTTCGTGGAATGTGCCGCCGGTGTTTCCCTGGGTGCAGTCGCTCGGCGGAATCGCGGCCGACGAGATGGAGCGGGTCTTCAACATGGGTATCGGCATGGTGCTCGTGGTGTCGCCCCACTTCGCAGACAGCATCCAGAAACAGTTGGCCGACCTGGGCCACGAGAGTCTCCGACTCGGGAGCGCGAAGGCTTCAAAGCCCGACGCCGAGCGGGTCGTCCTGCTCTGAGCCGGTTCAGCGTTGGCATGCTCCTCGCATCAGACTCCGCGTTGTGCTGGTGCAGGTTGCCAACCTGCACCTACGACGTGTGCCTGGTCACTCAACCGCCTCACGTAGCACAGGTTGCCAACCTGTGCCAGAAGGAAGACAGCGAGGGGCTGCCCATGCCCTCGAGCGGGCTATGGAAGCAAGCGTAGCCACGACCAATCCGCCTGCGGCGGATCGGTGCCCGGCGAAGCGCAGCGGACATGCAGAGAGTCGAGGCCTGGAGGGCCGAGA
>CAMBSN010000087.1 GCA_945870505.1 Candidatus Kuenenia stuttgartensis | reverse complement strand
AATGTTTCCCACGTGCAGCGAAGTCCTGGAAGTCGTCCGCTCGCTGGGCTACGCCCGCGCAGCGAACGGCTGAAGATTGCTGAACTCGTGGCGGCGGAATGCGTTGGCGACGGCTCGGGGTTACCCCGTACCGTTTCGCCGGACGTTCGTCTCGTTGGAAGCGCGCCGGCTTCGGGCTCCCCATATCCCGCTCGCCGGACGTTCGCCTTCGCCCTCCAGGCTCCGGCTCACTCGGATTTGCCTGCGCTGCGCCATCCATGGCTCCGCTGGTCAAATACGCCGGCGAGCGGGACACGGGGAGCCCGAAGCCTCCTCAACTGGAAAGACGTAGGCGAGGGGTTACCCCTGCCGTTGAGACGGCGTATGTGGGCCCCTTCACGGGAAACATGGCATCCTGCCATTTTCCCTTGGCCGACCTCCGTCGGCCGGTGTTCACCCGGGCCTCCGGCCCTGACGCCGCAGGCGTGGGAGCCGGGCTGTGCCTGGCGACCGTAAGCCGGAGGCGACGCCGGGACGGCGGCGACGGCGCGACAGCAAGCCCGCAGTGAGCGTCCGGCGAGACGGTACGGGGTAACCCCGAGCCGGTGCGCCAACTGCTCCATGACAGGCGGAACCCCTGTCCTACGCCGGTGTATGGGAAGCCCGAAGCCGGAGAGCCATGCGTAGGCTGCGCAGGCTGGGCTGGCCTTGTTCCAGATGTCGGCCCGTCGGTACCGTCCCGGCGATGAAGCAGTCGGTGATTCTGAACGCCGTCGCGATGGTGTGTGTCTGCCTGGTGACGGGCTGCGGCGGCCTGATGCGCAACGACAATGCCGAGGGCGTGAAACTCTACCAGCAGGGCAACTACAAGGGTGCCGTCGACCATTTTCAGCAGGCGCTGGCCAAGCAGCCGGGGAGCCCCGACTGCTTCTACAACCTCGGGGCCACATATCACCAGCAGGCCAAGCTGTTCGGCCGGCCGGCCGACATGCAGACCGCCGAGCAGTACTACCATCTCTGCCTCGCGCGGGCGCCGAACCACGAAGCCTGCCAGCGGGCGCTCGCCGTGCTGTTGGTCGAGGAGAATCGAACCGCCGAGGCGACGGCTCAGATCCAGGAGTGGGCCCGTCGGGAACCGGGGAATCCAAATCCGCAGATCGAACTCGCGCGGCTCTGCCAGGAGCATGGCGACGCGCGGCAGGCTGAAAACCACCTGATCGACGCCCTGGCGATCGCGCCTGACAACACCCGCGCGCTCGTGGCCCTGGGCCAGTTGCGCGAGGCCTCCGGCGATTCCGCGCAGGCCCTGCAAAACTACTCCCGGGCGCTGGCCGTCGACGGACAGCAGCCGACCGTGGCGGCCAAGGTTGCCTCCCTCAACGGATCGGCGCCTGCGACGGGAACGCTGGCCCGTTGACCGTGGTGCCGGGGCCTCTTATTCTGCCTCGGGTCGCCGTCCGGTGACCGCCGCACGACGCGGGGATTCCGCCGGCCGGCCGACCGCCTGTCCGCAGCCCTGGAGTCATGCCTGTGACGGATCGCAGTTTCGTGTCGGTCGCCGATCGCGTGTTTAATTTTTCGCCCGGGCCGGCGGTCCTGCCGCTCGAGGTGCTCGAACGGGCCCGCGACGAACTGCTCGCCCTGCCCGGCGTAGGGATCTCGGTGCTCGAGATCAGCCACCGGAGCCCCGCGTTCGACAAGATCCTCGACGAGACACTCGCCGACCTGAAGGGCCTGCTAGGAATCGGTGATTCCCACGAGGTCGTGTTCCTGCAGGGAGGCGCGAGCCAGCAGTTTTCCATGGTGCCGATGAACCTCTTACGGGGGCAGTCGGGGGCGGCCGACTACGTCGTGACCGGGACGTGGGGCGCGACGGCGATCAAGGAGGCCCGCCGTGAGGGCAAGGTGCATGTGGCCTGGGACGGCGCCTCGACCAATTATGACCGGCTGCCGGCTGCCGGCGAGATTCACCTCTCCGAGTCGCCGGCCTACGTGCACGTCACGAGTAACGAAACGATCCAAGGGGTGCAGTGGAAGCACGATCCGGACGTCGGCGACGCGCCGCTCGTCTGCGATTGTTCCAGCGACTTCTTGTCGCGGCCGATCGACGTGGCGAAGCACGGCCTGATCTACGCGTGTGCGCAGAAGAACGCCGGCATCGCGGGCGTCACCGCCGTGATCATTCGCAAAGACCTGCTGGAGCGGTCGCGCGACGACCTCCCCACCATGCTCGACTACCGCACGCACGTGAAGAACGGCTCGCGGCCGAACACGCCGCCGGTGTTCGCCGTCTACATTCTCGGCCTCGTCTGCCGGTGGATTCGCGACTCGGTCGGGGGGCTCGAGAGCATGGCCCGCCACAATCGCGCGAAGGCCAAGCTGATCTACGACGTACTCGACACGTCGGGCGGTTTCTACACCGGGCATGCCAAGCCCGACTGCCGCTCTGAGATGAACGTGACCTTCCGGCTGCCTGACGAGGCTACGGAGAAGGAGTTCGTGAAGGGCGCCACCGCCCGGGGCCTCGTCGACCTCAAGGGTCACCGCTCGGTGGGCGGAATTCGGGCCAGCATCTACAACGCCATGCCCGTCGAGGGCGTCGAAGCGCTCCGCGATTACATGCTCGAGTTCCAGCACGCCCGTCGGGCCTGACGCCCCCCGGTGCCAACCGGAGACATCCCGGAAAGGATCCTCATGCCCTCGATCATCGTGCTCGACACGCTCAGCCCTGATGGCCTCGCCCTCCTCGATGCGGCAGCCGCAGCCGGGATCACGTACGACGTGTGCACCGGCTTGTCGGGCGACGCACTCCGGCAGGCGCTGGCCAGCCATGATGGCGCGATCTGCCGCAGTGGCGTGAAGATCACGGCCGACGCGCTCGCCGGCAATCATCGCCTCAAGGCGATCGTGCGGGCCGGCGTGGGCACCGACAACATCGACAAAGACGCCGCCACGAGGCAGGGCATCGTGGTGATGAACACCCCCGCGGGCAACACCGTGAGCACCGCGGAGCATGCCTTCGCGCTGATTCTGGCCCTGTCGCGCAACGTCGCCGCCGCCGATGCCAGCCTGCGTGACCATCGCTGGGACCGCAACAAGTTCATGGGGGTGCAGCTGGCGGGCAAAACCCTCGGCATCGTCGGCCTTGGCCGCATCGGCCAGGCGGTCGCGAAGCGGGCCCGGGCGTTCGACATGCAGGTGATCGGATACGACCCCTTCCTCTCGCCGGAGCGGGCTGCGGAGCTCGGCATCGAGCTCTTCGAGACCGTTCGGGGGATGCTCCCGGAGGTCGACTACCTGACGGTGCACACGCCGCTCACCGACGAGACGCGGCACCTCGTCGGCCGGCCCGAGCTCGCGCTGCTCAAGCGGGGTGTGCGGCTCGTGAACTGCGCCCGCGGTGGCATCTACGACGAGCAGGCGCTCGTGGAGGGCCTGCAGAGCGGCGTGATCGGCGGCGTGGCGCTCGACGTGTTCGAGAAGGAGCCCTGCACCGAAAGCCCCCTGTTCGGCATGCCGAACGTGCTCGTCACGCCCCATCTCGGGGCGAGCACCGAGGAGGCGCAGTCGCAGGTGGCCGTGGAGGGCGTCGGGCTGCTGGTCGATTTCTTCTCGACCGGCACGATCCGGCACTCGGTGAACTCGAGTGCCGTCGATCCCGCCGTGCTCGAGGGCGTGCGTGGCTTTCTCGATCTCGCGTGGCGGCTGGGGCTGCTGCTTGCCCAGCTCGACGAGGCCCAGCCGCGGTCGTGCTCGATCGCCTACCGGGGCGAGGTGGCCGGCCGCAACACGAAGCTCGTGACGGCGGCCTTCGCGGCTGGCCTGCTCGAATCGGCCTTCGACGACGTCAACATCGTGAATGCCGAGATGCTGTTGCGGGAGCGGGGCATCGACCTCGTCGAGCAGAGCCGCACCGATCCCGGTGCGTTCAGTTCGGTGGTGGCCGTCGATCTCGTCGCCGGTGACCAGGTGCATCGGGCAGCCGGCACGCTCTTCGGCCACGCCATGCCTCGGCTGGTGCAGCTCGAGGGGCACAGGCTCGAGGCATACCTCGACGGCATTCTCCTCGTCTTCACGCATCAGGACGTGCCCGGCATCATCGGCCGAGTGGGGACGGCATTCGGCGCGATGGGCGTCAATATCGGGCAGATGACGGTGGGCCGCACCACTCCCGGCGGTGATGCCATTGGCGTCTTGAACCTCGATCAGGAGCCGTCGCCCGAGGCGATTGCGGCCGTGCTCGCCTGCCCGGGAATCCGCTCGGCCAAGGTGGTGAAGCTGCCCTCGGCAGGCCAGGTGCCGAATTGGCTGGCCGTATCGGCGGCCGGAGTACGGGCTGCCCGGGGCCCTCAGGGGGCCGGCCGATAGGCCCCTGCGGCACGCTGTGGAATAGCCAGCCGGCCGCAGAGCGAACAGTCAGGGAGGACAGGCGGCCGCTCGATGCCTCACGACACCTCCCCCCCTGCTCCGGACGCTGGCGCCGACGGTGCGTCGCAATTCGACCAATGGACGCGCGACCACGTGCCCACCCTGTACCGCGTCGCCTATCGCATGGTGGGGGATGCGCACGATGCGGAGGACGTCCTCCAAAACACCTTTCGGTCAGCATGGGTGAGTCGTCACCTCTACGATCCGGGCCGCAGCGAGCGGGCGTGGCTGCTCGGCATTCTGCGCCGGCGTGTGGCGGATCACTGGCGGAAACACGGCGCGGGTCAGACGACGCTCGGCGACGAATCGGCCCGGCTCGTCGCGCCGCCGGATCCCGAGCCGTTTGCCGGCGAGCTTTCAACGCGGATGCAGCGGGCCCTCGGCGCGTTGCCGGTGGAACTTCGCGAGACGTTGGTGCTCGTCGTGGTGGGCGAACTGACGCACCGCGAGGCCGCCGATCTCCAGGGAATTCCGCTCGGCACCGTGCTCTCGCGGGTCAGTCGTGCGCGGGTGCGGCTGCGGGAATTCCTCCTCGCGTCGGCGTCGCCGCGGCTCGGCGATGTGTCGTCGGTGGGCAAGGATTGAGATGATGGCCCCTCCCGAGATGGCACACGACGCGCCCTTCCCCGATCCGTGGATCGACGCGGCCCTGCGCGCCGTGGAGGTGCCGCCTCAGCTCGGGGATCGCCTGCAGC
This sequence comes from Candidatus Kuenenia stuttgartensis, assembly GCA_945870505.1. GTDB lineage: Bacteria > Planctomycetota > Planctomycetia > Pirellulales > UBA1268 > QWPN01. Next base: position 7,689 of record CAMBSN010000087.1, on the reverse strand, counting down.
CTGAGCAGCTCTTCGACGAACGTGCCATCGACCGCATGCTCGTCGACGTGTCGATGCCGGTCGGGCTGGCGGCCAGGGTGCGTGTGCGGGAGGCGGTGGCGCCGGCGCGAGCGGTCGGCGGGCCGGTCGACGCGAAGCTACGCGGATGGGGAGCGCGGTGGCTGCGGGAACTGGCTCGGGATGGCATGGCCGTCGCGGCCGCGTTGGGATTCGTCATCGCGATGTTTTGCGCGGGCGTCTCGATCACCGACTTCGCCACCCGTGGCCCACGCGAGCGTCCGCAGGCACGGCATGCAGCCACGCGTGGCCCCCGGCCGGTCGATGGTGTCGATGTGGAATCCGGCGCCGGAGGTGCGGTGGCGACCGGCGCGGCCACTGATCGACCGTTGGATGGCGTCGCCGATCGCCCCGCGGCCGAGCCACGATCAAATGCGGTGGTCGCAACGAACCCTGCACCGGCCGCTGGGCTGCCTGCCGTGCGCGGGGCACCACTGCCGGTGGGCCCCGCGCTTGACCGCAGCAGGCCCTCGGGTGGCATGCAGGTGGTGCCCGACGATGCCACAGCGCACGCGCGACGCAGCGTGCCACGGATGCGCGGCTTCGACCTGGCGTTTGAAATGGCCCATGGCGAGCCGCCGTTCGTCGATCCGGCGATCGCTCCCGGTCTGGCCGTCGATCGTCCGCCCCTGGGGGTCGCCACCGACTCATTCGATCGTGCGTGGCCGCTGCCGCCGGGCCGGCAGCGGCTGGCTGCGGTCGGCCGTCTCCGGGCTGAGCATCTGGTGGCGGCCTTGTCCTCTGGGGCCGCGTCTCGCCATGACGATTCGCTGGCACTCCGGCTGTCGGCGGTGCGGTCGTTCCGGTCCGGTCAGCCGACCTATCTCGTCGAGATCTGCGTCGCCGGCCCGGTCGCGGGCAGCGCTGCGGTGGCCCCGCGTGATCCTGCGGAGGTGACCGTCGTGCTCGATCATTCGGCGGGGCCGGACGCCGTGCCGCTCTGGCTCGCGGCGTGCCGCGGCCTCGCCGCCGCAGCGGCCCGCATGGGGCCGGCGGACCGGGTGTCGGTCGTCGTCGCCGAGCCACGGCCGCGCCGTGTGGCGATCCGTGCGACCCCCGCCGAGATCGGCGACGTGTGCCGCGAACTCGAGGAGGAGCTTCCGTTTGGCAACGCCGATCTCGATGCGGCCGTCGCGCTCGCGGAGGAGTCGGCGATGGGCGACGAGGCGACGCAGCGGCTGGTGGTGGTCGCCGAAGCCGACCGTGCCGAACGCTGTGACGGCGCGGCTGGCGACGCCCTGCACCGGTACCGTGCGGCAGTCGCCCGAGGGACTGAAGACGCCGCTTCGAGGTGCCAGTTTCTGCTCGTCAGCGGCGTCTCGGATGGAACCGATTCGGATGGGCTGGCAGCCGTTCCAGGCTGGACGCTGACCGATCCGACGACGGTGCGGCGCCGGCTCGACGCCGTCCTCGTGGACGTTCCGCCCTTCGTGGCGGAGAGCGTGGCGTTGGAGCTGCGGTTTGATCCTCGCGTGATCGCCGCCTACCGTCTCGTGGGCTACCGACAGAGCGTTCCCGAGTCGCTGGCGGCGTTCGGCAAGGGGGCGTCGGTGGGCGGTTTGCCGGCCTTGCACGGCGGCGAGGCAATGCGGGTCGTCTACGAAGTGGTGCCGCGGAGCGACCCGCTCGAGCAGGTCGCGGGAGTGGCTGCCACCGTCTCGTATCGGGAGCCATCCGGCGCGGTGCGCACCCGCGCGGCTTCCGGTGCCGAGGTCGACCGCTTCACGGACATGCTGCCCTCCCCGCAGGGGTGTGAGCTGCTGTTGGCCGTCGGGATCGGCGAGTGTGCCGACCGATCGGTCCATGCCGTGCCCCCGCGGCTGGCGATCGAACAGCTTCGGGCACTGAGTGCGGCCTGGCGCCAGCGCGGCGACGTGACGGTCGTCGGGGCACGGCTCATCGGCATCCTCGAGGACGTGGTGTCGGGGGGCGGCGGATCGGCCCAGCGGTGATCGGCTCGGCCGGTCGTGGTTTGACTGTCCGATCCGCGATTCGCACAATCTAGTCGTTCGGCATATGAGCCTCTTCCCCACGGCCCCGACCCACCCATGAGCATCGAGCGTTCCCAGCTGCGCGGCGGGGCCTGCCCCCCGATCGTCGGCCTCGTGGCGGTGTGCGTCGTTGCGGCCTGGACCACGATCGGCGCGGCGGCCGAGAAGGAACCTGTGCTGACCCAGGAGATCACGACGACCAAACTTCTCGATGCACTCGACGAACGGCAGATGCCGGACATCTCGCTGTGGGTGCTCGATCGGATCGCGAAAGACCCCGAGGCCTACCCGGCGCTCCAGAAGGAGGCGGCCTTCCGCCGAGCGACGGCGCTCGTGGCGACGAGCCGTCTCGAGACCGACGGCGCGAAGCGGGCGCAGATTCTCGACGCTGCGGAGAAGCAGATCGAGCAATTTCTCGCCGGCGACCCGGCCGGTGAACAGGCCATCGCCGCCTTCACGCAGAGGGGCAATCTGCTCGTGGAGCGCGGCCGTGGGAAGATCGACCAGGCGAAGCGCACCGGCGAGGACGCGAAGATGCGGCTCGCCGAGGCCGTTGGTTTCTTCGATGCGGCGATCAAGTCGCTCGAAGGCCAGGTGAAGAAAGACCAGCCGATCGAGAAGGTGACCAACGCGGAAGACGCCGTGCTCAAGGAACTGCGGGCGGTCGACACCGAGCTCGCCGAATTGCAGGGAAAGCTGGCCGCCGGCGAGGAGTCGGGCAAGGGTGCGAAGAAAGCCCCGCGCAAGCCCTCGGATGGCCGGCGCATCGAAGAGCTCGAGGATCGCCAGGACAGGCTGCGGGGCCAATTGCTCCAAACGAGGCTGCTCGTCGGCGGAGCCTACTACGAAAAGTCGCGGGCGTTGCCGGTCGGCTCGAAGGAATGGAAGGCCGCGCTCGAAAAATCCGCCCTCGACTACAAGGAACTCTACGACAAGTATCGCTCACGAGGGGCCGGGCTCTTCGCCCGGTACTACGAGGGGCGGAATTACGTCGCCCTCGCCCAGGCGGAGGCCGATGCCAAGGAAAAAACGAAGCGGATGGAGCAGGCCCTGCTGACGCTCTCCGACGTTCGCGGCCTGGATGGCGAGGCGGGCTTCGTGCCCGGCCTGCGGGCCAAGGCCGTGGCCTCGACGCTCGAGTGCTGGCTCGACATGAAGGCGTATGCCGCCAAGGAGTTCAAGGACTTTGACGAACGGCTCCAGAAGATCGTGCTCGCTCCCGTTCCGGCCGAGCGGCTCGATGCCGACTGGCTGGCGATGAAGTATCGGTCGGCGGCGCTCTTCGAGCGGATGGCCGATGCCCAGGCAGCGGATAAAAACAAGGCTCGCCCGCTGCTCCAAAATGCCAAGAAGCTCGCGCTCGAAGTGGCCAAGGTCAATCGCGACTATTCGAAGGAGGCCCGCGCGCTGCTCGAACAGCTGGGGAAGGCCCTGCCTGACGATGCGGCCGGGGTGGCGGCATCGTTCGAAACGATGATGGATGCGGTGCGGGTCTCGCTTGCTGCGATGCAGCAGAAGCAGGCCGAGGCGAAGCAGGCTGCCGCGGCGGGCCAGGCGGCCGAGGCCGAGGCGGCCAAGGTGGCGGCGGCAGCGGAGCGCGACAAGGTGATCGGCGGCCTGCGGAAGGCGCTGCCGATGGCGACTGTCGACGACGTCGATGCCGTGAACCAGGCCCGCTACATGCTCACGTTCATGCTCTACGACGGCAGGCGGCTCCACGATGCGGCGGCCCTCGGCACGTTTTTGGCCGATCGCTATCCAAACGCGAAGGGCAGCCGGCAGGCGGCGAAGATCGCGATGGCCAGCCTTCAGCAGCTCTCGAAGGACGGGGTGCCCGAGTGGCGGGCCGCCGCGAAGCGGCAGTGCGCCGACGTCGCCGGGCTGATCATGCGGACGTGGCCCGAAGACGCGGAGAGTGCGGATGCGGCGCTGATTGCGATCGCCACGGCCACCGAGGCCAAAGACCCGGAGCGCCTCCTCGAAATTCTCGACCAGGTTCCCGCGTCGTCGCCACGTCGTGCCGAGGTGTTGCTCCGGGCCGGAAGTGCGCTGTGGCGAGACGTGCTCGAAAAGCGAGGTCTCGAGGAGGGCGTGCGGCCCGCAGCCGACGTGCTCGCAGCGTGGAAGCGGCGGGCTGCCGGGTCGATCGACGACGGGCTCGCCGCCATCCCCGCCGGCGCTGCGGCGGCGAAGACGACCGTCGCGGGGGCACTGGCGCGTGTGCAGATGGCGGTCGATGATGGCGATCGGGAGTTGGCGATGCGGCTCCTGACGCAGCCGGACTATGGCCCGTGGACGCTCGTCACCGGCAAGGATCCGGCCTACACGGCGGGCCCTCTCGCGGAGAGCACCCTCACGGTGGCCCTCCGCTACTTCATCCAGGCCGACCAACTCGACAAGGCACAGGAGGCGATGGATCGGCTCGAGGCGGTGGCCGGTTCGGGCGACGAGGCTTCCGCCAAGCTTACCGCGATGTATCTCACGATGGGCCGCGACCTCCAGGCCCAGCTTGACGCGCTCGGGTCAGGTGGCACGTCGGCCTCCGCCGATGCAGTCGCCCGCGCGACCGCGATCCTGGGGGGCTTCGAGAAGTTCCTCGACGGCGTCGCCAAGCGAGATCAAAAGGTGTCGTCGCAGATCTGGGTGGCGACCACCTACTTGTCGCTGGGCTCCGGAGCGGGGACGGGGTCGGTGGTTCCCAAGGCCAAGGCCGACGGCTACCTGGCCAAGTCTGCAGAGGCCTACAAGCGGCTGCTCGACAAGGGGGGCGATGAAATCGCGAAGTTCGAGCCGGCCATCCGGCTCAAAGTCGCCAACGTGTATCGTGAGCTCGGCAGGTGGGACGATGCGCAGGAACAGATCGATTGGATACTCTCCGACGCCAAGCGACAGAATTCGCTCGACACGCAAATCCAGGCCGCCGAGCTGCTGCAGACCGCGGGTGAAAAGTCGGCCGACAAGGCCAAGGCGGAGCAGTATTTGAAGGAAGCGATCGTCGGCCGCAAAAGTGGATCGAGTGTCGCGTGGGGCTGGGGAGGGATCGCCAACAAGCTGGCTCGGCAGGCGTTCTCAGGCAGCGATGAGAAAGCGCTCGACGCCCGTGGCAAGTTCTTCGCCGCCCGGCTGAACGTGGCCCGGTGCCGATTGGAGCGGGCCGGGATCGCCGCGCAAGATCGAGACAAGCTGCTCACGATGGCGTTCAACGACGTTGCCATCACCTACAAGCTCTACCCGGAGCTCGGCGGCAAGGCGATGGAAAAACAATTCGACAAACTTCTCAAGGAAATCGAAAAGGCCCAGGGGAGCCCGGCGCCCAAGGGACTGAATGGTCTCCGCGAGGCGCAGCCGGCGACGGCCGCACCGGCCGCTGCCGGCACCTGAAGCAAGGAAGAGTGAAGCATGAACGGAACGACGACGGGGCGATCGAGCGACGGAGCGGTGGCGCGGCGGGTGCTGGCGTGCGCCGTGCTGGCGGTGGCGGGCTCGGCCTGGTGCGGCGTGGCGTCGGCCCAGGCGCCCGATCGCGTGCTGACGACGGAGGGGCCGCTCACGGGCAAGGTCGTGGCCACGTCGGCCGACGCTGTCGACCTTGAAGAGCGCAGCGGTGAAACCCGCAAGATCCCCATCGACCAGGTTCGTGACGTGCAGTTTGGCGGTGAGCCGCAGTCGCTGCGGGCGGCGCGGTCGCTGCTGGCACGCGGCCGTGCGGCCGATGCCGTCGAGGAAGTGGCGAAGATCGACGCCGCGGAGCTCGACGGTGCCGAGCCGCTGCTGCTCGACGAAGTCGACTTCGTGAAAGCGGCCGCAGCCGGGCGAGCGGCGCTCGCGGCCGGAGCCGACCCCAAGGATGCAGGCCGGCTCGTGGGCGAGTTTCTCGCCAAGCATCCGAAGAGTCACCACTTCTACGACATGCAGCAGCTCCTCGGCGATTTGCTCGCGCGGGCCGGCAAGCCGGAAGCAGCACTCACGGCCTATTCGACGCTCGCAAAAGGGCCGGCGGCGCTCAAGGTACGGGCGGCGGCCGCCAAGGCAGGCATGCTCTACGACCAGCAGAAGTTCGCCGAAGCGATGTCCGAGTACGACGCGGCCCTCCAGATCGAGGCCAGCGACGACGCCAGCGCAGAGCAGAAGCGGAGTGCACAGCTCGGCAAGGCCAGGTGCCTTGCCCAGACGGGTAAAAATCCCGAGGCGGTGGCGCTTGTGCAGGGACTCATCAAGCAGGCCGACCCCGAGGAAAAGGACCTGCTGGGCCGGGCGTACAACGTGCTTGGAGCCGCGTATCGGGCCGCAGGCGACAAGGATCAGGACGCCTTGATCTCGTTTTTGACCGTCGACCTGGTCTACAACGGCAGCCCTGAGAGCCATGCCGAAGCCCTCGCCAACCTCGCCGATTTGTGGGACAAGGTGAAGCAGACGGAGCGGGCCCGCGAAACCCGCAAGGTGCTGCAGGAGTCGTATCCCACGAGCCCCTGGACGAAAAAGCAGGCCGCGGCAGCGGGCACCTGACCGCCGTACGGGTGCGTGGGTTTTGTGAATGAGTTGCCTTTTGCATACCATGTCGACCACGTTTCATGTTTTCTGCAAGGAGATTCGTGATGGCTTTGGGTCTCGTTGATTCGCGCAGGGCCGGTGCAGGTCTGCGGTGGACGGCACCGTGGTCGGAAATCGTCGGCCGCATGCTGCTCGTGATCGCGATGCTCACGGCGGCCGTGGGGCCGATCATGGTTGCGCCCGGTGTCGCCCAGGCCCAAGACGAGGAGGCGGCCGCCGGGGAGGAGTCGGCAGAAGAGGGCGAGAGCATGCTCGTCTTCTACTACAACGCGCTCGGCCTGAAGTACGTGATCGTGTTTCTCGCCCTGTCGTTCGGGCTCGTCGCCCTGCTCGTGATGTGCTTCCTCCAGATCCGCAAGGCCGTGCTCATGCCCCCGGGGCTCAGTCAGGCCTTCGAAGCCCATCTCGAAGCCAAGGAATACCAGCAGGCCTACGAGCTCTCGAAGAACGACGATTCCTATCTCGGCCAGGTGCTGGCAGCCGGTATGGGCAAGCTGCAGTCGGGCTACGGCGCCGCCGTCGAGGCCTTGCAGGCCGAGGAAGGCGAGCAGGCGATGAAGCTCGAGCACAAGATCAGCTATGTGTCGCTCATCGGAGCGCTCGCGCCGATGTTCGGCCTGCTCGGCACGGTCGACGGAATGGTGGGGGCGTTCATGATCATCGCCAAGTCTTCCACGGCCCCGAAGCCAAACGAGCTCGCCATCGGCATCTCGCAGGCTCTGATCACGACGCTCATCGGACTCTGGCTGGCGATTCCCGCCATCGCCTGCTTCGCCCTGTTCAAGAACTGGCTCCAGAAGCTCACCGGCGATGTCGACACCGAGGCCATGCGATTGATGGCCCGGTTCCAAAACATGGGCAAGAAGTGAGCCGACCATGGCACGCAAGGCAGGCGGCAGTCCGTCGAGCACCGACATCGACATGACGCCGATGATCGACATGACCTTCCAGCTCATCACGTTCTTCATGTTCGTGATGAACTTCTCCGAGGCCGAGCAGGACGAGCGGATTCAGCTCCCCTTGAGCCAGCTTGCCAAGCCGGTGGAAGGTGCCATGGAGACCCCGATCACGCTCCAACTCACGAACAGCG
>CAMBSN010000086.1 GCA_945870505.1 Candidatus Kuenenia stuttgartensis | reverse complement strand
GGCCGCTACACGCCGGCCCAACTCGCCTGCCAGGCCGACATGGTGGCGGCTTCGATCGCCAACAACACCTCCTTCAACTGCATCGCTACCAAGCTCGTCGTCACCTGCCGCGCCTGGCCGCAGCGGGAAGAATTCCTCGCGCTCGTCGGCCGTCGGCTTGCGAGCCTGCCTGCCCGTCCGGCCTGGTATTCCGGCGCGTCGACCGCCTGGGAGACGATTGCCGGCCGGTCGGCCCCGGCCGATGGAACGCTGCCCTGGGTGTTTCGCACGGGGCTCGACATCGAGCGGGATCGGGCCTGGGTGGCGCGGGAATGGTTCGTGCCGGTCGCCGCTGAGACGGCCATCGACGCCGACGACGTCGAGGCGTTTTGCACGCAGGCGGGCGGCCTCGTGCACGGCCTGCCGGGATCGTTGGCGGCGAGCGTCACCATTCCCATGACACTTGCCACGCGGGATCGGCAGCGGGCGGAACTGCTGGTCGAGCACCTCGAATACGGTGTCGTGGCCGTCAACGGCTGGTCGGCGTTAGCCTATGCGGTGGGGAACGTCCCGTGGGGTGGGTTTCCCGGAGGCACGCTCGCCTCGCCCGGCAGCGGCATTGGCCGCGTGCACGATCCGCTGTTTCTGCCGTTGGTGCACAACACGATCCTGCGGACGCCGTTGGTGGTATGGCCGACAGCGCCTTGGTTTCCTTGGCACGCAGGCGGCGCGAGCCTGGCCCGGGGCCTCGTCGCTATGGACGCTTCGATCGCCCGCGGCGGGCTGGGCCTCGGCCCGCTTGTACGGATGCTTCCGGACGTGTTCCTTGCGGCGGTCCGCCCGCCGGCTCGTCCGTGAACTTCTCCGCCTGGCCGGTGAGCTCGTAGAGAAACCGGCTCGGCCGGCAGGGCTTGCTCTTGCCCCACTTCATCCGCGTGAGGCAGAGAGAGAGGGCGAGCCGTTTCTTCGCGCGGGTGACGCCCACGTAGCAGAGTCGCCGCTCCTCGTCGATCGCCTGCAGGCCGTCGTTGAGCGAGCGGTGGTGTGGCAGCAGGCCCTCCTCCATCCCCACCATCCAGACGCAGTCGAACTCCAGCCCCTTCGCCGCGTGGAGGGTCATCAGCCGGAGCACGTTGCCCTTCGGCTTGTCGGATTGGAACCGCTCCGCCTCCGTGACATCGAGCACGAGTTCGTCGAGAAATCCGCGAACCATCATCGCAAAATCGGGCCGCTTGGAGGCGTGCTGTGACGTGCACGATCGCTCGTGGTCGGCCAACGCGTTGACCATCTGTTCCACACAGTCCCAACGGGCCTCCTGCTCGGCGGGATCGTCCTCGTATTCCTTCTGGAGAAAGCCGCGGTAGCCGATCAACTCCAGCAGCGTTCGCAGCGTCTCGCCCGCGCCCCGCGCCGCCGCGGCCTCTCGCAGCGCGACTACCCGCTCGAGTGCCATCACGCCGGCCGTCGCTGCGGTCGAAAGCCGATGGGAGTCGCGGGCGGCGAGCAGTTCCTTCCAGAGGCTGTGGCCCGCGGTGGTGCCTGCAGTGCGAGCAGCCTGCACGGTCGTTCCGGTGAGGCCCCGCGGGGGCACGTTGGCGATCCGCGACAGGGCGAGGTCGTCGTCGGGATCGACGAGCACCCGCAACAGCGCCATGACGTCTTTCACCTCGCGGCGGTCGAAGAAAGAGCGGCTGCCGATCAGTTCGTAGGGAATGCCTCGACGGCGAAGCTCCTGCTCGAACACACGGGTCTGTTCGCCGGTGCGGAAGAGGATGACGGCCTCGGCTGGCGCGACCGATCCTTCTTTGAGACGGGCTTCGAGGTCGCTCACCACGCGCCGCGATTCGTCGATCTCGTCTTGGGCCTGCACGATGGCGGGCGGCGGCCCGGATGCCGCCTTGGAGATGAGCGTCTTCCCGTGCCGCCGCGAGTTGCGGGCGATCAGCGTGTTGGCGGCGTGGATGATCTCCGGCGTCGAACGGTAGTTCTCCTCGAGCCGCACGACCGTCGCGCCCGGCCAGCGGCGGGGGAAGTCGAGGATGTGCGAGATCTCGGCGCCGCGCCAGGCATAGATCGACTGGTCGTCGTCGCCCACCACGCAGAGGCTGCGGTGGTCGCGGGCGAGCGCCGCCACGATCCGCTCCTGGATGCCACTGGTGTCCTGGTATTCGTCGACGAGCAGGTGATCGAACCTCGCCGCCTCGGCCTTGCGGACCTCCTCGTGCTCGGCGAAGAGATCATCCACCACGAGCAGCAGGTCGTCGAAGTCGACGGCGCCCGCCGTGCGCAGGGCCTGCTGGTAGCGGCGGTATCCGGCGGCGGCCAGTTCCCACGACTCCTGCGCATCGGCCGGGATCGCGTCGAACGCGCCGTCGGGCCGCACCGCCGCGCTCTTCCAGCGGCTGATGCGGTCGAGCAGGTCGCCGGGGCGGAGCGTGGCCTCGGGCACTTTCAGCTCCTTGAGCACCTTCCGTGCGGTCGACTCCTGCTCGCCGCGGTCGATGATGGCAAACCGTCCCGGGAGGCCCACCCGCGCGGCATGACGCCTGAGGATGCGGACACAGAGTGAGTGGATCGTGGAGATTTCCGGCTTCTCTTCGTTCTTCGTCTTGAGCAGCTTGCTGGCCCGGGCGAGCATCTCCTTCGCGGCCTTGTTGGTGAACGTGACGGCCAGGATCCGCGACGGACGCGTGCCACGCCAGACGAGATGCGCGATCCTCGCGATGACCACGCGAGTCTTGCCCGTGCCAGCCCCGGCAAGCACCAGCAGCGGTCCGACCGGCGCCCACACGGCCTCGGTCTGTGCCGGATTCAGGCCAGTCGAAGGCTTCTGGGAGCCGGCAGGAGTGTGGGTGGGATTCATGGGATGCGGAATCTACCACACGCGTCACAGTCCGGCTTGACGCTCTGCGCCGGGAAGTCTCTATTTCTCTGCTCGCGCCGCGGCGGGTGCTCCCTCGGGTTGGGAGCCGAAACCGGCAGCCGTCAGGAGCACGCTGTGAAGAAATCATCGCACCACCGTCGTCGAAGGCCCGGCCTCACGTCCGACTCAGAGGGCCGCTCGCGGCCGGCCGCCGACGAATCGCGTCCGCTCGATGCCGACCGGGTCGATCTGGCACTGGCAGAGGAGGAAGTTGGCGACAACGACCTCGCCGAGGCGACGTTGGCAATCGTCGACCGTATCCGTCCCTACTTCAGCACGATCCTCGCCGGACTGGCCGCAGCCCTGGCCGCCTTCGTGGCTTATGGCGTGGTGCAGTCACAGGCCGAGGCCACCCGCACGCAGAGCTGGGATGCCTGCCTGGCGGCGATGTCGGTGGGCGACTCGGACTCGTTCAACGAGGTGATCCGTCGCTATCCGGGCACCGATGCGGCCCGCTGGGCGGAACTGCTCACGGCGGACGCGGCGGCAGCCGAGGGCACGCAGATGCTGTTCATCGACCGGCAGCGGGCCGAGGGCCGCCTGCAGGCCGCTGTCGAGGGCTATTCTTCGCTGATGGCGGGTGGGCCGCAGGGTCTGCTCGGCGAACGGGTGGTCTTCGGACTCGCAAAAGTGCGGGAGAGCCTCGGCCAGTTGGCGGAGGCCCGCCGCGGCTACGAGGCGGTGGCGGCCGAGTTTCCGACCGACGCGCTAGCCCAGATCGCAACCACCCGGGCCGCCGAACTCGGTCGCGAGTCGACGCGGCAGTGGTACGATTGGTTCGGAGCCCAGAAGATCACGCCGCCCGCCAGTGCCACGAATGTCGTCAATCCCGCCAGCGCCCAACCAGCAGTTGCACCAGCCGCCGAGCCAACCGCCGAGCCAGCCCAGCCCGCTGCCGGGCAGTAGCGAAGACACAGGCTTTGCCCCCGACGATGAGCTCCGTGATGAGGTTGGAGAGGGTGAGGGGATGGAGCTGACGTCCCCGGCGGTTGAGGCGGGCGCGAGCGGTTTGGCGGACTACGCCCCCGGCACCGACATCGTGCTGACTGCCGACGCTGCTGCCGCTGGCTCGCGGCTCGACGTCTTTCTCGCCCGCACGTTTCCGGAGCAGAGCCGATCGTTCCTCGCACGATCGATCGACAAGGGAGCTGTGCGGGTGGATGGAGTCGTAGCGCGGGCGTCGCTCAAGCTGCGGGCCGGCTCGATCGTCTGCATGACGGTGCCGGAGCCGCCCCGGGCCGGGCCGGCGGCGGAGGAGATTCCCCTCGAATTCGTGCACCTCGACGACTGGATCGCGGTCGTGAACAAGCCGGCCGGCATGGTCGTGCATCCCGCCAAGGGCAACTGGAAGGGCACACTCGCAGGGGCGCTCAAGTGGCACCTCGAACGCGCCGACGCGGTCGCCGGCAGTTCGGGACTCTCAAATGCCGGCGGCCCGACACGGCCGGGGATCGTGCACCGGCTCGACCGCGACACCAGCGGAGTGATCGTGGTGGCTCGCACGGAGGAGGCCCACCACGCGCTCGCAAAGCAGTTCGAGCGGCGGACCGTCACGAAAACCTACCTCGCGATCACACAGGGACAGCCGCAGTTCGACAGCGACGAAATCAACCTGCCGATCGGGATCCACCCCTACCAGCGTGAGAAGATGGCGGTGCGCCGCGACCATTCGACCAGTCGCGACGCGGTGACGCGATTCGAGGTGCTGGAGCGATTTCGGGGGGCGGCACTCGTGAAGGTCGCGCCCAAGACCGGGCGGACGCACCAGATCCGCGTGCACTTGGCGGCGATCGGCTGCCCGGTGCTCTGCGACGGGCTCTACAGCGGACGCACCCGCATCGAGCCGGCCTTCTTCGGACTTCCCGACGACGGAGCCGGCACGGCGCTCATCGAGCGGCAGGCACTGCACGCCGCCAGCCTCGCCGTCGATCACCCCGTGACGCGGGAACGGATCGAATTCACTGCTCCCATCCCAGCCGACATGCAGCGAGTGCTCGATGCGCTGCGGGGAACGGTTTCCTGATTGAGGCGGCGTTGTGGGATGCGCGACGCGGATTCCTCTCGCTTGCGCTTCGGGCTTGCATGAGGTTCGCAATCATCCGTGAGGGGCTGCCCATGCATCGAGAGCCGGCGTTGCTGACAAGCGCAGGCAGGATGCCGAAGCGAACGTCCGGCGACCGGGCATGGGCAGCCCCGAACCGTGGTCGAGCTGTCCGGCAGGATCGCACTCAGGCGTCATCGTCGCGGGGCTCGTCCGCGAGCAGGAGGGCCCGCGGCAGTGTTGAGTCGATCACCCGACCGAGCGCGATCACGAACCCGATGCCGCCGTCCCGCCAGCCGCTCCGCAGCACGTAGCTCTTCGCGAATGCCGCCAGCCCGCGGAGCGGCAGCATCCAGGCGACGGTCTTCTCCCCCGTCGCACGCAGGATATCGGCCTTCAGCGGCGCGTAGCGCAGCGACCTCGACAGCACGTCGCGGCAGTCGGCGAAACTGTAATGGAGGATCGAACCGGCCAGTGGCCGCGGCGACCGCTGCGATTGCACCTCCTCGTGGACGGCGATCGCCTTGAAGCCAGCCGTCGTGCGGTTGAACAGCCGCAGCACGCGCTCGTCCCGCCATGCGCCGTGACGGACCTCGTGCCGGCCCACGAAGGTTCGCCGGTGGATCACCCAGCAGGCGGCGGGGTCTGACAGATTCAGACGCCCCAAGGCTGCCTGCGCCTCGCCGTCGAGCACCTCGTCGGCATCGAGTGAAAGGATCCAGTCGTAGGCCGCGAGTTCGACAGCCCGCTGCTTCTGCGGACCGTAGCCGAGAAAGGGTTGGTGTTCGACGCGGGCGCCGGCCGCCCGGGCCAGCGTCACGGTGCCGTCGGTCGATCCGGAGTCGAGCACGAGCCGCTCGTCGCACATCTCGAGCGAGCCGAGCACGTCACCGATTCGCGCAGCGGCATCACGTGCGATGATCACCGCCGAAATCGGTAGGCGATGTGGGCCGGGGCGGGATGCCGTCGATCCCTTGGCCGCGGACACATCGCCGCTGGAAGACAGAGTGGTCATGAGAGGGTGGCTGGGCTGTCGGGGGGTGAGGCGGCTTGCCCGTCGTCCCCGGTCCGCACGGGGAATTCCAGCACGAACGTGCTCCCCTCGCTGGGTTGGCTCGAGACGCGGATGTCGCCGCCGTGCTCGCGCAGGATCTTGCGGCTGACCGTCAACCCCAGGCCGGTCCCGCGGGCGCCCTTGGTCGAGACGAAGAGGTTGAATATCTCGGCGATGGTTTCCGGCGTCATTCCCTCACCGTTATCGCTGACGGTGACGCGGACGCGTTCGCCCTCCGTGTCGCGTGCGACACGGATCGACACCATCGCGCCGCTGCGGTCCTCGACCGCATCGAGCGCGTTGGTCACGACGTTGAGAATGGCCCGCGACAGCGCCTCCGGATCGAAGAGCAATTGGGGCATGTCGGTCGGCGGCGCCCACTCGAGGTTCGCACCGATTTCGTCAGCCCGCTGCTGGACGGTTTCCACGATGTCGGTGATCAGTGCCACAAGGTCGGACGGCACCGGGTCGGGTTCCCGCTCCTTACTGAACGACAGCATGTCCATCACGAGCGAGGAGATCTTGTTCTGGTTCCGGTTGACGATGTCCCAGCCTTTGCGGACCACGGCGAGGTCCTCGTTTTCCAGGCCCATCTCGACCAGGTAGCTGCCGCCACGGATGCCTTGCAGGATGTTCTTGATGTGATGCGAAAGCGTGGCAATGGTCTGGCCGACGGCGGCAAGCCGCTCCGACTGCACCATTGCCGAATAGTAGGTGGTGTCTTCGACAGCCAGCGCTGCCTGATGGCCGATGGCGATCAGGAGCTTGAGATGCTCGTCGGTGAACTGCCGCTGCCCCCGTTCGATCGCATCGCCCAGCGGCACGGTCGTGTCGACGTAGATCACACCAACCGTGCCATAGCGGCCCTGCATCGGCACGCAGATCGCTTCTCGCACGCCGGTTCGCACCACGCTGTTGCCACCGCTGAAACGGTCGTCGTCCTGGGCGTCGCTCGTGATCACGCCCTCGCCGCGGTCGAGTACGTAGTCGAGGATCGTGCGGCTGATGGCCATCGACGTCGCCTCGCTCACACGCCGGTCGCGGCGGGCCTTCGTGCGGAGTTGCTTCGACTCGGGATCGAGGAGCATGATGCAGCCACGGTCCGCCTCGACCCATTCGAAGACGAGTTGCAGGATGCGGCCGAGGAGCTCGTCGATGTCGAGCGTGTGGCTGACCGCAAGCGCCGTGCGATACATCACCTGCAGGTTGCTGCGTGCCCGTGCCAGCCAGCGATTCTGCGTGTCGCCAGGAAGCGGACCGCCGCCGATGTCGGCCTCGCGGGCCGTCCGCACGATTCGCGAGCCGTCGCCGCCATTGGATCCCGGCACGATGTCGACCAGGCCCGCCGCGGGCACGTCGACGTTGTCACGAGCATAGACGAGGATCGTCCTGCCCACCTGAATCTGATCGCCGCTGGAGAGCTCGGCTCGCTCGATCTTGCGGCTGTTGAGCCAGGTGCCGTTGGAGCTTTTCAGGTCGCCCACGAAGAACGAGTCGCCCACCCGGCGGATCTCGGCATGCCGCCGGGACACCTCGTTGTCGTCCAACTGCACGAAGTTGCCCGCCTCCCGCCCGATGCTCATCGCCACCTCGTGGTTCGTGAGTTCGTAGCGGGAGCCGCGATTGTGGCCCTGAATCACGAAGAGAGAAGGCACGGACGAGGCTCCACGGTGGTCTTTTCCCCGAACATTCTACCCGCTGCGCCGCTGATCACGGGAGATGGCTAAAATGACTTGGAGATCGCTGCTGTTCCGTGACCGCGGCACACACGTCCCCCACGAATTCCCGCAGGAACTCCCCATGCCGAGCACCAAGACCGTGTCATTCTGCGTATGGATCGGCCTGCTGCTGACGGCCCACATTTCAGCCGCGGTGATGACGACCGCAGCGGAGCCGGCTGACGACACGGCGCTGCGTGATCGGCTCAAGTGCGCGGTGGAGTGGCTGGCTGCTCCCGAGCGGGAGGGACGCGGTCCCGGCACGAAGGGGGTCGAACAGGCGGCAGACTGGGTGGCCAAACAACTGACCGGGATCGGGCTCAAGACGGTCGTGGAGGATAGCCCCAACGGGAATGCGAATCGCCCTGCTGGCGGTCCGGCAGCTGCGACGCTCTTCCAGCGTTTCGTCATGACGCTCGACGCGAAGCTGGGGCCTGCGGCCGCCAACACGGCCGAACTGGTGGGACCGCCGGGCGAGGACGGCGTTCCGAGAACGATTTCGCTGCGACTGGGCGAGGATTTCACGCCGCTGGCCGCAGGTGGCTCGGGGAGGTTTGACCTGCCTCTGGTGTTCGCCGGCTACGGCATCACCGCCCCTGCGGAGCACTACGACGACTACGCGCCGCTGGCGGCCAAAGTTGAGGGCGTTTCCGCCAAGGGGGCCGGCGTCGTGCTGTTGCGACAGGAGCCACAGAAGGACAACCCACACAGCGTGTTCGACGGCAACCAGGCGTCACAGTATGCGGCGCTGGCCCGTAAGGTCGCCAATGCTTCGGAACACGAGGTCGGGGGCATCATCTTCTGCAACGACGCCGATGCAGACGGCGACACGCTGATGGCTTTCACCCGCGCCGGTGACGGCTCCGAGAACCGCACGATGCCGATCGTGCACCTCCGCCGGTCGCTGGTTGACGACATCGTGAAGGCGTCGCTCGGTCGGGATCTCGACACCATCCAGAAGGGGATCGACGATTCGCTCGAACCGCAGAGCGGCCCTCTCACCGGTTGGCGAATCCGTGGCCAGACCGCGATCGAACGGACCGAGACCGAGGGCAAGAACGTGATGGCGGTCCTGCCGGGCGTGGGCTGGCCGCAGGGCGGCGCGGACGGAGCCAACGGCGAGCGGCCGCCTGAACCCGAGACCGTCGTGCTCGGCGCCCACTACGACCACCTGGGCTACGGCGGCGCCAATTCCGCGGCGCCGGGTGAGCACGCCGTGCATCACGGCGCCGACGACAACGCCAGCGGCACGGCCCTGCTTGTCGAAGTGGCGAGAATCCTCAAGCAGGAGGGGCCGTTTCCCCGGACGATCCTCTTCGTGGCCTTCTCGGGCGAGGAGCGCGGCCTGCTCGGCAGCGCCCACTACGCGGCGAACGCGGTGGTGCCGCTCGCCAACACCGCCGCCATGGTGAATCTCGACATGGTGGGGCGGCTCGATGGCAACAAGATCGTGGTGCACGGCACCGGCACTGGCACCGGGCTCGACGCGCTGGTGGACCGGTTCGTCGCTGCCCGTGGGTTCGAGGCGGCCAAGGAGCCTGGCGGCTTCGGCCCGAGCGACCATTCGAGCTTCTATGCGAGGAAGATCCCGGTGCTGCACCTGTTCACCGGTTCGCACAGCGACTACCACCGCCCCACCGACACGGCCGACAAGATCAACTATGACGGCATGGTGCGGATCACACGGCTGGTGGCCGACATCGTCCGCGACCTCGCCACCGCGGCCGAGCGGCCGGCCTACATCGAGGTGGCTTCGAAGCAGTTTGCCCGCGGCGGCGGCGACCGGCCCTATTTCGGCAGCATTCCCGACTTCGGCAAGCCTGGGAAAGGCTACGCCATCACCGGCGCGACGAAGGATTCGCCGGCCGCGAAGGGCGGGCTCAAGGGGGGCGACGTGATCGTGCGGCTGGGCGAGAGTGCGGTCACGGGGCTCGAGGATTTCGACAGCGCCCTGCGGAAGCACAAGGGGGGCGAGACCGTGCCTGTCGTGGTGATGCGGGACGGCGCCGAGGTCACGCTCCAGATCACGCTCGATCCGCCGAAGTAAAGCGGAAAGCGGCCGTTTTCCGCCCTCTTTTGTGGTGGTTTTTTGGCCTTGATCCATCCCGCAGGGATCGTCATTCTTCCGCCCGTCCCCGGACTCAATGCCGACCATGAATCGTTTCGGCGGCGATCGGTCGGCACCGTGGGTCGCGTGTGAGAAACAACCAGCAAGGAGTGCATTCCGTGAACAGGCAAATCGCCAGTATCGTGTGTGCGGTCATCGTGGCCCTGACGCATGCCAACGTCTTCGCCCAGGCTCCTGTCGCCGTGCCGCAGGGGCAGCCGCAGCAGGTGCGCCCGACGACGCCGTCCTCCCACGTCGCCGTGATCGACGTCGGCTACATCTTCAAGAACCATGCCCGGTTCAAGGCCGCCATGGACAAGATGAAGGACGAGGTGATGGCCGCCGAGAATGCTCTCAAGGGTGAGCGAGACCGTATCAACGGCCTGATGGAGCAGCTCAAGGGCTTCAATGTCGGAACACCGGAATACAAGAAACTGGAGGCCGAGATTGCCATGGGGCAGGGCGACTTTAACGTCAAAGCGCAGCTCCAGAAGAAGGATTTCATGGACCGCGAGGCGAAGGTCTACCTGCAGGTCTACACCGAGGTCGAGAAGGCCGTCGCACAGTTTGCGCGTGAGCACGGGATCGCCGTGGTCTTTCGATTCGATGGCGATCCGGTCGACGGCGGCGATCGCAATCAGATCCTGAGGGGCATCACCAAGCCGATCGTCTATTACGAGTCGGGCAACGACATCACGCCCGACATCCTCAAGGTTCTCAACGGTGCTGCCGTCGCTGATCAGACGGGCCGTCCTGGGGCGACGCCGCCGCGGCGATAGGTGGCCGTGGAAAAGTCATCCAGTGCCCTGTTCACTCGATCGGCTGCTGGGAATGCTCGGGATTCCCGCGGCCGGCCAGGTGTCTGTGACGGAATCGCCGCGGGTTTTCTCATGCACCATCCCACACGACAGCGGTCGCAGCGTACGCTCCGGAGGCCCGTGTCCATCACGGGTGTCGGTTACTGGAGCGGGCGGGAGAATCGCGTGGAGCTCGAGCCCGCAGTCGCCAGTGCCGGGGTGGTGTTCGTGCGTGCTGACCTCTCTGAGTCGGTAACGATTCCCGCTGTGGTCGACTATCGCGTGGAGGCCTCGAGTCGCACGAATCTGTGCGTGGGTGCCGTTCGCGTGGAGATGGTGGAGCATCTGCTCAGCGCCCTTGCCGGCCTCGGCATCGACTGCTGTCTCGTGCGGGTGTATGGCGAGGAGATGCCCGGCCTCGACGGCTCATCGCGGGCATTCGTCGAGGCGATCGACGCAGCGGGGGCTGCGGAACTGGCGGCTGCCATCGATCCGATCGTCGTCGATTCCGTGGTGCGGATCGGTGACGACATATCCTGGATCGAGGCCTCGCCGCCCCGGTTTTCCGGTCTCTCGGTCGACTACGAACTCGATTACGGTGCCGGCCCGATCGGTCGGCAGACGCTCTCGCTGCGGGTGACGCCGGAGGCGTATCGCACGGAACTCGCCGCCGCACGCACGTTTCTCCCGGCCGAGGATGCCGAGAGGCTCCGGGCAGAGGGCCGCGGGCTGGCGGCCACAACCAACGATCTGCTGGTGTTCGGGCCGGATGGCCCGATCGGCAACGCGCTCCGCTGGCCCGACGAATGCGTGCGGCACAAGGTGCTTGATCTGGTGGGCGACCTGTCGCTCGCCGGTCGGCCGATCCACGCCCACGTCCGGGCCTGTCGCAGCGGTCACCGGCTCAACGGTGCGCTCGCAGCGCGTCTGGCCGCCTCCCTGCAGCCCGCCTCCGTCTGACCCGCCGCCTCCCTGAGATCAACGGCATGGACGATTTTCAAGCCACGGTGCCGATGCGGAGCGATGTGCCTCCCAGCGGGGGCAAGCTCCACGGGCGACCGGCGTTCGTGCATCCGTCTGCCGTGGTCGAGGCCGGCGCGCAGCTCGCCGAGGATGTGACGATCGGGCCGTTCTGCTGGGTCTCGGCCGGCGCCGTGATCGGGCGGGGCACGGTGCTCGAAAACCATGTCACCATCATGGGCGACGTGCACATCGGCCAGCAGAACCATCTCTTTCCCAATGCCGTGATCGGAGGCGAACCGCAGGACGTGAGCTACCGCGGCACGCGGACGCGGGTTGATATCGGCGATGGCAATGTCATTCGGGAAGGTGTCACGATCAATCGGGCCACGGAAAAAGAAGAGGGCGTAACCTCGATCGGCAACGGCAATTTTCTGATGGCTTGCAGCCACGTGGCCCATGACTGTCGAATCGGCGACCAATGCATGCTGGCCAACGGCACACTGCTCGGCGGACATGTCCGCATGCACTCCCGAGCGTCATTGTCCGGAGCGGTCGCCGTCCACCATTGGGCCACGATCGGCGGCTGGTCATTCGTGGCCGGACTCTCCCGCGTGCTCCATGACGTGCCTCCGTTCATGCTTTGCGAGGGCCTGCCGGCCCGGCCGCGCTGCATCAACGTCGTGGCGCTCAGGCGGGGAGGGTTCACCAACGAGGCGATCGAGGGAGTGTCGGAGGCCCATCGTCTCCTCTTCCGAGCGAAGGTCGGGTTGGAACCCGCTCGCGAGATTCTCAGGTCGCAGGGGATGCTGCTCCCAGACGTCCTCCAACTGATCGAATTTTTGGCAAGGCAACAGGAAGGGCGGCACGGGCGCGCCCGCGAACGAAGGAGAGCGGCATGACACGTCTGAAGGTGGCTGTGATCGGGTGCGGACATCTGGGCACGATTCATGCCCGCTTGCTCGCCGCGCGGACCGATGCCGAACTCGTGGCCGTGGTCGATCCCGTGCCCGAATCGCGGCAACGGGTCGCCGAGGCTCATGGCTGTCGGGCACTTGCCGAGCCGCAGGAACTCGTCGGCCTGGCCGATGCCGTCGTCGTCGCGGCCCCGACCTGCCTGCACGCGGCGGTATCGCTGCCACTGCTCTCGCAGGGACTCGATCTCCTGATCGAAAAGCCGATCGCGGCCGATGTCGATGAGGCCCAGCAGATCGCTGCCGCCGCTGAACGGCATGGCCGGATTGTCGCCGTCGGGCACGTGGAGCGATTCAATCCCGCCTGGAAAATGGCCGT
>CAMBSN010000085.1 GCA_945870505.1 Candidatus Kuenenia stuttgartensis | reverse complement strand
GACCGGCTGGAGAAGGAGCTGGAGCGGAACGTGGCACTCCGCGTGGAGCCGATCGCTGGCACGGAGCAGTTTGCCGTGGCGGGCCGCGGCCTGCTGCATCTTTCGGTGCTCATCGAGACGATGCGCCGCGAGGGCTTCGAGATCTCGGTCGGCAAGCCGCGGGTCATCCTCCACAAGGAGAACGGCATCACGATGGAGCCGTTCGAGACGCTCGTCGTCGAGGTGCCGCACGACAAGCTCGGGCCGGTGATGGAACTCACAGGAGCCCGTCGCGGCCAACTCAAGCACATGGGCTCGCGGGGCGAGTTCGCCCACACCACCTTCTCGATTCCGGCCCGCGGGCTCATCGGCCTTCGCACCCGCGTGCTCAATGCCACACAGGGCACCGCGATCATGCACCACCGCTTTGAGGCCTGGCGGCCGATGGAGGGAGAGGTAAGCGGCCGTGCCAACGGAGTGCTGGTGTCGATGGTGCCGGGCAAGGCGGTGGCCTTCGGGCTCGACGGCCTGCAGGAGCGGGCCGACCTATTCATCGCGCCGGGCGACGAGGTCTATGAAGGGATGGTCTGCGGCGAGAACGCCCGCAGCGACGACATGACCGTGAACCCGACGAAGGAAAAGAAGCTCACGAACATGCGGGCTTCGGGCAGCGACCGCAACATTCTCTTGAAGCCGCCGCGGCGGATGTCGCTCGAGGAGGCGCTCGAATACATCGAGGACGACGAGCTCGTGGAGGTCACCCCTGCGGTGATTCGCCTGCGGAAGATCCTGCTCTCCGAGAACGAGCGGAAGAAGGTATCACGGCAAAAAGCAACGGTCGGCTGAGCCTCCGGGCCGTGCGGCCGCGATCAGCGCCCGCCGCGACGCCGGGCGAGCGCCTGCGAGGGCAACTCGCCGAACCGGCCGCGATACTCGATGGCGAAGCGGCTCAGGTGCGTAAAGCCGGCCGCCCGCGCCACCTCGGCCACGGTGGTGGTGGCGGTGGCCGCCACGAGCATCTGACGCGCGTGCTCCAGTCGCACGCCCCGCAGGTATTCCAGCGGCGTGCAGCCGGTGCGCAGGAACGACCGCTCCACGGTGCGCTGCGATACGCCGGCCCGCTTGGAGAGTTCGGTCATCCGCACCGGACCGTGCGCCCGAGCGGCGAGCCAGGCCTTCAGGGCCTCGACGTCGCAGTGATCGCTTGGCGGCCGGCGCTGAAACGCGGCGCTGCCCCCCGCGTGGACGAGCACATCGAGCAGCTGATCCTCCAGCTTCCTGATCGGCTCCGGCATGCGGGCCCCCCGGTCCCGGGCCGAGAACCGCTGCAGCGCTGCCAGCGACCGGCTGCGGTTGGCGGCAGCGGCCAGCCGGGTGGCGAGCCGAATGACGGCCGCCGCAGGGGCGGCGTCGATCGACACATGGCTGGGGAGCCGTGCGCCCACTGCTGAGGCCGCGGCCCGCATGGTGGCGGCAGGAATGTCGACCACGAGGCACCGCGTGGGCGACGGCTCGAAGACGAACGACCGCACCGTACCGCGCAGGAGGGGCCGCGCGGCCGTGGCGGTCATCTGCTCATCGTCGATGAGCATCTCGATCTCGCCCCGCAGCGGCACGTAAAGTGTGAAGTCGGCGGTGGGCTCGGCCGAGATCACGCGAATCCGGCTCGTGCACGACACGCAGGTCAGGATCGTCCGGCCGAGGGCCGCCCGGTTGAGCTCCAGCGCGTAATCCTCGGGCCCGAGCACCACGCTGGTGTGCTTTGGCCAAAAGCCGCTCGTCGCCTGCCGCGCGGCAGCGAGGCTCCGCGTGTCGAGCAACGAGAAGCGGGTGAGCAGCGAGTGGGACCGCAAGGGCATGGTCACATTCTCCGCCGCCGCGGGTCTTCCCCCAAGAGCGGCCAGTTCACAGAACCTGCCGACTGGGGCGAAACGCCCCACCGGGCGGTGCGATTCGCCCCATCCACGCCACGAACGGTGGTGCGAATCGCACCACCAAGCCCTAGCCCAGCCCTGGGCTTCCGCTGCTGACAGTCTGCCGCACGCGGTTGTTTTTCTGGGCGATCGAGCCTGGTGGACGTGTTGCCGGTGTCGTTTTTCGGCTTATGGCATGTTGTTTGCTCACTCAATTCATGGAAGTTCTCCTTCCCACCGACCGACGCCACCCCCCGAAGAAGGATGCCTGCCATGACGAGCCTGTCCTCCAGCCATGTCCGTGAGCGGTTCCCGTCGTTCCGGCGCCGATGCCTCAACGCCCTCGCGACGATGGTGAGCGTCATCGTGTCGTCCGTGGCCGTGGACGCCGTCCACGCGGCGATCGTCTACTTTCCGGTGAGTTCGGGCGGTTCGATCTCGCAATCGGGCTCAGGTGGGCCGCAGACGACCGTCTCGTTCGGCAACATCAACCTCGGCGCCGGCACTTTCAGCGTCGCCAGCACTTTCGGTAGCGGAACCAGTTTCGGGATCGGGCTGAATCCAACGAACGCCCCCACGGCCGATCAGTTCCTCTCTCAGTCGAACAATAGCATCGGCTGGTTGGTTCCGTCGGGAACGATCGCGTTGCTATCAGCGGGCGGGACGGTGGGAGCGGGGACGTATAGCTCGGCCGATCCAAACTTTGGTGGTGACTGGAAGTCTGGCGTGTCCCCCGGCTACGCCGGTCTCCAGATGACATCCGGCACCGACACGTTCTACGGCTGGGTAAGCATCAACTACGTCGTTGGCAGCCCGAATCAGGCGACGGTGAACGCGTTCGCCTTCGAAAACCAGCCCAACACGCCGATCACCGTCGCCGCGGTGCCGGAGCCCGCGTCGCTCGCCATGGTGGCCGCCGGCGCAGCCTTTGCGGCCGCGGTCTATCGAAGACGCAGCCGCTTCGCTGCACGCCCTCACTGATCCGCTCGTTCCCTCCCTTGGAGTTCCGTCTTGGTACATCGCCGTTCGATCTTGTTCGCGTCCTCTATTCTCGCCCTGGCTACCGCGTCTGTTCAGGCGGGCCTCATCATCACGCTCACCGAGCAGGAGATCAGCGGGTCAACCGCGATCGTAGCCACCTACTCCGGCAGCCTCAACCTCTCGGCCACTTCGCCGAGCGGCTCCGGCCAAATCGGCGGCGATGCGCCCAACTACCAGATAGCCGTGCAGCCATCCGCCGGAATACTCTACCTGCACAGGGGTGTGGTGAACTTCTACCCGGTCACACCGCAGGGGGGCGCGTTCGGAACCGGCACGACAACCATTGCCTACGTTCGGGCTCCAGAGACGTCGGCAGGTGCCCGGCAGTATTCATACCCGAACCCCGCGCCGGCCTACGGGCTCACGGGCAACGAGTTCGCCCTCACCACCGGATACACCTTTGGCGACTTGATCACCGGCACGACCAACTACCTCACCACGACATTCGCCGACTGGGGTGTCACGCCAGGGGCCAACACCACGTACGCGATCAACGGCACCACCGAAACGGTCACGATTAACGTTGTCCCGGAACCGACGGTGCTCGCGGCGGCGGCCTCTGCTCTTGGTCTGGCCGGACTCATATTTCGGCGCAGGCGTTGACCGGCATCCTGCGGGATGGCGTCAACGCCCCCGCAGCGTAGGTCGCGACTGAACAGCCGGTGCGTTCGTAGCTCAGGTTGGCAACCTGAGCATGCTGTGCCACAGGTTGAAAACCTGTGCTACGGGAGGCCGCGAGGGGCTGCCCGTGCCCGGGAGCCGGAGTTGCTGGCCAGCGCAGGCAGGGATGCCCGCAGCGAACGTCCGGCGACGGGGCATGGGCAGCCCCGTAGCTCAGGTTGGCAACCTGAGCATGCTGAGCCACAGGTTGCCAACCTGTGCTACGTCGGAAGACACACAGGTTGACAACCTGTGCTACGGGGGAACGGTTAGAACTCGTAGGCCACGCCGGGCTTCACGAGTTCCACGTTGGGGAGCCCGAGGGCCGCGAGTTCGTGGGCGATCTCCGCCGCAAACCGGGCCTTGCGGTGCACCACGATCCAGCGGACGTCGCGGCCGAGCTTCGTGAGCTCCTTCGCGAAGGTCGCCGGGCAGTGATGGCCCGTCGTGGTGGCGAGGTCAGCGAGGGCGTTGGGGAAGCTCACCTCGAGGAACACTGCATCGAGCCGCGGCGTGGCGGCGAGATGCTTCCAGAGCACGTCGGTCGGACCGGTGTCGGACGGAAAGGCCACCGCGGCCCGACCGTCGTCCATGAGGTAGCCCAGCGTGTCCACTCCGTGCGACACCGGAATCGGCGTCACCGTGAGCCCCGCCCGCTCCACCGGCTCGAGCACCGCCAGCGGCGTGCTCCGCACGAACCGGTCGGCACCGGTCGAAAGCTCGAAGAAGTCGGGCCACACGCGCCCGTTGAAGACATCGCGATGGATGAAGTCGAGCACGTCTGGGAGGCCGAGCAGTTCGATGCAGTCGGGCCCCGGCGAGTAGACGTTCTCCAGGAGGATCGGCAACGTCGCGATGTGGTCGAGGTGCTCGTGCGTGATGAAGACGTGCCGCACCCGCTCCTGCCTCGCTAGGTCCGACAGCAGTCCCAGCGGCCCGGCATCAACGGCGACCACGTCGTTCACGAGAAACGACACGAGAAACTGCGCCTCGGTGGCCGGGATGCTCGACGGCAGCAGTTCGACCTTCATCACGAGCCAGCCTCCTAGACCATGAAACAAACCACGAAACTAGACCACGAAAAAGTCGCGGATCTTCCGGAAGATATCCTGGATCTCAGGAGCCGCCCGCTCGACGCCCGCGATCGCCTGGGTCCGCTCGGCCAGCCGCAGCCGAAGCGACTCGCCAAGTTCCTCCACAAGTCCGGGATGGGCCGACAGGATCGCCCGAAAAGACTCCTTGCCCACTTCCAGGAGCAGGGTCTCCTCGACCGCGGTGACCGTCGCCACACGCGCGGCTCCCGTCATCAGCGACATCTCGCCGAAGTAGTCGCCCGGACCGAGCACGGCGAGCTTCACCACGGGATTGTCGCCCTCGCGGGCCGTCACCTCGACGCTCCCCCGCATGATCACGAACAGGCTGTCGCCATTCGCGCCCTGGCGGATCACCTGTTCGCCGGCCGCGTAGACCCGATCGACGTTTTCCACCGCGAGACGGCGGAGGAGGTCTGGGCCGAGCGGCTCCAGCAGGCCAACCTGCTCGAGGCAGTCGATCCGTCTGCCGACCGCGGCCTCGGGGGGCTCGACCGGCGGCGCCGGCAGCTCCGTGAGCCTGACGGCGTGCGTGGCGACGGGGATCTCGATGCCGTTTCGAGCCAGGGCATACCAGATCCGATCGCGGGCCATCCCATCCACGCGGTCGCGCTTGTCGAACTGGGTGGTAAACAGCCGCACCCAGTGCTCGACGCCCCGCTCCATGAAGGCGTTGGTGACCACCGACGGGGCGGGGTGCTCGAGCACTCCGAAGCCCCCCTTGATCGCCTCGAGAATGATCGCCTGCACCCGCTGCGGCGGCACGCCGTAGGGCGTGACCACGTAGAGCGACCGCCGCGACCAGGGATCGGGCTTGGTGAAGTTGCGGATCGAGGCCTGGGCGAGTTGGCCGTTGGGGATGATCACGTAGGCCTCGTCGAGCGTGATCACCTTCGTGGCCCGCCAGTTGATCTCCACGACCTTGCCGATGTGGGCCTGGTTTTGGTCGTACTGGATCCAGTCGCCGACATCGAAGGGGTGCTCGGCGTGGATCGCGAGGCCCGAAAACACGTTGCCGAGCGTGTCTTTGAGGGCGAAGCCGAGCGAGGCCGTCACCAGCGCCGAGCCCGTGAACAGGTTGCCCGCGTTGACGCCCGACTCGTAGAGGACGGCCACGAACGCGGTGGCGAACAGCACCCAGCGCAAGACATCGAGGAAGATCCTCGGCCACGGCCACGCGAGCCGCTCCCAGACCCCTACCGCCACGATCAAGAGCGCCGACTGGAGCAGCGACGCCAACAGGAAGAAGCGACAGCCGTCGCGGGCCAGCACCGGGGCCTCGGGCGACTCCGGAAAGAGCTGGCCGACCAGAAACGGAACGGGCGACAGGACCAACAGCGCGAGGGGCCAGACGGTGAGCGAACGGCGATGGCGGGGCACCAACGCCAGCGCGATCACCCAGGCGATGAGCGCCACGACCGCCTTCCGCTGGAGATCGATGTCCAGCGGCCAGTCGGTAGCGCCTGGCAGGAGGATCTGCAGGAGGTGCATGGGGGAACCGGTTCCGTCGGACAGGGAGACGCCTTCGCTCGGAGGATTGTGCCGAGAGGCGGCCTGCCCGACAAACACCCCGCAAAAGCCGCGTAACCGGCCGGCCGCGATGGACGTCGCGGCCCGGATCGGCTACTCTCCGGGACTTGCCGGACGGGCGATGGTCGCTTGGCCGGGGATCGACAGGTCGGGAGCAGGCATGGTCAAGCTGACGGTTCGCGAGCGTGAGAGCATCCAAGAGGCGGTTCGCCGCTTCCGGAAACTTGTTGAGCGGAGTGGCATCAAGAAGGAGATGCGTCGCCGCGAGTTCTTCGAAAAGCCGAGCGAGACCAAGCGTCGCGCCCGCCTCCGCGCCGAGCGCCGCACCAAGCGTAACCGCCTCCTCGGCGTGTAGCGGCGGAATCGCCTGCTGGGCGTGCAAGGGTTTCGGCACAGGCTCAGGTAGTAGCCTAGGTTTTTAACCTGCGATTCTTGGGCACAGGTTGGCAACCTGTGCTACTCAGGAACAGGACACGTAGCCGCAGGTTGGTAACCTGCGGTGAGCCACAGGTTGAAAACCTGTGCTACGCGGCAGCCTGTGCTACTTCCAGTCGAGGGCAACGTCGAGCCACGGGGCGTCGTGCGTCGGCCAGCCGGTGCTGACCCGGTCCACGTCCGTCGCCGCGAGCGCGGCGACCGTCTCCACGCGAATGCCCCCCGAGGCTTCGAGCACCACCGAGGGAGCCCGCTCGTTTCGCAGGGCGACGCACCGCGCCAGTTCATCGACACCCATGTTGTCGAGCAGCACGATGTCGGGGTCCGCGTCGAGCACCGGGCCGAGTTGCTCAAACGCGTCAATCTCCACCTCGACCACCAACGCCCCAGCCCGCGCCGGCGGAAACGTCTGGGCCACAAACCTGCGGCTCGTCCGCACCGCCTCGGCTGGTGAGACTCCCTCGGCTGCCGCGGCGGCAAGGTGGTTGTCCTTGATCAGGATCGCGTCGTAGAGCCCGAGGCGGTGATTCCATCCGCCCCCCATCCGCACCGCGTACTTGTCGAGCAGCCGCCAGCCCGGCACCGTCTTTCGCGTGTCGTAGACACGGCATCGCGTGCCGGCGACGGCATCGACGAGCTTCCGCGTGGCGGTCGCCACCCCCGACATCCGGCCGAGCAGGTTGAGGACGGTCCGCTCAGCAACCAGCGCACTCCGGGTCGGGCCCGCCAGGGTGGCGACGGTCTGCCCGGCGGCCACCACGGCACCATCTTCCACCCGCGGACGAAACGCCAGCCCCGGGTCGGCTGTCTCGGCCACCACCGCCGCCGCCTTCAGGCCGGCGATCACCCCTGGCTTCCGGGCCACCACGGCCAGTTCGCTGTGAGCATCGGGGGCCACGAGGCTGATGCTCGTCCAGTCGCACTCGTGGGCCAGGTCTTCGAGGAACCAGTCGGCGGCGAGGCGGGCCACGTGCGCGGCGAGCCGTTCGTCCCAGGAGACCTGGTGAAACTCGGGGGCTTTCAGGGCGGCACGACTCGTGTGGGGGCTGTTCATGGGGCGGGACCGACGGTGAGCGGGCAGATCGTCGCGTATCCTATCAGGGGTCTCCTGCCGTCCAGGTTCATCCCGCCCGAAGCCCCGATGCCAACCGACATCACCTCCGCAGGTCCGCTGCCCGTCCGCTCGCAACGGGTGCTCGCCGTCGCGATCGCCGCCTCGCTCACGGGCATGGCGGTGTGGTATGTCGCGCAGGGCGGGCTGTCAGGCTGGCTCGTGCCCCACGACACGCCACCTCCCGCCTCGGGACGGTTCACGCTCAACGTCAACGACGCGGGCGCGGACGAACTTGCCGTGCTCCCCGGCCTCGGCCCGGCCACCGCCCAGCGGATCGTCGATCATCGCCGCGAACACGGGCCGTTCACCAGCCTCGACGACCTGCTCGACGTGCCAGGCATCGGGCCGGCCACCCTCGAGTCCATGCGGCCGCACCTGCGGCCAATCCGCCGCCGCGAGCCGACTCCATGACGCCCGCTGAGGCCAGCCTGCAACCCGGCGTCTTCGAACTCGTCGCCCCCTACGAACCGGCCGGCGATCAGCCGGCGGCGATCGACGCGCTCGTCCGCGGCATTTCCGAGGGGCGTGGCTCGCAGGTGCTGATGGGCGTGACGGGCTCGGGCAAGACCTTCACGATGGCCAACGTGATTGCCCGCGTGGGCCGGCCCACGCTCGTCCTCTCGCACAACAAAACGCTCGCCGCCCAGCTCTACGCCGAGTTTCGCGACTTCTTCCCCCACAACGCCGTCCACTACTTCGTCAGCTACTACGACTACTACCAGCCCGAGGCCTACATCCCGCAGCGCGACATCTACATCGAGAAGGATGCCGCGATCAACAAGGAGATCGACCGGCTCCGGCTCGCGGCCACCAGCGCCCTCGTCAGCCGCCGCGACGTGGTGGTGGTGGCGAGCGTGTCGTGCATCTACGGCCTCGGCTCGCCCGACGACTACCGGGCGATGGTGGTCGGCCTCGCCAGCGGCATGACCTTGTCTCGCGACCAGCTCCTCGAGCGGCTCGTGGCCGTGCACTACGAGCGGACCGACGTGGCCCTCGACCGTGGAAAGTTTCGCGTTCGGGGCGACTCCGTCGATATCTGGCCGCCCTACGACGAGCTCGCCTGCCGCGTCGAGTTTTGGGGAGACACGATCGAGTCGATCGCGATCGTGCATCCCACCAGCGGCGAGGTGGCCGCGAAGAAGGACGAGATGTATTTCTACCCGGCCCGGCACTTCGTGATGCCCGGGGATCGGATCAAGGCTGCCGTCTCCTCCATCAAGGCCGAGCTCGACCAGCGGCTCGAGGAGCTCAAGAGCCAGGGCAAGCTCCTGGAGGCCCAGCGGCTCAACGCCCGCACGCGGTTCGACATCGAGATGCTCCTGGAGGCGGGCTTCTGCCCGGGCATCGAGAACTACTCGCGGCTGCTCTCGGGCCGCGCCCCAGGCAGCACCCCGGGCACGCTCTTCAACTACTTCCCCGACGACTTCCTCTTCTTCGTGGACGAGTCGCACGTCACCGTGCCGCAGGTCCGCGGCATGTATGCCGGCGACCGCAGCCGCAAGATGACGCTCGTGGACCACGGCTTCCGGCTCCCCAGCGCCCTCGACAACCGGCCGCTGATGTTCGACGAGTGGGAGAAGCGGCTGCACCAGACCGTCTTCGTGTCGGCGACGCCCGCCCCCTGGGAACTCGGCCGCACCGGTGGCGAGGTGGTGGAGCAGGTGATCCGCCCCACCGGCCTCCTCGACCCCGTGATCGAGATCGTGCCGGCGAAGCAGCAGGTGGTGCACCTTTCGGGTGAGATCGAGAAGGTGGTCGCCGCCGGCCAGCGGGTGCTCGTGACCGCGCTCACCAAGAAGCTCGCCGAAGACCTCTCGACCTACTTCCAGGAGCGGAAAGTCCGCTGCCGCTGGCTGCACAGCGAACTCGACGCCTTCGAACGGGTGGAACTGCTCCGGGAACTCCGCCAGGGGAAGTTCGACGTCCTCGTAGGCGTGAACCTGCTCCGCGAGGGGCTCGATCTGCCGGAAGTGTCTCTCGTGGCGATCCTCGACGCCGACAAGGAGGGCTTCCTGCGAAGCGAGACGTCGCTGATGCAGACGATCGGCCGCTCGGCCCGCAACGTGGACGCCCGCGTGATCCTCTACGCCGACACGGTCACGGAGTCGATGCGGCAGGCCGTGGACGAGACCCGCCGTCGCCGAGCCCTCCAGGAGGCCTACAATCGCGAGCATGGCATCACCCCGGAGACCATCCGCAAGGAGATCCGTGCGGGGATCGAGTCGGAGGCGGCCTCGCGGGCGGTGGCGTTTGAGGCGGTGGGTGCCGGCGACGATTCGCAGCGGCGGGCCGCAGAGGTGGTTGAGCAACTCGAAGCCGACATGATGCAGGCCGCGGCGGAGCTCGACTTCGAGCGGGCCGCGCGGCTCCGCGATGAGATCTCGGCCCTCCGCGACGGGAGACCTCGGGGAGCCAGGTCCTCCGGGCCGCGCGGCCGCAAGGGTAGGGGAGCGGGCGGCGGCCGGATCCCCAAGCCGAGGTCGATCTGACACCACGCCCAGACATGCCCGATGCCAAACTCTCAACGCCTGCCACCATCGACCACCGCGCCCCCGCCGGAGACCCCAGCGACGGAAGCCGTGCTGCACGATCCCGCCGCGCTCGCCCTGAAGCAGTCGGAACGCGACCTGCAGCGTGAGCGCCGCATGCTCCGCCGGCTGATCGACATCCAGGAGAAGGAGCGGCAGCTCGTCTCTTACGAAATCCACGACGGTCTGGCCCAGTACATCGCCGGCGCCATCATGCACCTCGAGGCCCACCTGCACCACCTCGAGGCTCGCGAGTCGAGAGACTTGATCGAGGGCATGCGGCTGCTCCGGGCAGCCGCCGAAGAGTCGCGGCGGCTGATCGGCGGCCTGCGGCCTCCGGCCCTCGATGAACTCGGGATTGTCGAGGCGATCGAGTCGCTCATCGCCGACGCCCAAACCGAGATCCCGCAGGTCACGTTTACGCATGGCCTGCCCGACGGTCGGCTGCCGGCACCCTTGGAGACCGCGATCTTCCGGGTGGTGCAGGAATCCCTCAACAACGCCCGACGACACGCCAAGGCGCGATCGACGAGCGTCACCATCGAACAGGCCCCCGGCGGCGTGCATGTGTGCATCCGCGACGACGGCCGGGGGTTCGACCTCGCACAGGTGCCCGACAACCGCTTCGGGCTCGAGGGCATCCGGCAACGCTGTCGCCTCGCGGGCGCGGAGCCGAGGATCGAGTCCGCGCCCGGTAAGGGCACGGTCATCGACGTCGTGCTGCCGCTCGAGGGGCCCCGGGCCTGAGGGCCGGCGTCAGGCCGCGGCCTTCCGCAGCCCCTCGATCGAGCGGCCGAGCCGGCGGCGGCTCCCGGTGGCACCGTCCGTCGCGAGCGTGGCCGTGGCCGTGGCGGCTGCCGAAGGGGCCTCGAGCACGGTGGGCTGCCTGGTCACCGCGAGCCGATCTCGCAGCGTCTGGGCAAGCGTGGCACCGAGATCCTCGTCACGGCTTCTCGTGCCGACGTCGTCGATGGCATCGGCCAGTCCGAGCACCACCGCCTGCCGCACACCTTCGCGAACCCACTGGAAGAAACTCATCGCTACAGCCTCCCTGAAACACCGCCTCGTAGCCGGGTGACGGCACCGCACGATGCGGCCACAGAGGTCGTATCGACCGGTCAGCCCCCGGGCTGCACGCGACTGGCCCGACGGGCGGGAACCGGACTCTGGGAAGGCTCTGCGGCTCCCGAAGACTCGGACACCCTCGTGATACAGATCAGGCAGATGTCGTCGCTCTGGGACTCTCCGGCGGTGTGCCGAGCGACGTCGGCGAGGATCCGCCGGCCCGCGTCGGCCGCCCCGGCACCGCCCGCCTGCAGCGTCGCCTCGAGCCGGTCGAATCCGTAACACTCCTGATCGCGGTCGAGCGCCTCGCTGATCCCGTCGGTGAACAGCACGAGCGTGGCTCCCGGCGGGAGCGGCATCTCGCACGTCTCGAAGCAGGCCCCGGGGTCGGCCATGCCCAGCGGCAGCCCGCCGAGACCATCGGCGACCATGGTGACGCCGCCCGACGGACCCCGCAGAAATCCGGGAAGGTGGCCGGCGTTGCAGATCGTCGCCACGTGCCGACGCGGATCGAGCACGACCACGACCAGCGTGGCGAAGCGGTCGTCCCAGCCGCCGCGGAGGAAGCTCTCGTTGATCCGCGCCACCGCCGCGCCGAGGTCAGACTCGCTGGCAAGGCAGTAGCGGACGTCGGCGGAGAGCGCCGCCATCAGCAGCGCCGCCGACACCCCCTTGCCGGAGACGTCGGCCAAGACGATCGCCAGCCGGTCGTCGGCGAGCGGCACATAGCCGAAGAAATCGCCCCCCACGTGACGGGCCGACTCGTAGAAATCGAAGACCTCGTAGCCGGGAAGCTCGGGCGGCCGCGAGGGCAGCAGGCCCTGCTGCACGCGATGCGCCAGCTCGAGATCGCGGGCCAGTTGCTCGCGGGCCACCCGCTCGTCGTGGGCCAGCGCCTGCTCAATGGCCTGCGAAGCCTGACCGGCCACGCCGGCGAGCACGTCGAGATCGGCTTCTGTAAAGCCGGGGCTGATGTCGCGGGAATCGACCTGCACCACGCCCATCAGCCCGCCGTCGGCCCGCACCACCGGCACGCACATCACCGACCGGATGCGGCAGTCGTGGATGCTCTCGTTGTCGCGAAACCGGGTGTCGGCGGCGGCGTCGGCGGAGAGCACGGCGCGACGGCTCTCGGCCACCATCGTCACGAGCGAGAGGCTGATCCGGAGAGGAGACATGACGGCGGCCTGCTTCACCCGCTGAGCCCGTACCGCCAGCCGGCCCGACTGCGGATCGACCAGGAGCACGAAGCCCCGCTCCGCCTGCGGGAAGGCTTCGAGCAGCCCGTCGAGCAGCCGCGGCAGCACGTCCTCGGCCGCCACCGAGGCCCCGATCGCGCGGTTGAGGCCCAGGACTGCCCGGAGCTTTGCCTCCGCGTGCAGCCCCAGCCCTTCGCCCCCTGGCTGCGGCAGCTCGAGCTGCGAGACGATCACACCAGACGATTCGCCGTCGAGGATCACGTGCCCCGTGCCGGTTGCCGCTGCCAGGCTGGTCGCGGTTCGCGGCCGCCTGCGGTTCGCCTCCCCGAACACGAGCCGCTGGCCGCAGACGCCGATCTCGTCGCCGTCTTCGAGCCGGCGGCGGGCCGCCAGAGGCAGGCCGTTGATCTGGGTGCCGTTGCGGCTCTGGAGGTCCTCGATGAAGGCCCCCTCCGGAGAGAAGGTGACCGCCGCGTGCTGGCGGCTGACCGCCGCGGCATCGAACACGATCTCGCAGCC
>CAMBSN010000084.1 GCA_945870505.1 Candidatus Kuenenia stuttgartensis | reverse complement strand
ATCCGGTAGCCACCGAGCTGGTGCACCGCCTGCGGCCGCAGGCCGACGTGCCCCATCACCGGGATGCCGGCAGCCACGATCCCGGCAATCACGTCGGCCTGGCCCGCGGTGCCCTCGAGCTTCACCGCCTGGCAGCCGGTCTCCTTGAGAATCCGGGCGCAGGCCTCGACCGCCGTCCGCACGCCGAGATGCTGAAACGGAAAGGGCAGGTCGACGACAACCAGCGCCCGTGAGACGGCCCGCGACACGATCTCGCCGTGGTAGATCATCTGGTCGAGCGTGGCGGGGATGGTCGAGGAGCGGCCGGCGACCACCATCGCCACGCTGTCGCCGACGAGCACGCAGTCGACACCCGCATCATCGGCGAGCCGGCCAGTGGGCCAATCGTAGGCCGTGACCATGGAGAGCGGCCTGGCCCGCTCCCTGGCCGCAGCCAGATCGAGCACGGTGACCCGCCGCGACGTGCTGGGTTGGGTCGTCATGAAGAGCCTCCGCCGACGGTTTTCCGCGAGTGTACACCGGTGAGAAGGGCCTCCAACTCATGCCCGCCCAGGCTGCGCCGAAATCCCGGGCGGCCCAGGGGGTGACCTTGCGGCGGCATCGTGCCAGCCTATAATCCCAAGCGTTTGCAGGCTGGAATTCCGCTGCTCCGGCGGTGGTTTCCGACCCTGCGGATGACTCCTGCGGGTGTAGCTCAGTTGGTAGAGCACCACGTTGCCAACGTGGTTGTCGTGGGTTCGAATCCCATCACCCGCTTTGTCCCGTGTCTCGGTGTCGACTGGGCCGGCCAGGTTGTCCTGGTGGCGGCATGGCGACTCCGAGAATGTCCCCGCCCTTCCGTCGTGCCGCTCTCTCCAGAGAGATCTCCCTGGAGATCTCCCCAGGGACGTCTCCGCGGGCGGGATGCCTTCTTCATCGACCCTCGTTCCGGAACCGTTCATGTCAGCGTCCGATGCATCTGCCGTCGCCAGCCCCGAG
This sequence comes from Candidatus Kuenenia stuttgartensis, assembly GCA_945870505.1. Taxonomy (GTDB): domain Bacteria; phylum Planctomycetota; class Planctomycetia; order Pirellulales; family UBA1268; genus QWPN01. The sequence goes on along the minus strand of CAMBSN010000084.1, from coordinate 12,123 downwards.
GCCTCTGAGGGACTCCCCAAGCCGCTTACCCTCGACGTCGCCGTCGACACCGTCTCGACCTGCCAGCGGCGAGTGAAGGTGACGATCCCTCGCGAGGACATCGACCGCTACCGCGACGAGGCGCTTGGCGACCTGGTGCCGACGGCGTTGCTGCCTGGCTTCCGACCGGGCCGCGCTCCGCGGCGGCTCGTCAGCAGCCGGTTCAAGTCAGAACTCTCCGACCAGATCCGCTCGAAGCTCCTCACCGACGCGATGACGCAGGTCTCCGAGCAGCAGAAGCTCTCGCCGATCAGCGAACCCGAACTCGACGTAAATGCCGTGCTCCTGCCCGACGATGGTCCGATGACATTCGAGTTCTCGATCGAGGTCAGGCCTGAGTTCGAGATGCCAAAGTGGAAGGGGCTGTCGATCTCACGGCCCGACCGCGAAATCACCGACGCCGACGTCGACGAGGCGCTCGGCGGCCACCTCCGCGAACGCGCCAGGTTCGTGCCGCACGACGGCACCGCGTCGCCCGGCGACCTGATCGTCACGAAGTTCGTCTTCAAGGACGGCGAGCGGGTTTTGTCTGCCGCCGACGAGGCCGAGATCATCGTCCGCGACCGGCTCTCATTTGCCGATGCTGAGCTTCCTGGCTTCGCGAAACTCGTCGCCAAGGCCAAGCCGGGCACGACTGTCTCTGCGACCGTGAAGGTGTCCGACGAGGCGGCCCTCGAGGACGTCCGCGGCAAGGACGTGACGATGGAACTCACCGTCCTCGATGTGAAGCGGCTTGAGCTTCCGGAGATGACGCCGACCCTGCTCGAAGAGCTCGGTGGCTTCGAGTCGGCCGACGCCCTCAAGGCCGCGGTGCGGAAGCAACTCGAGGGTCAGCTCGAATGGCACCGCCGCAAGCAAGTTCGGCAGCAGGTGGCCAGCGCCCTGACCGCCTCGGCCTCGTGGGAGCTACCCCCGTCCCTGCTGCGGCGTCAGGCTCAGCGGGAACTCGAGCGGGCGATCCTCGAACTCCGCCGGAGCGGCTTCGACGACGACTCGATCCGCCGCTACGTCAACGAACTCCGCCAGAGCGTGATGGCGAGCACGGCCCGGGCCCTCAAGGAACACTTCATCCTCGAGAGGATCGCCGAAGATGAGGGAATCGCCGACACGGCCGCCGACTACGACGAGGAGATCCGCGCGGTCGCGGCCCAGTCGGGCGAGTCCCCACGCCGCGTCCGGGCCAGCCTCGAGCGGCGTGGCCTCATGGACGTGCTCCGCAACCAGATCATTGAGCGGAAGACGATCGACCTGATCACCTCGCACGCCTCGTTCAAGGACACGCCGTTTGAGTTCGCCCGGCCGGATGCCGAGGCGATCGACCATGCGGTGTGCGGCATCGTGGTGGGCGAGGAGGAGATCCCAACCGCCACGCAGCCCGAGCCCACCCCCCGGCCCGGCCAGCGTGGCTAGCCGGCGGCCCGGCCGTCGCCCCGACCCGTCACCCCCAGCGCAGCCCATGCACCGCCACGATCACCACACATCGCCTTTTCTCCCGTCCGTGACGGCCGCCTCCGCGTCGAGCGCCTACCGCGACTACCAGCGGCAGCGAACGATGACGCTCGGGGATCTCCTACTCGAGAACCGGATCATCCTCCTGCAGGGCGAGATCTTCGACGGCAACGCCAACGAACTGGTGATGAAACTGCTCTATCTGCAGAGCGAGAACCGCCGGAAGGACATCCACTTCTACATCAACTCCCCCGGCGGCAGCGTCACGGCGACGATGGCGATCTACGACACGATGCAGATCCTCTCCTGCCCGGTGGCAACTTACTGCGTCGGCCTTGCGGCCAGCGGCGGCGCCGTGCTGCTCGCCGGTGGTGCCAAGGGGAAGCGATTCGTCCTGCCGCATGCCAAGGTGATGATTCACCAGCCGTATGGCCAGGTGGGGGGCCAGGTGAGTGACATCGAGATCCAGGCCGACGAGATCATCAAGACGCGGGCGGTGCTCAACGAGATCCTGGCCCACCACACCGGCCAGCCGATCGAGCGGATCGCCAAAGACACCGACCGCGACCGTTACCTCTCGGCGACCGAATCGAAGGAGTACGGCCTCGTCGACGAGGTGCTGACGAAGCCGCCGGTGCTGCCCGAGGAGCAGGAGAAGGACTGAGCCCAGCGTCGTCCGTTCCGCCATCCAGAAAAGAAAACCCACGCCATGCCCCTGATTCCCTACGTCATCGAGAAGAGCGGCCGCGAAGAGCGGGCGATGGACATCTACAGCCGCCTGCTCAAGGACCGCATCGTGTTCCTGGGCACGCAGGTAAACGACGAGGTCGCCAACGCCATCGTGGCCCAGTTACTCTTTCTGCAATCGGACGACCCCAAAAGCGACATCCACCTCTACATCAACTCGCCCGGCGGCAGTGTGACGGCAGGCCTCGCGATCTACGACACGATGCAGTTCGTGACGTGCGACGTGGCCACCTACTGCATCGGCCAGGCGGCCTCGATGGGGGCGGTGCTGCTCGCCGCCGGAGCCAACGGCAAGCGTCGGGCCCTGCCCAACGCCCGAATCATGATCCACCAGCCGCTCGCCGGTATGGAGGGCACGGCCGAAGAGATCATGATCCACGCCAAAGAGTTCAAGAACATCAAACACAAACTCAACGGCATCCTGCTCAAGCACACAGGCCATCCGCTGGAGAAGATTGAGCAGGACACCGATCGTGACCGGTTCATGTCGGCGCAGGAGGCGCGGGACTACCGGCTGATCGACGAGGTGATCGAGCGGATGCCGGCCAACAAGACGGCCTGAGCGGACCGCCCCCCGGCCCAAAAGGGCCCTCATCCACGGGGGATCCTGCGATTGCGGGATGGTGTGAGGGTTTGCTAGCGTCTCCCGCCCGGTGAAAGCCGGATGACAGCATGCCCCTGGACGGACGGCCTCGCCGCCGCAGCCGGGGCACTCGGAGACGCTTCGATGTGGTCGCACGACCGATGCCGGTGGCACGCGAGCCGATGGACTGCCATCGTCGCGTTCTCGTGCGTCGCAACCGTGGGCTGCAAGAGTGACTTGAGCCAGCAGCTCTTGGAGCGGGAGCTCCGCTACCAAGAGGATCAGATCTACCAGCTTCAGGACGAGCTGCAGGACAAGTGCGCCCGCCTCGACATGCTGTCGGGCGAGAATCAGAGCCTTCGGAAGCAGCTCGGGGTGACCCCGGGAGACTCACTGGGCCGATCACGGACGGGCGCACCCCGGCCCGCCTCAGCGCCAGTCACGGTGCCGCCAGCGCTTCATATCCCGGAGGCAATCCGCGGTCCCGCCCCCGCCGCTGCGCCTCTCGCGCCTCCCGCGCTCGACAACATCCCGCCGCTCCCGGTGAAGCCGTCATCGACGTCCGAGCCAACTCCCCTCGCGCTGCCGGAGCCGAGCGATTCCGCGGCAGCGCCAGCAGCCGGCTCGCCGGAATCGCAGCCGCTGCCGGTCGCCATTCCCGTGGCCTACGACCAGCCCCTCTCCGACAGCCGCCCGATCAGGATCGAGATCAGCACCACGACCACCAACTGCTTCGACGACAATGGTGATGGAACGACCGACGGCATCGCGGTGACGTTCGAGCCCCGCGACGCGGCCGAAAAGCTCGTACCCGCACCCGGCGTTGTGGCAATCACCGTGTTCGACGCCTCGGCCCCATCCACGCCGATCGCCTCCTGGACCATTCCAACCGAGCAGGCCGCCACGCATTTCCGGCCGACCACACGACTCCGCGGAATGCACTTTCCGCTCCGCTGGACCGGCGTGCCGCCGACCGGCGACCACGTGCGAGTGGCTGTGCGGATCACCGGCCCCGAAGGGGCGGTGCTCGAAACGGATGCCACGATCCCGACGCACTGATGTCGGGCGGTTCAGGCACCTGTAGGACCTGTCGTGTCGCCGCAAGGCGCGACCATCGGCAACCGGCACACGACCTTCGTTCCGCCTCCCCGCTTCGACACCACCCGGCACTCACCGCCGGTCAGCCGGGCCCGCTCGGCCATGCCGGTGAGACCGAAGCCCGTATCGGATGCGCCCTTCGGATCGAAACCGCACCCGAAATCCTCGATCGTCAGCACCAGTTCGGCACCCTGCCGCCCGAGGGCAACCAGCAACCTGCTTGACCCGCTGTGCTTTCGCGCGTTGGCGAGCGCCTCCTGCGTGATGCGGTAGACGGTTGTTTGGAGCGACGGGGCTACGCCGTCCAGGCTACGGTCAATGGTGCACTCGACATGCATGCCCACTTCGCGGTACTGCTCGGCCAAGTCGTGGATGGCCGCCGGCAAGCCGAGATCGTCCAGCACCGTGGGCCGCACGCCACGGACCACCTGCTTGGCGTCGTCGATCCCCTTGGAGAGATAATCGATCACGGAATCGAGCGTATCTCGCTGGTGGGCGTCGAGGTTACCCCTCTCAAAGCTCTCGAGCAGCATCCGCCCGCCGATCACGTACTGGAGCAGGCCGTCGTGGATGTCGTGGCCGATCGTCTGCTTCTCACTTTCCTGGACGTCGATCAGCCTCCGCAGCAGCTTTTCCTTGTCTTGGAGCATGCTCTGCGTCTTCTCCCGCTCGCCGACCTCAGCCTGAAGGGACCGACGATCGCGTTCCGCTTGGTCGAGCTTGCGGCGCATGTACGTGACCATCACCCCGGCGATTACGGACCAGCCCACGGAGAGCGCGTGATTGACCGCCTGCTTGGCGGTGGTGATCGCAAACACCGAGCGTCGCGACGGCGTGAATAGGTAGTCGCTCGCGAGGAACGTGAGCACGAAGGCCAGCACGGCTGGCCCCACGCCGCAGTAGAACGCCGTGATCGTGACGGCGATATAGACAGGCAGGAAAGGGATCGCGCCAGCGACGATTGGTGTGAGTGACCAGCGAAACACGAGCACGGCGGCCACGATGGCCAGAGCCGTTGCGTATCTGCGGAGGATCGTGGATCTCGAATCCATGGCTCACACCTGCACGCCCCTCATCCCCGGTTCTTTCCAGGATAATCCAAGGAGCATACCGCTCGTCCCTACGTCCGTTCGCCCCCCCGCTTGGACGACAAAGTTCGATGGGTCGGTGATGAGCCTCGCGCGGCCGTCTGAAGAAGCCCAACGCCGTAAGGCGTGGGGCGAACCGCCACCAGACACCGCGTCCAGCGTGGTGCACCCGCGGCCTCACGGCCGGTCGGCTTTCACAGCAGCCGTACGAACCCACACGCGACGCAGGATGCCGAGCGAACCCAGCCGGCAATGGCCACGATGGCATTGCTCGCGAAGCAGGATGCAGAGCGAACCCCAGCCGGCAATGGCCACGATGGCATTGCCCGCGATGCAGGATGCAGAGCGAACCCCAGCCGGCAATGGCCACGATGGCATTGCCGGCGTAGTTAGAGCCCGCGGTCTTCGAGAAAGTTGAGCAGTTCGGCGACTCGGTTGGAGTAGCCCCACTCGTTGTCGTACCAGCTCACCACCTTCACGAGGTTGCCCAGGCCGATCGTGTCGACCGCGGAGAAGATCGAGCTGTGGGGATCCCCCTTGAGATCGGTAGACACCAGTTCCTTTTCGGTGTACCGCAGGATGCCCTTGAGGGGTCCCTCGGCCGCCTTCTTCATCGCCGCGTTGATGTCGGCCGGCGCGGCCTCTTTGTTCAACAGCGCCGTGAAGTCGACCACACTCACCGTGGCCACCGGCACGCGGAAGGCCATGCCGGTGAACTTCCCCTGGAGGGCCGGGATCACGAGGCCCACCGCTCGTGCCGCACCGGTGCTCGAGGGGACGATGTTGAGGGCCGCGGCCCGGGCATCACGCAAGTCCTTGGCGGCCGTGTCGACGGTCTTCTGCGAGTTGGTGTAGGCGTGCACCGTGGTCAAGAGACCCCGGTCAATGCCCCACGTGTCGTGAAGCACCTTGGCCACCGGCGCCAGGCCGTTGGTGGTGCAGGAGGCGTTGGAGATCACGTGGTGCTTCTTGGGGTCGTACATCTCGTTGTTGACGCCGAGCACGATCGTCAGGTCTTCGTTCTTGGCCGGGGCCGAGATCACGACCTTCTTGACGCTGTCTCGCTTGTGCGCGACTGCCTTGGTGGCATCGGTGAAGAAGCCGGTGCTCTCCACGACGATCTGCACGTCCTGGCTGCCCCACGGGATCGAGCCTGGATCCTTCTCGGCGAACACGTGGATCTTCTTGCCATCCACGAACAGGTCGTTGCCCTCGTAGCCGACCTTGCCCTTGAAGGGACCGTAGTTGGAGTCGAACTCGAGGAGGTGGGCGTTGGTCTTGGCGTCGGTGAGGTCGTTGAGTGCCACCACCTGCACGTCGCCATTGAGGCCGTACTTCTCGTAGATGGCGCGGTAGGTGAGGCGGCCGATGCGGCCGAAACCATTGATGCCGACGCGAATGGGCACGGCGAGTCTCCTGGGAAGCGTGTCTGCGGGCCCGGCTGCTCCGCTCCGTTGCGGATGCCGACGCCTTTCTGGCGGGGCCGGGATGATACACGCCCCCGCCATAACCGCTCAAACGACGAACGTACTGCGGCGGAAAGCAGGCCACATCGGCACGACAGCCGCAGGATGGGGAGCCCCGCGTCTGGCCTGACTCGAGGCTCCCCCCGTAGCACAGGTTGTCAACCTGTGTCTGTTCATGGCGGCGGCTCGGGGCTACCCATGCCCTCTCGCTGGACGTTCGTCTCGGCCCTCCAGGCCTCGACTCTCTGCATGTCCGCTGCGCTTCGCCATCCTGGCTGCGCTTGCTTCCATAGCCCGCTCGAGGGCACGGGCAGCCCCTCGCTGAGTTCATGCCCCGAGCCGCCGCGGGTAAACTCCTCCGCATGCCATCCACCGTCGTCGAACTCGAAAACGTCCGCAAGGCGTTCGCCATGCCCGGCGGCGAGACGGTGGCCGTGCTCGACATCGAACGGTTCTCGCTCGATGAGAAAGAGCAGGTCGCCCTCACCGGCCAGAGCGGCTCCGGAAAATCCACGCTGCTCCACGTGATCTCCGGGATCATGCGGCCTGACACTGGCCGCGTCCGCATCGCCGGCCACGACATCACCCGGCTGGGCGAGGCGGCCACCGACAGGATTCGCGCCGACACGCTTGGCCTCGTGTTCCAGCAGTTCAACCTCCTCCCCGGGTTCACGGCACTGGAAAACGTGTTGGTCGCGATGTCGTTTGGCAGTGGCAAACCCGACCGCTGGCGGGCCGCCGACCTGCTCGCCTCAGTTGGCCTCTCCCACCGCCTCGATCACAAGCCGGGCGAACTCTCGATCGGCCAGCAGCAGCGGGTGGCGGTGGCCCGGGCACTCGCCAACCGGCCGCGGGTGGTCCTCGCCGACGAACCGACGGCGAGCATCGACACCGCCCACCAGGATCAGGTGATTGACCTGCTCACGAGCACCTGCGCCGAGCACGACGTCGCCCTCCTCGTCGTCACCCACTCCCCAGAGGTCGCCGCGCGGTTCCCGAAGCGCCTGCGCCTCGAAGACTTCAACCGCGCGGCCATCCATCACGGCTGAGCCGCCTCACCACGACCCGCTTCACCACAATCCATGTCACTCTTCGGCATCGCCTGGCGCACCATCCGGCAGCGGCTCCTCACGAGCGGCCTGACGGCCCTGTCGCTCGCGCTCGGCGTGGCACTCGTCGTCTCCACGCTGGTGATCGGCAACGTCGTCACCCAGGCGTTCAAGTCCGGTTCGGGCCTGGGCTACAACATGATCGTGGGGGCAAAGGGAAGCCCGCTGCAGCTGGTGCTCAACAGCGTCTACCTGGTGAGCAAGCCGATTGAGAACGTCTCCTGGGCGTTCTACGAGGAGTTTCTCCCGGCGGCGTCCCGGCCCGACGGCGTCGCCGGCACATTCGCCGGCAGCGTGCAGACTGCCGTCCCGATCTGCATGGGGGACTATTTCCGGGGCTACCGGGTGGTCGGCACGAGCGCCGCCTACTTCGACCGACTCACCTACGGAGGTGGAACTCCGGCGGGCCTGCCCCGCTGGCTCGCCAGACTGCTCGGCCGCTCCTCCGCCGCAGCACCGCCCCGGGCCTTCGCCTTTGCCGCCGGCCAAAACTTCCGCGATGACGAGTTTTTCGGCGGCGTGCTCGGCTGCGAGGTGGCCGCGAAACTTGGCCTGAAGGCAGGCGATCCCTTCGCGCCCACGCACGGCGCTGATGACGGCCTCGTCCACGACCCGTTCACCGTCACCGGCGTCCTCGCGCGGACCGACACGCCCGTGGATCGCGGCGTGTACGTCAACATGGAAGGTTTCTACCTTCAGGAGGGGCACGCGAAGCCGGTCGAGGGGGCGACGGCAGCGAAGCCCGCGGAGCCGGCCAGCGGCACGCCCGCGCCGCTCCCCCGCGAGCAGCGGGAGGTGACGGCGATCCTCGTGGAGACGGTCTCGCTGCCGGGCCTGCCCGCGGAACTGACCGCCATGGCACTCAAGACGCAGATCAACGAGGGCCGTGATGGCCAAGCGGCCGAGCCGATCCGCGAGATCAGCGTGCTGCTCGGGCTCTTCGTGCGGCCGCTCGAACTCTTGCTGTTGCTCGTGACCACGCTCGTCGTGATCGTCTCGGCGATCGGGATCCTCGTGAGCATGGTGGGCTCGTCGCTGGAGCGGAGCCGTGACGTGGCCGTGATGCGGGCGCTGGGGGCCAGCCGCGGACAGGTGCTCGCCACGGTGCTGATCGAGGCGGTGATCCTCGCCTTGGGCGGAGGCCTCGCCGGCTGGGCGCTCGGCCACGTGCTCGTGGCCGCAATCGGTCCGCTGATCACCACCAACGCGGGCGTCTCGGCCACGCTCCTCTCGGCGGCCCCGACCGCCGAACTGCTGCTCGTGCCGTTTCTCATCGGCCTCGCGATCCTCGCCGCCCTGATGCCGGCTCTCGCCGCCTACCGCACCGACGTCGCCAAGTGGCTGGGCTGAGTTCCGCTCAGAAAGCCGACCGGCCGTAAGGCCGCGGGCTTTTGGTGCGCCGCTCGGGGCTGCCCATGCCCTCGAGCGGGCTGTGGAAACAAGCGGAGCCATGGATGGCGAAGCGCCGCGGACACGCAGAGAGCCGAGGCCTGGAGGGCCGAGGCGAACGTCCAGCGAGAGGGCGTGGGTAGCCCCGAACCGCCGCGGGGATCCTTGTGCAGGTTGACAACCTGCACCCACGTGGGGAGCCCCGGCCGGCCGCAGGCTGCGGGATCGGGGCGAGGATCGCGAGCGTCGGCTATCCTGCCGTTGGCGAGCGAACTCGTCCCGTCCCGCAGCCGGATTTCGCAAGAAGGCGACGAGCCCATGAAGAAGTTCCTCATCGGATGCCTGATCGTGGCCATGGCGGCGAGCGCGCCCGCCACGGCAACTGCCTGCCCGTTCTGCTCGGCGGTGTCGCTGACGTTCTCGCAGGAGATCGCGCAGAGCCAGGCAGCCGTGATCGCCAAGCTAATCGAATCGCCCCCTGCCGCGTTGCTCGCGCCCACCGCCGACGGCCCGCTGCCCAAGGGCAAGTTCGCGGTCGTCGAGGTGCTCAAGGGGGGCGACCTCGTTGCGGACGCTGGCCTGACCGGCGGCGACGCGACGCCGATCGAGACGATCATGCTCGAGGAGAAGCCGGTCGGCACGCTCTTTCTGCTCATGGGCGTGGAGCCGCCGAACCTCATCTGGTCGAGTCCGGTCCGCGCCAGCGACCGCGGGGTCGAGTACATCCGGAAACTCGGCGGCCTGCCGGAGAAGGGGCCGGAGCGGCTCGCCTTCTTCCAAGACTATCTCGAGGACGAAGACGAGACGCTCGCCCGCGACGCCTACGATGAGTTTGCGATCGCCCCCTACGCCGACGTGCGGGGGCTGAAGGAGAAGATGAATGCGGCCAAGCTCCTCTCCTGGATCGAAAACCCGAAAGTGCAGGCCAACCGCCGCCGCCTCTACGCCACGATGCTCGGCGTCTGCGGCTCAGCGGATGACGCCGAGCGAATCGGAAAGATCCTCTCCGGTGAAAGCCTCACTCCCGAACAGCTCGAGGCTCGCAGCGGGCTCGACGCACTGATCGCCTGCTACGTGGCCCTCAAGGGACCGGAGGCGCTCGACCTCGTTGACCGGCTGTTCCTCGACCGACAAGGCCGCGACGTGCCCTTCACCGAGACCTACGCGGCGGTGATGGCGCTGCGGTTCCTCGGCGAGGAGTCGGATCTCGTTCCGAAAGATCGCGTGCTGGCATCGCTACGGCTGCTGCTCCAGGAACCAAAACTCGCCGACCTCGTGATCGCCGACCTCGCCCGCTGGCAAGACTGGTCGGCCATCGACCGGCTCGTCACGCTCTTCAAGGAGGCGCAGGCCGACAACATCTTCGTCCGCGAGCCGATCGTGAACTACCTCCGCGCCTGCCCGCTCCCGGAGGCGGCCGCGGCGATCACGGAACTGGAAACGATCGACCCAGAGGCGGTCCGCCGGGCCGCCACGCTCGCGGGCATCGCCGGGCTCGTCGCCTCCGGCACGTCGGCACCGGCCGACGAGCCAACAGACCCCGACGACAACTCCGGCCGCGGCCTCGACGCCCCGCCCCCGGACGCGGCCGAGGCATCCCTGCCAATCGCTATGGCGCCGGTGCTCGCCGACGACGACGCCACTGACAATGTGCCCGGCCGCGACCCTGCGAAACCCGTCTCGGAGGCCCCGACACCCGCCATGCCGACCGCGCCCGCCGGTGCGCCGCGGTGGAAATGGATCCTCTGGGGCGCCGTGGTGCTCGCGATCGCGCTGGTCTCCCGCGCCGCAATGCGAACCGCACCCGCCGGCAACCGCTGACCCCATGGGCACGAGCCTGTTTGATTCTTCGGCGCAGCTCGCTCGCCGGGACGCAGAGTCCCGCGAGGAGGGAGATTCGTATCGCGCGATCTCGGGCGCGGCGATTGCCGCAGCGGCCGTGGCCGTGGTGTCACCGGTGGCGTTCCTCGGCTGGTGGCTGGTCGCCGTGCCGCTCGTCGGCGCCGTGCTCGCCGGGATCGCGCTGCGCGACATCGCCGCCCGCCATCCCCTCCTGACGGGCCGACTGCTGGCCCTGCTGGCCCTCCTCGTGTCGCTCGTCACGCTCGCGGCCAGCCTCGCGTCCCACGCCCATGAATACGCCACGGAGCTTCCGGAAGGCTTCGTCCGACTCTCCTATGCCGACCTCCAGCCGGCCGAGGGCGAAGCCGCCACGCACGTGCCCGATTCGGCCAGCGGCATGGATGGCCGCGATGTGCTGCTCAAGGGCTACATCTATCCCGGCAAGCAGCAGCACGGCCTCGTGCAGTTCCTGCTCGTCCGCGATCAGGGCGACTGCTGCTTCGGAGGCAACCCCAAGATCACCGACCGGGTGCTCGTGCAACTGTCCGACCCGGCGGGCATCGACTTCACGCCCTACCTCGTGAAGGTCGCCGGCCGGTTCCGCGTGCAGCCAGCCGGCACGGCCGACATCGCCGGCGGCGTGCTCTACCACCTCGATGCGGCGAGCGTCCGCTGACATGACCTCCCGCACGACACGCTGTGTTCTTCTCGTCGTCGCCTGGTGCCTCATCATCGGCTGTGGAAACCCTCAGCCGCCGGCCGCGGATCCCCAGCCGGCACCAGACTCGCCGGCCGTCGCGCCGTCTGGCCCGGCGGCCAACGCGCCGCCAGCCCCAGCCGCGGGCACCGGCGCCATCCGCGAGATCACGTTCGACGACATCAAGCTCGAGCTCCAGAAGGGCGAGCCCTTCACCCGCGACCGGCTCACCCCGCGGGTCGTAGACCTCGAGCGGCAGCGGGTCCGGATTCGCGGCTACATCCTTCCGAGCTTCCAGCAGAGCGGCCTCACGCAGTTCGTCCTCGTCCGTGACAACCAGGAGTGCTGCTTCGGCCCCGGTGCGGCCCTCCACGACTGCGTCGTCGTGCGGATGCAGCCCGGCCAGACGGCCGAGTTTTCGATCCGGCCGGTCGCCGTCGAGGGGCGGTTCCGGGTGGAGGAACTCCGCGGTCCCGACGGCCGTCACCTGGCGATCTACGCCCTTGATGGCGAACGCGTGCAGTAGCCGACAAAGTCGCGACGTCAATCCTGCTGGCTCTCTACCGCCCACTGGTGCTACCATCGCGACGTTCCCGCAGGCCCGATCCCCGGGGCG
>CAMBSN010000083.1 GCA_945870505.1 Candidatus Kuenenia stuttgartensis | reverse complement strand
AGCGAGGTCAGGAGGTTGCCGCCGAGGCTACCGAGGCCCGACGCCTGGTTTCCGCCGAGCAGGCCGGCGAGGTTGCCGAGCATCCCGAGGTCGAGGCCGCCCATCGACTTGGCGAGCTGGTCGGCACCGCTGTTCGTCTGCGCCATCTTGCCGAACACGTTCAGCAACGCGGGCACCGCGGCGTTCGTAGCGGTCTTGGTCTGCGACTCATTGGCGCCGATGAGGCCGCCCAGCTTGCTCAGCACGTCGGGTGACGTCAGCTGGCTCATGATCAGATCCGAAACGTTCATCGTCTAACTCCAGAAGGAAAGAAACCGGATAAAAATCACCGAAGCAGTTTGGACATTGTCCCGCTCCGCCGGGCAACGGCCTCGGATCGTGGATGGGTGTTGAACCATTCCACGGATCGTCGGCGCGGACAGTTTTTGTAAGTGCTGGGGCGGAGGTTCGCAACGTACCGGTAAAATCACCGTTGCCGGGGCTGCCCCGGGCCGTTGGCCCGTCCAAAAGGGTCACTGTCCCTACCAATAGACGTAGTGCAGGAATCGCTCCCGATCGGCAGCGGGCAGATCGTCGACCCGGGGTACGACCCAGCGGTTCTCGTCGGTGTCGACGAGCATCTTGCCACCGTTGCCGAAGTCGAACGCCTGGCTCTGCGTCCACCGGGCAGTGAAGCACCGGCGGCCCACGTCGCTCTCGACGTCGAAGTCGAGGTAGCCGTGCACCAGCCGCACCTCGTGCACCCGACGAACCTCGCGGATCAGCGACCGCCGCTGCAGCGCGGTGCGGATGACGCTCTGATCCACCTCCGGCCAATCGTCGAGTCGCCGGATCATCCCCACCTCAACCTCGTCGCCGTGCTCGTCCCATCCGCGGACGGAGAGATACTCATCGGGATGCGTGGCCGGAAAGGTGCGGATGATGAAGATGCTGGAGGCCGTGGCCCCATCGGGTGACTTCAGGTCGATTCGCTCCTGGGAGCCGACTGTGAAATGGTGCCTGGTGGGCTCGAGCCAGGCGATGCTCGCAGCCGTGGCGACTGGTGATTCGAGCGGCGGGTCCGCCGCGGCCGATTCCTGCTCGGCGAGCAGCGTGTCGACCGTTGGCTGCTTCGTGACCTGTGTCTGGATCTTCACGAGCCGGGCGTAGACGCCGTCGGTGGCGAGGAGTTCGGCGTGCGTCCCCTGCTCCACCAGGCGGCCACGATCGAAGGCCAGGATCCGGTCGGCGTTGCGAAGCGTGGAGAGCCGATGAGCGATCGCGATCGTCGTCCGCCCGCGGACGAGCACCGCCAGCGCCTCCTGAATCGCCTTCTCGGCCTCGGCGTCGATGTTGCTCGTGGCCTCGTCGAGCACGAGAATGCGCGGGTCGTAGAGGAGCGTGCGGGCGATCGAGAGCCGCTGCTTCTCGCCCCCGGAGAGGCCGGCTCCGTGCTCGCCGAGGAGGGTTTCGTAGGCCAGCGGTTGACGGCAGAGGAAATCGTGGGCCCCGGCTGCCTTGGCGGCGGTGAGCCCCTCTTCGATTGTCGCCTGTGGTCGGCCAAAGGAGAGGTTTTTCCAGATCGTCCCCCGGAACAGAAACGAGTCTTGGAACACGATGCCGAGCCGCTCGCGGAGGTCGTGGGATGCGAGCTGCCGGATGTCGTGGCCATCGACGGTGATCGAGCCCTCCTGGACGTCGTGAAACCGGCCCAGAAGGTTCACGAGCGTGCTCTTGCCCGACCCCGACCGGCCGACGATCCCGATCATCTCGCCCGGCTTCACCTCGAACGACACGTCGTGGAGCACTGGCTGGTTGCGGTCGTAGCCGAAGGTCACGTTGGCGAACCGAATCGCGCCCCGGACGTCGTCCCAGGTTTCCGGGTTCGCGGGCTCGGTGACCAGTGCCGGCGTGTCGAGCAGTTCGAGCACCCGCTTGCTTCCGGAAAGGAAACTGGTGAGCCAGGTGGTGAAGTTGGAGAGCGCGCCGAGCGGGGCGTAGAACATCGCCAGGTAGGCGAGAAACGCGATCAGCTGTCCGAGCGTCATGCTGCCGCCGATCACGTCGCGGCCGCCGACGTACCAGACGATCAGGCCGCCGAGGCTAAAGACGATCTGCATCGACGCGGCGTAGGTGGTGTTGGTGTGCTCCACCCACTGCCGCCACTGGCGGAGGTGGTCGCTGGCGGCATGAAAGCGGTCGAGTTCACGGGATTCCTGGGCGAAGGCTTTGACGACGCGGATGCCGGAGAGCATCCCGGAGAGCGTGGTCATCTGCTTGCTGGTGGCGTCCCAGAGCCGGTAGTGCCGCGGGTAGACGTGCCGCCAGAAGATCCACGAGCCGAGGATCACCAGCGGCACCGGGATCAGCGTGAACAGTGCGAGCTTGGGGTTGATCCAGACGAGCATCGCACCGACGGCGACGAGCTGCACGATCTGCAGCAGAAAGCCACCCGTGATCTGGTGCATGAGGCCGTGCAGCACCTCGCTATCGTGCGCGACCCGGCTGATCATCGAGCCCACCTGATGGCGGTCGTAGTAGGCGACCGATAGGCCCTGGAGCTTCCTGACCATCTCCTCTCGGAGCGCCGAGGTGATCCCCGAGCCGATCGCCGACGTCAGCCGCCCCTTGATCACGCCCACAACGGCGAGGAGCACGCGGGAGAAGGCGAGGGCGAGCACCACGACGAGCAGGGCCGTCTTGAAGTCGGGCATGCCACCGCCCGCCTCGCCGGCCTTGGCGGAGAGGATGTCGTCGACCATGTATTGCTGGAGCTTCGGCGGCACCAGTTCCGCGACAACGCCCACGAAGGTAAGCAGGCAGAGGATCACCGAGCCGCGGGTGTAGGGGGCCAGCAGTTCGCCAACCCGCCGGAGGATCTGCCCCTTCTGCAGGCAGCGCGGGCACGAGTCTTCCGCGGTCTGGAGCCGCAGGCCGCACGATGCGCAGGCGGGCGGGTCAAGCGATCCCTCGAGGCCCTCGACTTCTCCGGGGAGCCCGGCGGCGAGCCGCTCGCGGGATCGGTCGAGTGCCCGGGAGACCTTGTGGAACCTGGTTGCCAGGGCATTGGAGTAGCGGACGAGGTCGATCCAGACGCCGTTGGTGCGGACCTGGAGCGAGCCGCCGCCGACCCCGGACGTCGTGCGGACGCGTTCGACGCCCCGCCAGGCGACGGCGCGGAGCGGTCCGTGACCGTCGGTCGCCGCGAGATGGTCGGGCGTTACCACCAGCCATTCGGCGGCAGGCTCGCCCGACAGGCTGACGTCGGTGCCGACCGAAAGAAGGATCGGTCGGTGGTTGAGCCCCGCCGAATCGAGCCGCTGCCTCACCGCGGCAGGGACGTCGGGTGGTGGCCCGCGGCGGGCGGCCGCCGTATGCTCGTGTTGATCAGCGGTCGTGGTGATCGCGGTATCCTTCGCGCGGGTCCTTCGGAGTGCTTCGTCCATGATCTACGAGCGTATGCCAGGGGTGGTTCGGAAGGCTATCGGGGCGGTGGTCGCCCTCACGGTGACCGTGGTCGCGGCGCTGCCGGCCCGAGCCCTGGAAGAGGGCTTCACGAGCCTGTTCGACGGCACGAACCTGGCCGGCTGGAAGGCCAACGAGAACCCCGCCAGCTGGTCGGTGAAGGACGGCGAGATCGTCTGCAAGGGGCCCCGCAGCCACCTCTTCTATGTGGGGGCCGACCCGGCGAAGCCCGAAAAGTTCAAGAACTTCCACCTCAAGGCGGATGTGCTGACGAAGCCGGTGGCCAACTCCGGCATCTTTATTCACACCGCCTTCCAGCCCGACGGCTGGCCCGCCCAGGGCTACGAGGTGCAGGTCAACAACTCGCAGCAGGACCCGGTCCGCACCGGCAGCATCTACAACGTCGTCAAGAACTTCACGCCGCCAGCCAAGGACGACACCTGGTTCACGATGGACGTCGTCGTGACGGGCAAGACGGTCCGCGTGGTGGTCGATGACAAGGTGCTCTTCGAGTTCGTCGAGCCGGACGGTGTGACGGGCACTCGGAAACTGTCGGAGGGCACCTTCGCGCTTCAGGCCCACGACCCCGGCAGCGAAATCCACTACCGTAACATCCGCGTGAAGCGGCTGCCGTAACGGGCCGTTCGGGCTCCTTGCCGAAAGCATGGCGCCGGTCGCCCCGGGCGGGACGAGTTGCCTTGCCGAGGCGAGGATACGCCCACGGCCGGCATCCTCGCCCCGACCCGTGGCGACCTCGTCCGTCTTGATGCGTGGGAGGCGTTGGAACAGTTCACTGGCACGGGCAGCCCCTTGCTGTCCCCCGTAGCACAGGTTTTCAACCTGTGTGTCCGCTTGCATAGGGCTCAGGGCTTCGTGTCGGGCTGGCCGTACAGACCCATGCGGCTGCATTTTTCAGTCGGTTGTGCCGATAATGCCAGTGGTGCGGGCTGCGCCGGCGAGGGGCCGGAGGCTGCCCGCGACCAGACTCGGGAGGGATTCATGGTCACCGGAAAACTACCGGCGGGGATTCGCCACGACATCACCCAGTGCATCGGCCGCACGCCGCTGGTGCTGCTGCGGCGGGTCTCCGAGGGCTGTATGGCCACCGTCGCCGCCAAGATCGAGAACATGAATCCGCTCTGGAGCGTGAAGGACCGCATCGCTGGCGCGATGATCGAAGCCGCGGAACGCGACGGCCTGATCGGTCCCGACACCGTGATCATTGAGCCCACCAGCGGCAACACCGGCATCGGCCTGGCCTACGTCTGTGCCGCCCGCGGCTACAAACTGCGGGTCACGATGCCCGAGAGCATGAGCCTCGAGCGGCGGCGGATGCTCAAGGCGCTCGGGGCCGAACTGGTGCTCACGCCGGCGGCTGAGGGGATGCCCGGTGCCGTGCGACATGCCGAGGAGATTAGCCACTCCAGCACCCAGTTCTTCATGCCGCAGCAGTTCAAGAACCCGGCAAACCCCGAGGTGCACCGCCGGACGACGGCGGAGGAGATTTGGCTTGACACCGAGGGCCAGGTCGACATCGTCGTCTGTGGCGTGGGCACCGGTGGCACGATCACGGGCGTCGGCGAGGCCCTCAAGGCAAAGAAGCCAGGCATCAAGGTCGTGGCGGTCGAGCCGGCCAACAGCCCGGTGATCACGCAGAAGCTCTCCGGCCAGCCGATCAAGCCGGGCCGCCATACGATCCAGGGGATCGGTGCGGGCTTCATTCCCGACATCCTCAATCTCGACATCATCGACGAGGTGGTGAAGGTCGACGACGAAGACGCCATGGAGACAACGCGGCAGCTTGCCAAGCGCGAAGGCTTGATGTGCGGTATCAGTTGCGGCGCCGCCGCGTGGGGCGCCCTGCAGGTGGCCCGACGCTCTGAGAACGCAGGCAAGCTGGTGGTCGTGGTGCTGCCCGACCTTGGCGAGCGGTATCTCTCGACACGGCTGTTTCCGGAGTGAGCGGTTGGGCGGGCTACTGCCTTCGCTGGGCGAACAGCCAGTCGATCACTGCGGGATCGCGGTAGGCCGACGTCCATGAGTCGTGGCCGACCCCCTGGAGTTCCGAGTATGTCGGACTGCCCCCCGCCGCCTTCACGGCGTTGATCATCCGTCGCGACCGCTCGACTGGCACGGCGTCGTCGCCATCGCCGTGGAAGCACCAGATTGGAAGGTTCGCGATCCGCGCCGCCGTGGCTTCGTCGCCACCGCCGCAGATCGGGAGGATCGCGGCGAACTTCCCGGGCGACCGGGCCGCAAGATCCCACGTGCCGTAGCCTCCCATCGAGAGACCGGTGAGATAGAGGCGGGCCGGATCGGCCGGCTCCGTTTGCAGCACGTCATCGACCGCCGCGATCGCGGCCGCGAGGTCGGTGGTCGGTTCGGGCGACTGAGTTTCGCTCGCCGGATTCGACCAGTCGATGTCGACCCACTTCGCGCCTTCGCGGCACTGCGGTGCGACGAGGAAGCACGGATGCTGGCTTCGCAGCGGTGCCTCCGCCATCCACGTCGGGAAGTACTGCAACTGCCGCTCGTTGTCGTTGCCCCGCTCGCCCGCACCGTGCAGAAACAGCACGACGGGATAGGTCGCCGCCGGCTCGATCGTGGCCGGCCCCAGCAGCCGGTAGCGGAACTCAACCGGCTTGCCATGGTCGGTCACGGTGACCAACCGTGATTCGTAGCCCTCGGGCACGGCCTCCTCGGCCTGGAGATTCGCGTGTGTCAAAAGCCAGACTCCCAGGACGCAAACGCGAAACAGCGTGTCACTCCTCGTCAGCCGTGTCGCCGAGGGCGAGTTTCACCCGTCGCGGCATCGTCATCCGGGCGAACATGCCCAGGGCCCCCTTCGGGAGGCCGAGGAACTCGAGGTTCTCAAACCAGCCCGGCACCTCGGCGGCGAGTTTGCCCACCCGTGTGCCCCGGAGATCGAGGTGCCGAAGGCTCTTGAGTTCCTTGAGCTGCAGCAGTCCCTCGTCGGTGATCGGGCCGCCGGCGAGGTCGAGCACCGCGAGATCCTTGAGCGAGTCCGACCGGAATCCAAGCAGCACGGCATAGATGTCGTCGGCGCGGCCGTTGGCGAGCCGCACGGCGACCATCTTGTCGGCCACGTGGCCAAAGTCCTCGCCGAACGACCGCCGGAGCCAGTCGGTCTCCTCCATCTCGATGCTGCCTCCGCGCTCGATCGTCTCGGTGGCGACCTCCTGCTGCTGCGCGTAGGCGTCGATCTTGGAGGCAAGCCACTCGATCTTGCTGGCCTTGAACTTTACGTAGTCATTGGCGTCGTCAAACGCCTTCTGGAGCCGAATGAACTCCTGCGGATCGCCACCGCGGTCGGGGTGGGCCTTCATCGCCTTGGCCATGTAGGCCTGCTTGACATCCTCGAGCGTCAGCGGAGGGCGGAGGCCGAGGATCACCAGGCATTCGGGTGTCTGGCCATCGGAAGACGGGGAGGCGTGCGACATGTGGGCGCTCTGGGAAAAAGGGGTCGCCGCAGCCTACGCGACGCCCGTGCGGCCGTCCATCTGCGGCTGCCGTGGTTCGGCTTGATCGCCACCGGCGGATTGCCTATTTCCACAGTGCCGCGACGGGAGGAATCCGGTCGGATATGGCATTCAAGGAGGGCAGTCATGGGTTTCAATGCGTCGAGATGGGGCGTTGTCCGCGAGGTCGCGGCCGCGGTGGCAATCGTTGCCGTGGGGATCGGCTGGCGGCTGATGACCGGCAGCCTCGAGGCAGACGCCACTCCGCCATCGGCTGCGGCTCCGGTGGCCGCGGGGGCCAAGCCGATTGCAATCGTCAACGGTGTCGAGATCACCACCGATCAGCTCGCGACGGAGTGCCTTGGCCGTCATGGCGGCAGCGTGCTGGAGTCGCTCGTCAATCGGCGCATCATTGAGCAGGCCTGCCAGCGGCAGGGCATCGCAGTCTCGCCGCAGGACGTGAGCGCCGAAATCGACGCGATGGCGCGGCGGTTCAGCGTGCCTCGCGACAAGTGGCTGGAGATGATCCAGCAGGAGCGGGCGATCACGCCCAAGCAATACGCCCACGACATCGTCTGGCCGATGCTCGCGCTCCGCTGCCTCGCCCGCGGCGCCGTCGAGCCCTCGGCCGAGGAACTCCAAGAGGCCTTCGAAAACCGGTTCGGCCCTGCGGTGAAGGCACGGATCATTGCCTGCCGCACACGGCAGGAGGCTGAAGCGATTCGGACCCAGGCCCTCGCCGCCCCCGCCGATTTCGGAGCCCTCGCCCGCCAGCATTCTGTCGACGTTGGCAGCGCCAGCGCTAACGGCTGGGTGCAGCCGATCCGGCTTCACTCCGGTGATCCGCAGTTCGACCGCGCCGCCTTCGCACTCCAGGACGGGGGAATCTCCGAGGTCGTCCAGGTGGCCGACCAGTTCATCACGATCAAGTGCGAAGGGCACCTGCCGCCGTCGGGCGCGAAGCTCGACGAGGTCCGGCCGCACCTGGCCGAGGAACTGCGGGAGCGAAAGAGCCGCCAAGCATCCAGCGAGATCTTCAAGAAACTCCAGGATACGACCACCGTTGAAAATGTGATGAACGATCCGGCGAAGGCCGGGGCCCAGCCAGGCGTGGCCGCCCTCGTCAACGGCCAGCCGGTGACGCTCGAGGAGGTGAAGGCGGTCTGCCTCGAGCGGTACGGCCGCGACGTGGTGGAGGTGCTGGTCACGCGGAGGCTGGTCGAGCAGGCCCTGAAGAAGCAGCAGCAGACCGTGACGCAGGCCGACCTCGACGCCGAGATCGCCCGCGCGGCCACGCAGATGGGCTTCACGAAGGCCGATGGCACCGCCGATTCCGCCGCCTGGCTCGACCGCGTCACCCGCGAGGAGAAGGTGCCGATGCGGCATTACATGGAGGATGTGGTCTGGCCGACGGTGGCACTCAAGAAGCTCGTGGGCGGTGTGTCGGTTTCGCAGGAGGACCTCGACAAGGCGTTCGCGGCGACCTTCGGCCCGCGAGCGAAGTGCCGGATCATCGTGCTCGACAACCAGCGGCGCGCGCAGGAGGTCTGGCAGATGGCGCGGCAAAACCCGACACCCGAGCACATCGCCACCCTCGCCGAGACGTATTCCGCCGATCCCACGACGCGGTCACTGCGTGGTGAGGTGCCACCAATCCAGCGGTGGGGCGGTCAGCCGACGCTCGAACGGGAGGCCTTTGCGCTCAAGCCGGGCGAACTCTCGGGCGTCGTCCAGGTGGCCGACCGCTTCATGGTGATCTACTGCGACGGATTCACCGAGCCCGCGAAGGTGGCGTTTGCCGAGGTGCGGAGCGAACTCTACGACGACATCTTCGAGAAGAAGCAGCGGGTCGAGATGGCCCGCCACTTCACCCACCTGCGGGAATCGGCCTCGATCGACAACTTTCTTGCCGGCACGAGCCAGTCGCCCACGCAGTCGTCGCGGGCGGGAGGTCCGGGTGGCACCGGGATGCCATCGACGACCATCTCGAAGGCCGAGGCTGCCGACCTCGCCAAGCCCCGCATGGGCAGCGCGAAGCCGGCGCAGGGCGTCGTGCCCGCGGTCCATCAGGCGCCACTCCAGAAGTAATACAGGTCACTTGAATCTGAGGCGTTCACGAGGCTCGGGGCTGCCCATGCCCGTCGCCGGACGCTCGCTGCGGCCATCCTGGGCTTCGCTCGCTCGATGCTGACTGCGCTCCGCCATCCATGGCTGCGCTTGTCAACAACGCCGGCTCTCGGGCACGGGCAGCCCCTCGCTGCATCACGTAGCACAGGTTTTCAACCTGTGTGTCTTTCCGGTTCGCATTGGGCTCGGCTGCGATTCCGGCTGCGGTGCCGCGACGACGAGCGAGGATCACGTGTGACCTCTATCAGATGCCGACGATCTCGGTGTGGACGGCCTCACCGCGGCGGATAATCCGTAACTGGGCGGGGATCGCACGCTGCATCTCGTCGACGTGCGAGATCACGCCGACCACTCGGCCTTCGTCGCGAAGCGACGCGAGGGTCGCCATCGCGTATTCGAGTGTCTCCGCGTCGAGCGAGCCGAATCCCTCGTCGATGAACACCGTCTCCAGCCGCCGGCCGCCCTGATGCCGTTCCGCCGTGCGCGCCAGTGCCAACGAGAGCGCGAGCGATGCGAGAAAGGTCTCACCGCCGGAGAGCGTGCGTGCGGGCCGGCGGGTACCATTCCAGGCGTCGAGCACGTCGATGTCGAGTCCGGCCAGTGATTTCTTGTCGCCGGCCGATTCCGCCCGCACGAGTTCATAACGGCCGCGGGTCATATCTCTGAGCATGACCGTCGCCTCTGCCACAACCTCCTCTAGCACCGCCCCGAGCACCCAGCGGTGCAGCGAGACCTTGTCTTCGGCGTGGGCCATTCCCGAGACGATCTGGTGCAGTCGCTGGGCCGTCTGAAAAGCGACTTCCGCCGCAGCCGACCGCCCGGCCAACTCCGCGTGCATTTCGCCGAGGTCTCTCGCCTCCTGCAACTGCGTCCGGGCCAACTCGTCGTCCTTGCGGACCCGCTCGAGTGCCTCGGCGAGCTGCCGCTGGCGAGCCTCGACCGCCGCGACGTCGGGTTCAGGCCGGCCGTCAACCGCCGCCACCGCGGACGTCACCGCGTCGGCAGCAGCCGTTCCCTCCCGGTCGGCGGCCGCGATCGCAGCCGAGAGTGACTCGATCGTCGCCTCATCACGATTGGCGGCAATGAGTTCGTCGGCCGTGGCAAACCGGGATGCGGCAAGCGCCGCATCGAACAGCCCGCGAGCCGCGGTCGCCTTCTCGCCAAGCAGTGTCGCAGCCGCCCGTACCCCCGCCAGCTGCTCGCCCTCCCGCTTGGCCGCGACGAGAGCCTCGTCGAGGGCCGCGCGAGCCTTCCGCAGTGCCACGTCGAGGTCGGCCCGCGTCTTCTCCAGTGCCAGCTTCTCGCCAACCAGCGCCGTCACGTCCGGCGGCTGCGGTGTGGCGGCCAATGTCGTGCGGGCGGCCTTGGTGCCGGCCTCGGCGGCGGCCAACGCTGCCTGTTCGGCCGCGGCCGCCTTGGTGGCCACATCGCTCTTCGTACGGGCTATCGTCTGCCGGTTGCGGAGTTCCTCGAGGGCCGCCTCCGTCGGCGCGTGCTCCGCCGGCTCGGCAGGCCGGGGATGCTCCGTGCTACCACACACCGGGCAGGCCGCATGGTCGGTAAGCCCCGCAGCAAGCCGGGCCGCGGTGCCGGCCAAGTAACGGCTTGTCGCATCGACGAGATTCGTCTCCGTATGCTGCAGTTCGTCTGCGGCCGCGCAGGCCGCGGCAGCCGCCACCCCAGACACCTTCGAGGCTGTACCCTCGCGGGCCTCGGCAGTGGCGACGGCCTTCTGTGCCACATCGAACCTCTCGCGGACTGTCTCTGCGTCGGTAAGATGCGCGGCGATTTCACCCAGTCGCTGTCCGATCTCTGTCGTCCTCGCGTGGGCCTGCTCCGCCTGGTCGCGAGTGGTCGTTCTGCCTGTCACGATCTCCGCCGCCGCAGCCGCGGCTTCTTCCCGCTCCCGCTCGGCGGCTACGGCCGCCGTATGCTGCCCGGCAAGCGTCCTCCACTCGTGCAGCAGCCGCGCCGGCTCACGCGCCTCGATCGCCGCCTCGAGTGTCGCTCGGTCGGGAGCTCGGCGCGCCACTTCTTCCTGTGCGCGGCGGTCACGGTCCTGAGCGGCCTTCAGGGCCCGAGCGAGCCGTTCGATCTCCCTCGCCTGCCCCAGCGCCTCCGTCGCCGCGGTGTGTTGCTGGGCCACATCGCCAAGCCGAGCCGCCATCGCCGCGGCGGCCTCTGCCGCGGCTTGAGTGCGCTCGAGAAGTGCCGCCGCCACCGAGGTATCGTCCATGCCGGCAGCCCAGTCGTGCCCCTGGAGGAGCACCTCTCGCTCCCGGCGCACCGCGTCGTGGGCCGACTGTGCGGCAGTTCGCCGACCGCTCACGATCGACTCGAACCGCTCGTAGGAGTCGGTTCCGAAGATCCGCTTGAGCAACTCCTCGCGGGCTTCACCGGAAGAGACCAGCACGTCGCGAAAGCGACCCTGCGGGATTACGATCACGCGGCGAAACTGGTCGGCAGTGAAGCCGGTGACGTCGTGCACCCTCTCGTTGACGTCGCGGACCTTCGTCGCAATCGGCTCCCATTCACCAGGAGTCTCGGCCGCCGCATCGGTCCGGCGGTAGAGCACCGCCTTGGCCGCCTCCCTCGCGATACCGCCACCGCGGAGCGCCGCTCGCTCGTACTCCGGATTCCGCTCCACGCGGTAGGTGCGGCCACCGACGCTGAACGCGAGATCGACCTTCGTCTTCCGGTCGGCCGTCGAGCGGGTACACCGCAGTTCGGCGCCGCTGCGGCCGTCGATCGAGCCCTTCGCCTGCCCTTCACCGGTGGTCTCGCCAAAGAGCGCATAGCAGAGGGCGTCGAGGACCGTCGTCTTGCCTGCGCCGGTGGGACCAGCGAGCAGAAACAGGCCGGCCGAGCCGAGCCGGTCGAAGTCGATGGCCTCCTCGCCGGCGAACGGCCCAAATCCGCTGATCGCAAGCGTGTGGAACCTCATGCCATATCCTCCTGGCGAATGGCCTGCTCCATACACTCGCGGGCGAGCACGCGAACGTCGTCGCCGAGTTCGCCTGGATAGCGAGCGGCGAAGAACGCGTCGAGGAACTCACCTTCGCTTCGCCGCACGGCTGTGGGCATCGACTGGTCAGCCGCCCCTCCCTCAGCCGGCGGCCGTTCGTGGTGGAACTCGAGTAGCTGCGGATAGCACTGCCGCAGGATGTCGTGGCTGCCGGGAACCACGATCCGATCCGTGACCACAACCCTCACCAGGTCGAGCGAGCGGCGATCGTCCGCGAGGGCCTGCTGCCGCAGCTCTTTAAACGACCCCCGGAGCGTTCGCATGCCGTGCTTCTGCGGCAGCGGGATGTCCCGCACGGCCACGCTGCCGCCGGCGTCCACCTCGACGAGGCTCACTCCCTTTTCATGGTCCTCCTCGGCAAATGAGTAGCGGGCGATCGAGCCGCTGTAGCGGACGCGATCGGTGCCGACGCGATGCGGGCGATGGAGGTGGCCAAGCGCGGTGTAGGAGAAGGGGGCAAAGGCGGCCGGATCGACCGTGGCGATGCCGCCGACGGCGATGTCACGCTCAGACTCCTTCGTCTCGCGGCCGCCCTGGGCGAAGAGGTGCCCCACGAGCACGTGCCGCGACGTGCCCGCGACAGCAGCCGATGCGATCCGGGCCCTGGTCGCATCGTCGTGCGACCGCACGTCGTCGCGACCGAGTTCGTACCGCACCTGCTCCGGCGTGGCATAGGGCATGAGATGAAAGGCCACGGCGCCATGGTCGTCGTGGATGTCAACCCGCTCGATACCATCCCGCGACGTGCCGGCCAGGTACACGCCCGCCTGCCGTAGCAGCCCGCGGCCGAAGTCGATCCGGCCGCCGCTGTCGTGGTTGCCGGCGATCGCGAGCACCGGCGCAACCTCGGCGAGCCGCTTGAGGATGTCGTCGAAGAGGCGAACGGCGTCTTCGGGGGGAACGCCGCGGTCGTAGATATCACCGGCGATGACAATGGCGTGAGGCTTCTCGTCGGCGGCGATCCGAACAAGACCCTCGAGCGCATGCATCTGCGCGTCGAGCAGGTCGAAGCCGGCGAAGACGCGGCCGAGGTGCCAGTCGGCGGTGTGCAGAAATCGCATGCCGAACAGTCTACGGCCCGGGAAGCCCCGAGCCTCATGAACGTCTCAGGTGCACTTGTGAGCCTTACGAGCCAGTTGCCGGCCTACGGGGATGGCATCTCCCAGGCGGTCTGGAGCGAGACGCCGTTGTCATCGGCGCGGAGTGTCGTCGCGCCCACGCCGAACATCCCCCCCATCTCCTCGTCGCTCGGCAGGAGTTTCTGCACGCCCGCGAGCAGGTCGC
>CAMBSN010000082.1 GCA_945870505.1 Candidatus Kuenenia stuttgartensis | reverse complement strand
GGACCGGCACCACTTCGACGCCTTGGCGCAGACGCATCGTCTCGTGCCGGTCTACCGACGGCTGTTTGCCGATGGACTCACGCCCCTGTCAGCGTTTGCCCGAATCGACGCGGGGGAATCCGCCTGCCTGTTCGAGAGCGTCGTCGGCGGCGAGAAGGTCGGCCGCTACAGCTTCCTGGGTGCCGAACCCTTCATGCGGTTCGAAGCCTTCGGCGCGAAGGTGCGGATCACGCGGACCGGATCGAACGAGGTGGAGGAGTTTGAGTCGTCAGACCCGCTCTCCGACCTCGAGCGGCGAATGGCGGTCCACAAGCCGGCGCACCTGCCTGAACTCCCGCCATTCACCAGCGGTGCCGTGGGGTATGCCGCCTACGACTCCATCCGCTACGCGGAGCGGCTGCCCCATCCCCCCGTCGACGACCTCCATCTCCCCGACCTCTCCTTCGCCTTCTACGATCGGCTGCTCGTTTTCGACAACGTCACCAAGTCGCTCGACATCGTGGTGCTAGCCCACGTCGACGACGGCTCGCCTGCGTCCGCGTCCCGTGGCTACGGAGAAGCCTGCCGCCGCATCGACGCGACGATCGAGCAATTGTTTCGACCGAGCCCCTGGCCGTCGGCGGCCGACATCGGTCCACGACTCGAGCCGCGGTGCCTCACCGATGGCACCGCCCGGGCCGCCTCGACCCGCGAGGAGTTTCTGGCCGCCACCGAAAAGGCCATCGAATACATTCGCGCCGGCGACATCTTTCAGGTGGTGCTCAGTCGGCGGCTGGAGATGCCCTTCGCCTTCCCCCCGCTCGAACTCTACCGCACGCTGCGGGTCGTGAACCCAAGCCCCTTCATGTTCTACCTGCGGACCCCCGCGGCCACGCTCGTGGGCAGTTCGCCCGAGATCATGGTCCGCGTGGTGGACGGCCACGTCACCGTACGACCGCTGGCGGGCACCCGGCCGCGTGGCAAGACGCCGGATGAGGACGCAGCCCTCGCCGAGGGCCTGTTGGCCGATCCCAAGGAGCGGGCGGAACACGTGATGCTCATCGACCTGGGCCGCAACGACGTGGGCCGCGTGTCGAGCATCGGCTCGGTGGTGCTCAGCGACGTGATGTCGATCGAGCGATACAGCCACGTGATGCACATCACGAGCAACGTCACCGGCCAGCTCAGTCCGGGCACGACGGCGTTCGATGCGCTGCGGGCCTGCCTGCCGGCCGGCACGGTGTCGGGGGCCCCCAAGATCCGGGCAATGCAGATCATCGACGAACTGGAGCCCCGCAAGCGCGGCCCCTACGCTGGAGCCGTGGGCTACATCGATTTCAGCGGCGCGATGGACACCTGCATCGCCCTGCGGACGGTGGTGATCACCGGCGGCAAGGCCTACGTGCAGTCGGGCGCCGGGATCGTGGCCGACAGCGTGCCGGAGAGCGAGTTCCAGGAGACGCTCAACAAGGCGAAGGGCCTGCTCGTGTCGCTGGAGATGACGGCGGAGCGACTGGGACGGGGCACACCTGCCCACGGGTGACGCATTCCGAGGGAAAGCCCGCGGATGGGGAGAAGGGAACGGGCATGATTCGCTGCGACCGCGTCATCGTCGAACGGTCCGGGCAGATGGTGATCGACCGCCTCTCGCTCTCGCTCGGAGCGGGCGAGACGCTCGCGGTGATCGGCCGGTCCGGCGCCGGCAAGACCACGCTCCTGGAAGCGATTGCAACGGCGATTCCTGCGCGGGGCGGCGACATCGCGGTCGCCGGCCACTCCGTCCGTCGCGACCCCGACGCCGTGCGGTCCCGCATCGGCTACGTGCCGTCACACCTCGTCGCATGGCCAGCCGTGCGGGCCGACGAGTTCCTGTCGCTCTTTGCCAGGTCGGCCGGACTGACCGGAAGCAGCCTCGCCGAGGCGGTCGATCGCGCGATCGACCTCGTGGGTTTGAACGTCAGGGGCAACGCATCGATCGACAGGCTCTCCGACGGACAGGCGAAGCTCCTGCTCATCGGCCGGGCACTCATGCATGCGCCCGACGTGCTCATTCTCGACGATCCCTTCGGCAACCTCGACCCACGTCAGCGACAGGCGACCGAGAGGCTGATCGGAGACCTGCAGATCGGTGGCCGCACTGTCATCGCCGCGATCGATGATGCCCGCGTGCCCGACTGTTTCACGCATCTGGCGATACTTTCGGAGGGCCGGCTCGTGGAGCAGGGGCCCGCGACCTTCGCAGCCTTCGCCGGCGGCCGTGCCTGGCGATACCGCCTCCACTGCAACGGACAGGCCGAGGCGGCCGCCAGCGTGGTCGGGCAGATGACCAAGCACCGTGAAGTCTGCGATGCCAACACGCTCGACTGCACGCTGATCTGTGGGAAGGAATCATCCCGGCCGCCGATCGCCGAGATCATCGAGGCGATCGTGCGGGAAGGGATCGCCGTGGAGGAAGCCGGTCTGCATCCGAACTGGACGGAGCAACTCCTCGAGCAGCCGGTCTGAGAGGGCAGGAGCGGTTTTGATCCTCACTCCCACAGACTTGACATACTGATGCCACGGAGACCCATATCTCTGCATGAGGAGTCTTCGACGCCCAGATTGCCGCAGCCTACCTCGGGCACGGGGCGACGACATTGCTCACCGAGAATCGCCACTTTTCACGATTCCGTGGGATCACCACGCTCTCGCTCTCCGCATACTCGATTCGCGCTCACGCGGATTGTCGAACCGTGGCTGCGGCAAGTTCGCCGACGTAGCCCTCGAGCCCGTGCAGAAAGGCTTCGCGGGGTTGGTTGGCCGCCTCAGCCAGATGGCGGACAACCGCCGAGCCAACGATCACGCCATCGGCGACTTTGGCCACGGCCCGTGCCTGCTCAGGGCTCGAAATCCCAAAGCCCACGAGGATCGGCACGTCGGTCTTCGTCCGCAGCCACTTCACCCGCTCGATCAGCCCAGCGGGCAGGTCCGTGCGGGCACCAGTCACACCCGCCACAGACACGCAATAAAGAAAGCCGGTCGATTTTCGGGCAATTGCCTCAGCCCGCTCGGGCGGCGTGGTGGGCGTGACGAGTCGCACCAGCGCCAGGCCCGCCTGGCGACAGGCCGCATCGAGCTGGTCCGATTCCTCGATCGGCAGGTCGGGCACCACGAATCCCGTCAGCCCCGCCGCCTTCGCATCGGCCACGAAGCGGTCGATGCCGCGGCGATAGATCAGCGAGTAGCTCGCCATCGCAAGGATCGGCATCTTCACCCGCTGTGTCGCCTGTCGGGAGACTTCAAACAGTCGCTCGAGCGTAAAGCCGGTGGCCAGAGCCCTGGTATAGGAAGACTGGATCACGGGACCGTCGGCGATCGGGTCGCTGTAGGGCACGCCGAGCTCACAGAGCGAAGCACCGGCCCGGTCGAGCGACTCGAGCACGGCAAGCGTTGTCTCCATGTCGGGATCTCCAGCCGTCACGAACGGCGCCAAGGCGGCGCGGCCCTGTGTTTTGAGCGCGGCAAACAGATCCGCGAGCACGGAGACTTTCGAAGGACTAGCGGCCACGGAACTGGCGGACATGGATCGATTCCTGGTGACTGAAGCGATAACTCAAGCGGTGACTCAACCAACAACAACTCAATCTGGACGATCTCGTGTCAGCCCGGCAGGCCGTCAGCCGCTCAGGCCGAAGCCGCTGTGCCGTCAGCCGACAGACCCCGCAGCCGGGCGATCTCGGCGGCGTCTTTGTCGCCGCGGCCCGACAGACAGACGACGAGAATCTCCTCGGGCGGCCGCCGGCCCGCCTCTTCCATGGCCCAAGCCAAGGCATGCGAGGTTTCGAGAGCTGGCAGGATCCCTTCTCGCTGCGCTACAAGGTCGAAGGCATCGAGCGCCTCGGCATCGGTCACACTCGTGTATTCCACCCGGCCAGCGTCCCGCCAGTAGCTGTGCTCGGGGCCCACGCCCGGATAGTCGAGGCCAGCAGACACGGAATGGACGTCCGCCGTCTGGCCGTCGACATCCTGGAGCACGTAGCTCAGGCTGCCATGGAGGATGCCGGGGCTGCCGTAACTGAGGCTCGCCGCATGATCGCCCGGCCTGCCGGACCGCCCGCCTGCCTCGACCCCCACGAGCCGCACATCGCTGTGGTCGACGAATGGATAAAACATCCCGGCCGCGTTGCTGCCGCCACCCACGCAGGCCACCACGGTGTCGGGCAGGCGGCCGAGCTGCCGGCGGCACTGCTCCACCGTCTCGCGGCCGATCACCGACTGGAAGTCGCGGACGATCCGCGGGAAGGGATGCGGGCCGACGACAGAGCCGATGATGTAGTGGGTGGTCTCGACCGAACCCATCCAGTCACGCATCGCCTCGTTGATCGCGTCGCGGAGCGTGCGGGAGCCACTCTCCACCGGCCGCACCTCAGCCCCCATAAACCGCATGTTGCGGACGTTGGGCGCCTGCCGACGTACGTCTTCGGCTCCCATGTAGACGACGCAGTCGAGACCGAAGCGGGCACAGGCCGTCGCCGTGGCCACGCCGTGCTGGCCGGCGCCGGTCTCGGCGATGATCCGCCGCTTGCCCATCCGGATGGCCAGCAGGCCCTGGCCGAGCGTGTTGTTGATCTTGTGAGCGCCGGTATGGCTCAAGTCCTCACGCTTGAAGTAGATCTGTGCGCCACCGGCGAGTTCGGTGAGCCGCTTGGCGAAGAGCAGGGGGGTGGGCCGGCCGACAAACGCCCCCAGCAGGCCGTCGAGTTCGGCCGTGAACGCCGGATCAGCGATCGCCTCGTTGTAGGCCTGCTCGAGTTGCTCGAGCGCCGCGGAGAGCGTCTCGGGCACATACCGGCCGCCAAACCGGCCGAATCGTCCCAAGGCGTCGGGTACCTGCGAAAGAGGCGGAGCGGGGATCGGGGTCACTGGTGTCATGGGCGTTGCCGTGGCTGGGAGGTGGCTGTGGGGTGGCGAAGGACACCCGACCGCCCTGATTGTAGCCTGCCCCGCCACTGCTACCATCGAGCTTCTGGTGAAACATGCCTGAATTGCCTGAAGTCGAGACGATGCGTCGCGGAATCGCGCACCTGGCCGGACTACGGATAAAAAACGCGGCGTTTCCCCGCGGCACGGTGCGGCCGATCTCGATGCAGCCCGCGGCTGACCGTATGCAGCAGCGGCTCACCGGCCGGACGCTCGTGGCAGTGCACCGGTTCGGCAAACGCGTGGCGATCGAACTCGACGAGCATAACCGGGCGGGCCGCGAGTGGCTGGTAATCGAGCCGCGGATGACGGGCCTCATGCTCGTGGCCGATCCGCCGACTCAAGCCCACCTGCGAATGGAGCTCGGGCTCGAGTCGCGGCAGCATCCCCGGCTTCTGTTCTGGGATCGGCGCGGGCTCGGCACGATCCGGCTGCTCGACGAACACGGCCTCGCCGCCGCCTGCGGCCCGGACAGGCTCGGGCCCGACGGGCTCGTCGTTGCGGGCCACGAACTTCGCGACCGGCTGGGAGATTCCCGCCGTGCGGTGAAGGTCGCCCTGCTCGATCAACAGGCCGTGGCCGGCATCGGCAACATCTACGCTGCCGAGATCCTCTTCGCGGCGGGCATCGATCCGCGCGTGCCGTGCTCGCGGCTCTCCGTCGCCCGTTGGGAGCAGATCGCCACGGCAGCCCGCAGCATTCTCGCTGAGGCCGTCCGCTTGGAAGGCTCGACGATCACTGACGAAACCTACAAGACCGCCGACAGCCGTTCCGGACAGTTTCAGCTCCAGCACCGCGTCTACGGACTCGACGGAAAGCCGTGTCGCCAGTGCGGAACGGCCATCCGGCGGATCGTACAGGCACAGCGATCGACTTTTTTCTGCCCGCAGTGTCAGTGGCACCCCCGGCGGCGATGCCGTAGGCTTTGACGAGGCTTTTTTCACTTCGGAGGCTATCGCCATGCGGACGCCGATCTATCCCCTGCCGCGTCGTCATTTCCTTACTGGTAGTACGGCCGCCGCCGCGGCAGCGCTATCGCTTCCGGGTGGATCCGGCCGTCTCTTCGGCGACGAGCCCGCCGCCGCAGTCGCGCAACGATCGTCGGAGACGCTTGCCGGCCTGCTGCACGCCTCGCTCTCGCCGCAGCAACGGGAGAAGGTCTGCTTTCGCTGGGATCATGTCCACCCGAAATTCGGCCTGCTCCGCACGCGGGTCGCGAATAACTGGAATGCCACCGAACCCGACGTGGCGGGCAGCTTTTTCACCGGTGAGCAGAAGCGGCTCATTCGCGACATCTTCGAGCAGCTCATCGCCCCGGAATGGCATGCCCGGTTCGACAAGCAGTTGGAGGACGACACGGGCGGATTCGGACACGGCCAGTCGATCGCCCTGATCGGTGAGCCCGGCTCGGGCCAGTTTCAGTTTCTGCTGACCGGCCGGCACATGACGCTGCGATGCGACGGCGACTCCGTCGAGCATGTCGCCTTTGGCGGGCCGATCTTCTACGGCCACGATGCCGCCGGAGATACGGAGGAGCCCAACCATCCCGGCAACGTCTTCTGGTCGCAGGCGGTGGCAGCCAACGGCGTGTTCGGGATGCTCGACGGCCGGCAGCGTTCCCAGGCCCTCGTCAACACGCTGCCGCGCGAGAATGCGGTCGCCTTTCGAGGCCGCGGCACGACGCTGCCCGGTATCGCGATCACCGATCTCTCCGCCGACCAGCGGGCTGAGGTGGACCGTGTTCTCGGCCTCTTGCTCGAGCCGTTCCGCACCGCCGATCGGGCCGAGGCGCGGAAGTGCCTCGATACACAAGGGGGCCTCGACGCCTGCCGGCTGGCGTTCTATCGGCAGGGCGATCTCGGCAACGATGGTGTCTGGGATTGCTGGCGGCTGGAGGGCCCGTCGTTCGTCTGGCACTTCCGCGGCGCGCCCCATGTGCATGTCTGGGTGAACATCGCCGACACGCCCGATATTGCCACCAACGCCTGACGTCGGCTGGCTGTGAAAACTGGAACTGGACCTGGAACTCGCTCCGGCATGACCGACTGCTGCATCATCGGCGGGGGCATCATCGGCCTGTCGATCGCCCGTGAACTCGCTGGCCGCGGCCTCTCCGTCCGCGTGCTCGCCCGTGATGCCAGCCGCGACACCGCCTCCTGGGCGGCAGCGGGAATTTTCCCGCCGGCACCTGAGTATCCCGCTGCATCGGCGAATGAACGGCTGACGGCCTATTCTGATCGGCTGCACAGGGCGTGGGCCGAGGACCTTCGCGCCGAGACGGGCATCGACAATGAACTGGGCCAGTGCGGCGGGCTGCACCTCGCCGGGACCGAGCAGGGCACGGCCAGCCTCCACGGGGCGGCAGTCGCCTGGCGTGCCAAGGGGACCCGCTGCGAGCAGCTCACGCCCTTCGATGTGGCCGCGCAGGAGCCAGCCCTGCGGGCCGCGGTCGAACAAGGCCGCATCATGAGCGGCCTCCTCCTGCCCGAAGAGATGAGGATCCGTCCTCCGCGGCATCTCGAGGCGCTGCAGCAGTCGTGCCTGATGCGAGGCGTGGAGATCACGTCATCCGCCGCCGTGCGGGCGATCGACGTGGCCGACGGCCGGATTGAGGTCATTCGCATCGCCGGCAGTGAAGGAGGGGCAGCGACCGACACGGTGCGGGCCGACCGCTACTGCCTTGCGGCCGGTGCCTGGTCGGGCCATCTCGCTGAATCGCTCGGTCTTCATATCGAAACACGGCCGATCCGCGGCCAGATCGCGCTCTTGCGGCTGCCCGAGCAGGTGCTCACGCGGGTCGTGAACGTCGGCCTCGAATATCTCGTGCCGCGCGACGATGGCCGGCTGCTGGTGGGCTCGACCATCGAGGATGCGGGCTTCGAAAAGATCACGACGCCGCAGACGATCAAGCGGCTGCTCGAGTTCGCGCACTCGTTCCTCGGGCCGCTGCCTAATGCCACGCTCGAGCAGTCGTGGGCCGGCCTGCGGCCGGGCTCCGTCGACGGGCTTCCCTTCGTCGGTGCCGCGCCGGCCTGCAGCAACGCCTTTGTTGCCGCCGGGCATTTCCGCGCAGGTCTGCATCAATCGACCGGCACGGCCGTCATGCTCGCCGACCTGATCACCGGCCGCACTCCGGCACTCGACCCCACGCCATTCGCACCAGGCCGTCGGCCTGGCGCCGCCTCACCCGATTCGGTACAGGCCTATCTCGCGCGGGCGGCCGAAGCATCGGCGTAAAAAACCACGCCACACAAGACCGGCCGAACTCATGCGGCGCTGAGGGAGAGCCGTCGGTGAATCGTCTCGACGTCTTCCGGTGTGATGTCGCGCCGCGGATCTGCGGCGGCGAGCATCGCCGTCATCTCGGCCAGCCGCACTGCGATCGCGGGCACACCGCCAGCGATCTCGTGGATCGTGCGAATCACATCCTCGCCATCCGCTCTGGCAACGCCACCCACCAGCGTTGGGGCGAGCAGCCGACGAGATTCGGCCAGTGTGAACGTGGGCAGCGTGGCCCGCAGCCGCACCGCCTGTTCAAGCCTCGCATCGCTCGCCACGAGTGACAGCAGTCGGCCTTCTCCCGCCAGTACGATCGCGATGCCGTCGTGCTGGCGCCGACACCGTTCGACGAACTCGACCAGTTCGTGTGCCACGGCCCGGTGCGCATCGTCGATGAGCAGGACGTCCGGAGTAAAGCCGTCGTGAGTCGCAGTTGACTGGCCGTGTCCGGCGGCGAGATGCCCGCGATCAGCCCGGATGTCAGCCCAAGAAATCAACTCGATGGCCTGCCCCTGGGGCAGGCCATCGGTGAGGATAGCGCTGAGCACCGTCGTCTTGCCCACGCCAGCGGGGCCACAGAGGAGCGC
This sequence comes from Candidatus Kuenenia stuttgartensis, assembly GCA_945870505.1. Taxonomy (GTDB): domain Bacteria; phylum Planctomycetota; class Planctomycetia; order Pirellulales; family UBA1268; genus QWPN01. The sequence continues at coordinate 4,700 of CAMBSN010000082.1, read as the reverse complement.
GAGGTCCTTTGGCTGACCGGCCGCGTAGGACAGTTTCGCCACGGCGGCCTTCTGCGGCCCGGTGAGGTGCGGACGCTCCGCGGAGGGCTGCTGTGTGGCGATCGGTCGTGACATGGTCAGCACCTCTTCTTCACGCGACCCGGATGCCGCTTGTCATCGGTGGCGTCATGGTGAGCACTTCACCGAGCACTTTCAGCCCAACGGCCTCGAGTGCCACGCCGCGGGCCGGACACGCCGACTGATCGGCACTGCGCACGAGGATGACGGCATGGCAGCCCAGACTCTGCCGCTCCAGCCACGCCCGGCGGAGCGGACCTCCCGGAAACCAGACGCCCGCATCGACCAGCACGATGGTGCCGCCCTCCCGGCATGCCGATGCCAGTTGCAGGGGCACGCGGTCGTGACACTCAACACGTCGGCCACGGGCCATGAGTGCCCGAGCCAGGCACGCGACGAGTGTCGTCCGGCCCTCGCCACGGCGGGCGCCGGTGATGGCGATCACCTCGGCGCCGTCGCCGTGGGCATCTTCCACCCGCTTGGCGAGCTGCGACCAGGCGTGAGGAACGACCCGCAGCAGCCTGTCGACCAGCGTGCCCATGCCGTCGTCGGTGATCGGCTGCGGAGAGGTTGCGGCGGCGGGCACCGGCGCAGCCGCTGCCGGCTGTGGTGGCTGTCGACGTGCCTGGTCCGCATGCCAGATGAAGGCACGATCGACCGCGTCAAGTGTGGCGGTCGCGGGCGTCATGGCGTGACGCTCCTCGCCGCGCCGGCAGCCGCAGGCAGTTCCTGGGCCAGCCGTTCCGGCCGCTGCTGCCTAGCCGCCTCCAGCCGCAACCGATCGTTCCGCCAGGCAGCTGACCAGAAAGCGGCGGCCACGGCCACCAAAGCGATGATCGACCTCGCGGGAAACCGACTGGTCTGCGAATGGCGGCGCACGATGCGGCGTGGGGCAGGGGCAACACACGCTGCGGTATCCCCACCCACGTCAGCCACCAGGGCTGCAGGCTCCGGGGTCGAGACCGGTCCAGCGACCACTGCGTCCACATCCGCCAGCCGCGATGGCTCCGAAACCGTCGCTGCCACGAAGCCAGCAGGGCACGGAAGCTCCGGAATGCAGGCTAAAACCTCCATAAACGTCGCTCCCCTTCGCCTTCCCCGAATCCCCCGCTTGAGCATCGTCGCCACGATGCGGGCCCCTTGAACGTCGGGCCACTCCGTCGGACGCCGCCCCCACTGCGGCAAGGTCTGCGGGGCTGCCGCCCGCCCGTCCCTGCGCAGTGCGCCTCTTTCACCCAATCGCCTATTCTTCAAGGGCAAAGTATCATCCGATTGGGCAGGATATGCCGATCCTCACTGATTCGATGACCGTCCCGCGGTCCTTACCCGACTCCCATCCCGTCCCCGCACAAATCACAAGACACCTGATGCCCCCTTCCAATCCGTCCACCCGCGTCGATTCCCTCCATGCCCTGCTCGCCAGCCGCATCGCCGTCCTCGACGGAGCGATGGGCACCATGGTGCACGCCCTCGGGCTCGACGAGCAGGGGTTTCGCGGGGCCCCGTTCCGTGATCACCCCAAGGATCTGAAGAACTGCATCGACGTGCTCGTGCTCTCGCAGGGAGACGCGATCCGAGGCATCCACGCGGCCTATCTCGAGGCGGGCGCCGACATCGTCGAGACCAACACCTTCGGCGCCACGAGCCTCGCCCTCGCCGACTTCGGTCTGGCCGACCGCACCCGCGAAATGAACCTCGCCGCAGCCCGCCTCGCCCGCGAGGCGGCCGACGCCGCCACGGCCAAAACACCCGACCGGCCGCGGTTCGTGGCCGGCTCGATCGGGCCCACCAACAAGCAACTCTCTATCGCCGGCAACGTCGCTGATCCCGGCCATCGAGACGTCACGTTCGATCAGATGGTGGCCACCTACCGCGAGCAGATCGAGGCACTGATCGAGGGAGGCGTTGATCTGCTCTTGGCAGAGACCGCCTTCGACACACTCGTGCTGAAAAGCTGTCTTTATGCCATTGAGCAGGTCTTCAGCGACACGGGCGTCCGGCTGCCGGTGATGGCCTCGTTCACCGTCTTCGAGGGAGGCCGCACCCTCTCCGCGCAGACGGTGGAGGCCTGCTGGACGAGCCTCAGCCACGTCGACCTCCTGAGCGTGGGCGTCAACTGCGCGCTCGGCCCAGAAAAGCTGCGGACGCATCTGGCCGACCTGTCGAGGGCCACCCCGCGACTGGTCAGTTGCTATCCCAACGCCGGCCTGCCCAACGCCCTGGGCGGCTTCGACGAAACGCCCGAGGCGATGGCGAGCGTGCTGGGCGAATTCGCGAAGGAGGGGTGGCTCAACATCATCGGCGGCTGCTGCGGCACGACGCCGGCCCACATCAAGGCCATCGCCGAGGCGGTCTCGAAATATCCACCGCGGAAGCCAGCCGTGCCCGAGCGACGGAGCCGTTATTCAGGCCTCGAAATGCTCGAACTCCGCCCGGAGAGCAGCTTCACCGTGATCGGCGAACGGACCAACGTCACCGGCTCGCGGGCCTTTGCCCGGCTCATCAAGGAGGAACGCTACGAGGAGGCGTTGAGTGTCGCCCGACAGCAGGTCGAGAACGGCGCCAACATCATCGACGTCAATGTCGATGAGGGGATGCTCGACGGCCCCGCCGTGATGACGAAGTTCCTCACGCTCCTCTCCAGCGAGCCCGACGTCGCCCGCGTGCCCGTGATGGTCGACAGCTCCCGATTCGAGGTGCTCGAGGCGGGGCTCAAATGCATCCAGGGCAAGGGCATCGTCAACTCGATCAGCCTCAAGGAAGGGGAGGAGACATTCCTGCGGCACGCGCGGACGATCCGCCGCTACGGCGCCGCCGTGGTCGTTATGGCCTTCGATGAGGAGGGGCAGGCCACCGACGTCGAACGCCGGGTGGCCATCTGCAAACGCGCCTACAAGCTCCTCACCGAACAGGCGGGGTTTCTCCCCGAAGACATCATCTTCGACCCCAACATCCTCACGGTGGCCACCGGGATCGAGGAACACAATCGCTATGCCCTGAACTTCATCGAGGCGACCCGTCTCATCAAGCAGGCGATGCCACTTGTGAAGGTGTCGGGGGGCGTCAGCAACATCTCCTTCTCATTCCGCGGCAACGAGACGGTCCGCGAGGCGATGCACTCGGCGTTCCTCTACCACGCCATCCAGGCCGGCATGGACATGGGCATCGTCAACGCCGGCCAACTGGCCGTCTATCAGGACATCGACAAGGACCTACTGGAACGGATCGAGGACGTGCTCTTCGACCGTCGCCCCGAAGCCACCGACCGGCTCATCGAATATGCGGAGACGGTGAAGAAGCGCGATCCCGCCGACACGGCGAAGACCGACGCCTGGAGGAGCCTCGACGTCGAGGCACGGCTGGCACACGCCCTGGTGAAGGGCATGGCCGACCATGTGGAGGAGGACGTCGAAGATGCCCGGAAGCACTATGCCACGAGCCTGGAGATCATCGAAGGCCCGCTGATGCGCGGCATGCAGACGGTGGGCGACCTGTTCGGCGAAGGAAAGATGTTCCTGCCGCAGGTGGTGAAGAGCGCCCGCGTCATGAAACGGGCGGTCAACCATCTCCTGCCCTACATGGAGGAGGAGCGGAAGGCGCAGGGAGCAGCGGCGGCAAAGCGGGGCCGCGTGCTGATGGCCACCGTCAAGGGCGACGTGCATGACATCGGCAAGAACATCGTAGGCGTCGTGCTGGGATGCAATGGCTACGAGGTGATCGACCTGGGGGTGATGGTGCCCTGCGCAAAGATCATCGAGGAGGCCAAGGCCCAGCAGGTCGACATCGTGGGGCTCAGCGGCCTGATCACCCCCAGCCTCGACGAGATGGTGCAGGTGGCTCAGGAGTTCGAGCACGAGGGTCTGAAACTGCCTCTCCTGATCGGTGGCGCGACCACCTCGGCCAGGCACACGGCGGTGAAGATCGCTCCCAAATACACCGGGGACGTCATTCACGTCACCGATGCATCGCGAGCCGCCGGCGTCGTCGAGAAACTGCTCAACCCGAATTCACGGACGACGTTTGCGCAGGCCAACCGCGAGGCGCAGAAACGCGACGTTGAAAACTTCAAGCAGCGGCAGCAGACGAAACTCGTGCCCTATGAGACCGCCTGTGCGAAGCGGTGGACGACCGACTGGGCGACCACCGCCATCGACACTCCCGAGTTCACCGGCGTACGGCAGCTCGAGAGCGTGCCGCTGGCCGATCTGGTGCCGTACATCGACTGGTCGCCATTCTTCATGTCGTGGGAACTGAAGGGGAAGTATCCGGCGATCTTCACCGACCCGGTCGTCGGCATCGAGGCAAAGAAACTCTTCGACGATGCGCAGCGATTGCTCGACCAGATGGTGCGGGACAGGTCGCTGGTGGCCCGGGGCGTGTATGGGTTTTTCGCTGCCAACTCGACCGGTGACGACATCGTGCTGTTCACCGACGACACGCGGACCGCCGAACTCGGTTGCGTGCACACCCTTCGCCAGCAGTGGGAACGGAAGGGGCAGGACGTGTTTCACGCCCTCGCCGACTTCGTGGCGCCGCTGGGGAGCGGCCGCAAGGACTACATCGGTGCGTTTGCCTGCACGGCCGGCCATGGCTGCGACGAACTCGCCCGACGGTACGACAGCGAGCACGACGACTACTCCTCG
>CAMBSN010000081.1 GCA_945870505.1 Candidatus Kuenenia stuttgartensis | reverse complement strand
GCCATCGTCGTCATCGTGACGGTGTAGCTGGTCGCCCCGCCCGGCGGAGCATTCCACGTCAACAGGAGACTGCCCACGCCGGTCGCTGTCGCGGCAAGGTTCTGCACGGCCTCTGGCAAGGCTGCGGCCGTCATCATCGCGGTGGCGGACTGGCCGAGCTTCGGCTGCATTACCATCAGCGTGCCGAAGATCCCGCTATCAGCGCCAGCCTTGCGGTAGGTCGCGTTCAGTCGGAACTTACTCGAGGGAATTCCCTCCAGCCGCTCCACCTTTACGGTGTTGTCGGGGTTGACCGAATAGTCCACCGTGACCGTCCGGCTGCGCACGTGCTTCACGCTCGGCATCGTCACCTTCAAGGTGGCCGTGCCCAGGTTTTTAACACTGTCGTAGGTGCCCACCACGGTGCCGCTGTTGCCGCTTCCGACGAAGGACCCCCGTTGAGCGGCGGTGACGAGTGTCGCTGGTGTGACGACGCCCGAATCGAGCGAGTCGATCCGGACGTTCCTCGTGGCCGTGCTCTGTGGAGTCTTGGCAACGGTGGTAGTCATCTTCACGGGTACGCGATGGTCGCCGTCGCGGCTGCCGTCTTCGAGGGAGCCGAACGTGACCGTCTGCGGCTTGCTCCAGTTGGCTCGCGTGAACGTCAAGGTAGTACCAGGCGTGGCTACCTCGAGCGGGGCGAGGCTGTTGAAGGCCACGGTGATCTTGCTGTCGGGCTTGCGGGTGAGGCTGACGAACGCGGTGAGTTCCTGCCCTTCGTGGACCGCGGTGGCCCCGGGTGCGAGCAGGTTCAGGCCATCTCCATCGCGCACCGACACGAGCGTGCCGAGCGGCGCCGTGGCCAGCGCCAGCCGCGGTTCGAGCGACTCGACCTTCAGATCGCGACTACGCCGGCGGCGGGCCGACTCGCGAGAACGCTGGGCCAAGGCGGCGAACAGGCGAGCGGATGGTGCCATCGCGAAGGTTCCTGGGTCGAAAGAGCTGGATCAGTTTCGCTCGTGGGCGGCTTGACGAAGCGTGCAATCCCTTGCCTCACCGCCCCACCACGACCAACCGCGCGATCTCGCACGAAAGTGTGGCAACGAATAGGAGAGAGTAGGCAGAAGCGGCATCGGTCGCAAGGTTTTGGCCGATGAACCCTCCAGATCAGGGGGTTTGACGCCGCAGCCACGCCACCCCGCCGGCCAGGCCAGCCAGCGTGAGCAGCCAGCCGGCCGGCTCCGGCACCGGGCTCACGAGGCGGAAGCCGGTGTCGTGGTTCGCCGTCGAGGCAGACACGGCCCCGAGCCTGCTCGTCGCCGACACGAACGTGGCGGCGAGGTTCCAGGCTCCGCCGCGGAGTCCGCGGGTGGTTCCAGCGGCCCCGGACAGGTCGTTCCACTGGTAGATGTTACCGGTCTGGTCGAAGGTGCCGTAGTAGCTCGCGCTCGCGGTGAACACGCCGACGTCGGTGAGGTAGTTCTGCGACGGCGACAGGGTCGTGGACTGTGTGACCGCATACTCCCCGTCGGCATTGACGTAGTTGGCCTGGTTGGCGGCCGTGGGGTTCGTGGCGTCGTTGCCGGGGGCCGTGTTGCTCCGCGTGGCGTAGAGGTAGTAGCCGCCGCTGCCGCCGGTGAGCGTCGGGTCGTAGTAGGCGGCCTTGTACCACTCGTTTTCCGTGGGCAGGGAGAACAGCGGGGCCGCGGCCGTGTTGGGATTGATCGCGTTTGCCGCCGGGGCGGTGCCGCTCGTGGCGCCGTTGAGGGCGTAGGCGCCATTCTCGGTGGTCGTGCCGGTCTGGAGCCCCGTGGGCTGGCCGTTGGCGATCCAGTTAGAGAACCGAGCGGCGGAGAACCAATCCACGTAGGAGATCGGGCGATTACCGCTGTCGCCGCCGTTGTTCTTGACGGCATAGGTGTAGCCGCCGGATGTGCCCGACCGGGCGATGCCCGCCACATTGAGGTCGGTGTCCATCGCGGAGTTGTAGAGGCCGTGGGTGTCGGTCTGGGCCACGGCGTTGAGAAACGCGGTGTATTGGCCGATCGTCACGTGGTAGGTGCCGATCTGATAGGCGTAGGGCACGCCGCCGTAGCCGGTGGCCGGGTCGTTCGAGTTGCCCGGATTTCCGACCGTCACGAGGTCGTACACGACGGGCGTGGCGACGGCCCCCCGTGAGGCGAGCAGCACGACCGTGAGAATGAACCACGACTGAACGGGCCGGAAACCTCGAACCATGCTTCGTTCCTTTCCTACATGCGGGCGCAGCTGTAACGCGAACCTGACGGCGTGACACCACCGTTCCTGCAAGTCGCGTGCCGAATGCTGGGTGGATCGCCCGAATTAGCGAGGAGGCTGGATGGAAACGCAGGATTGCACTCGAAAGTTGCGTCTATCTGCGTCTTGGTGGGCTCTTCCGTATCCCATATGGCTCGCTACCAAGAGCAGGCAGGTGGAGCGATTCGCTCCAGCGCCTGGGGCGATTCGCTCCACCCCCTGGGGCAAATCGCTCCACCCCCCCCGGGGACGTCGCCCGCGGCCTTACGGCCGGTCGGCTTGAACAGCTGCCGTCCAAGCCCAACGCCGTGAGGCGTGGGGTGAACCGTCAGCAGACGCCGCGTCCAGCGTGGTTCGCCCGCGGCCTTACGGCCGGTCGGCTTTCACTCACCACGCACTCGAGCGCGAGGAACAGGTGCGAGCCGTGTCAGTTCGACCAGTAGACGAACTCGTCGTCCGCGGTGATCGGCCGGCCCAGTGGCTTGTCGATCAGCACCGGCGCCTCGATCAAGGCCGGCCAGAGCGGCTTGGCCTGTTCGGCGTCGATTTTCATGAGCAGGCCGTAGAGTTCGTCGGCCTTGTCGGGATGAGACGCCAGGAGATCGTGCCGCTCGGTGGGATCGTCCGCGAGATTGAACAGCAGCCGCTTCGGCGGCGTCTCGGTCACCTGCAGCTTCCAGTCGCCCGAGCGCACGGCGCGATAGGGCCCGCTCCGCCAGAAGAGCGTGTCGTGCGGCTCTGCGGCACCGCCAGCCGCCGGTGCGTCACCCGCGAGGAACGGAAGCAGGTTTCGGCCGTCAATCACGCGGTCGGTGGGGAGGTCAACGCCGGCCGCCGCTGCGGCAGTCGCATAGATGTCGACGTGCGTGACCGGCTTCGCGAACGTGGTCCCCCGGGGTAGCTTCGCCGGCCACCGCACGAAGAACGGGATCCGCAGGCCGCCCTCGAAGAATGTCGCCTTCCAACCGCGGAAAGGCTTGTTGAGGTCGTCGAGGCCGATGTAGTTGGCCCCGCCGTTGTCGCTCGTGAATACAACCAGGGTGTCGTCCTCGAGCCCCTTCTCCTTCAGGGCCGCCAGCAGCCGGCCGATGTTGCGGTCGAGCGAGCGGATCATCGCCGCGTAGACGCGGAGCGGGTGGTCGCCGATCTGCGGCAGTGCGTCGTAGTCGGCCTTGGAGGCTTGGAGCGGCGAGTGGGGAGCGCTGTAGGCGAGGTACATGAAGAACGGCCGGTTGCGGTTGGCCTCCAGGGCCGCGATCGCCTCGTCGGTGAGGTATTCGGTCATCGTGCCGCGGATGTCGAACACGGGGCCGCCGTTGTGCCGCACTCCCCGCGGCTGGGCCGCCCAGAGGAAGGCGTCGACCGGATCGAAGTCTTGCTTCGCGTTGACCACGTCGGGGCTGTTTGGGTCGGCGTGCAGTGAGGCGCCCGCGAGATACCCGAGGCTCTCATCGAATCCGTGCTGCTGCGGTCGGAACTCCGGCGATTCGCCGAGGTGCCACTTCCCGAGTTGGACCGTGTGATAGCCGGCCCCGCCGAGCAGTTTGGTGATCGTGATCTCGCTCGTGGGCAGCCCCTGCGTGGGGTAGGGGGGCACGTCCTTTTCCCGCTCGCTGTGATAGATCGGCGGATGAAACTTGTTGCCGACGCGGTGGCCGACCGCCCGCGCGAAGTTGATCGGCACGCTCGTGAACTCGAAGCCAAACCGGGTGCCGTCGCGGCCCGTCATCAGCGCTGCCCGCGAGGGCGAGCAGGTGGCGTTGCCGGAATAGGCCAGGCTGCAGTTCACGCCGTCGGTGGCGAGCGAGTGGATGTGCGGCGTCGGCACCGCGCCCCCCGCCACGCCCCCGCCGTTGAGGGTGATGTCGTTGAAGCCCATGTCGTCAACGAGGATCACGAGGACGTTGGGCTTCCGGGGCCCCGACGCCTCGGCCGGACCTTGCTGCCACGTCACCGGCTGATTGGGCAGCGGGGTGGCCCGCTTGAGCCGGGCGACCAGCAGGGCCATCCCCACGCGGCCGCCGATGATCGCATCCGCCGCTGCGATCAGGCCGCAGCCCACCGCGACGGCGACGATCAGGGCGAGCAGACGACGGGCTGGAGACGTGGTGTTCTTCACGGACAAAACTCCGAATGGTCAGGTGGGAAGGGCTGCCCGGATCACGGCCCAGGCTGCCAGAAGGATGAGGGGGACGAGGATTCGTGGATCGGCCAGGAGCATGAGGCGACACGGCACGGCGACGGTCTTTTCCAGCGACGCCCACTTGTGCGGCACGCCGGCGAGGAACGCCCGGCCCGCAGCCATCGCGAGGAGGTCGCGGCGGCTGCGGTAGCGGACGATGGCGACCTCCTCGAAGAAATCGGTGCCCGCACCGGCGGAGAGAAAGTTCGCGACCTTTCGCGCGGCGAACACGGGGTAGCAGCCGCGCTTGAGCAGTTCCGGGACGACCATCCGTTCGTAACGGTGCCCCGCCTCTCGGCCGGTCATGCCGGCGGCGGGCGTACCATCGGGCAGCAGACCGTCGCGGTAAGCGGCTGTCGCGCGATACTGCAACATGTTGACCATGTAGAAGGGACGGCCGTCGTCTCGATCCAGAAACGCCTCGAACGCCGCCCGCTCTTCGGGGGCCACGTCGTCATACCGACCCTGGAGCACCGCGGCGGCCTCCCCCGGCCGCAGGGGCCGCGAGAACCACGGTTCGTGCCAGAGCAGGAAGGCGACGTAGAGGGCGAGCAAGATACCGACCGCGGTCATAGCAGTGGCGCAGCGGAGCGACGGGACCGGATCGCCCGGTCTAACGTCAGGAGAACCGCCGGCCGCGGGGCACGCGCATCGCTCGCCTGAATAGCGAAAGAATAGTCCGGGTCGGCGATCATCGGCAACGACAGCCGCTACGCAAGGCCTGGAACGTGACCTACGGGGCGCGTAATTCCGGATGCGTTCACGCGGCTCGGGGCTGCCCTCGTAGCACAGGTTTTCAACCTGTGTCTGTCCATCGCGGCGGCTCGGGGCTGCCCATGCCCGTCGCCGGACGCTCGCTTCGCGAGTTCAGGCCAGGATGCCCCTGACGATCTTGCCGTGCACGTCGGTGAGCCGGTAGCGCCGGCCTTGGAACTTGTAGGTCAGCCGCTCGTGATCGATTCCGAGCAGGTGGAGCATCGTGGCGTGGAAGTCGTGCACGTGCACGCCGTCCTTCACGATGTTGTAGCCCAGGTCGTCGGTCTCGCCGTAGGTCGTGCCGGGCTTGATGCCACCGCCGGCCATCCACATCGTGAAGCAGCGCGGGTGGTGGTCGCGGCCAAAATCGCCCCCCGGCTTGTAGAGCCCCTGGCAGTAGTTGGTGCGGCCAAACTCGCCCCCCCAGATCACGAGCGTCTCGTCGAGCATACCTCGCGCGGCGAGGTCCTCCACAAGCGCGGCTGCCGGCTGGTCGGTCTGCCGGCACTCGTTGGCGATGCCCCCCTTGAGCACGCCGTGATGGTCCCAGTCTTGGTGGTAGAGCTGGATGAACCGCACGCCCCGTTCGGCGAGCCGCCGCGCCAGCAGGCAGTTGGCCGCGAACGTGCCGGGGTCTTTGGCGTCGGGGCCGTACATCTCGAGCACGTGGGCCGGCTCGTCGGAGAAGTCGGTCACCTCCGGCACGCTCGACTGCATCCGGAAGGCCATCTCGTAGTTGGCGATCCGGGCGGTGATCTCCGCGTCGGGCGTGCCTGCAAACTCGTGCTCGTGCAGCTGCCGGAGGCCGTCGAGCAACTGCCGGCGGTTTTCCGGCGACACGCCCGGAGGATTATTCACGTAGAGCACTGGGTCGCCACCGGAGCGGAACCGCACGGCCTGATGCTTGGTCGGGAGAAACCCCGCGCCCCAGAGGTGGCTCATCAGCGGCTGGCCGCCCTTGTTCTTCGTGATCAAGACGACGAACGAGGGGAGGTCTTCATGGTCGTTGCCAAGGCCGTAGTCGAGCCAGGCGCCGATACTCGGGCGGCCAGGGATCTGCGCACCGCTCTGCATGAACGTCACGCCCGGCCCGTGGTTGATGCTCTCGGTGTGCATTGAGCGGACGAAGCAGAGCCGGTCGGCGATCTTCGCCGTGTGGGGGAGAAGCTCCGACAGCCAGGCGCCGCTCGCGCCGTACTGAGCGAACGCGAAGGGCGAGCCCACCATTGGGATCGAGCTCTGGTTGCCCGACATCCCGGTGAGCCGCTGGCCGCCGCGGACGCTGTCAGGCAGCTGCTCTCCGGTCTTTTCGACGAGGAGCGGCTTGTGGTCGTAGAGGTCGAGCTGCGATGGGCCGCCCGACTGGAAGAGGTAGATCACCCGCTTCGCCTTCGGCGGGAAGTGGTAGCCGCCGAGCACACCGCCGCTGGCTTCGGCCCCAGCCGACGTGCGGCCAAGCATCTCCGACAGGGCGATCCCGCCGAGCCCCATCCCGAAGGAGCTGAGCCAGTCGCGCCGCGAAAAAAGGTGCCTGCCACCAAAGCCAGGCAAGCTGGGCAAGTCACGTTCTCCAAATTGCCCAAATTTGGTGGCTGGCACCTTTTTTTCTGTCATCGTTTCACCACGCAGCCGTCGTAGTTCATCAGGGCATTGATCACGCTGGCGGCCGCGGCCACGTCAACGGCGGGCAACGAGTCGTTGCGCTTCCGGTCGCCAACCGCGACGAACTTCGCGGCGTCGTCGGGCCGGGCGGCGTACCACTCCACCTGGGCCGTGTGCATTCGCCGCACGATCTGTTGTTCTTCATCGTCTGGCTGACGGCCGGTGAGGAGATAAAAGGCCCGATCGATCGCACGCTCGGCCTGGCCGTCATATTCGGCTAGCAGTTTCTCGGCCAGCACTCGGGCCGCCTCCACGAACTGCGGGCCGTTCATGAGCACGAACGCATGCAGCGGCGTGTTGGTGGCGTCTCGCCTGGCCACGCAGACCAGCCGCTTGGGCACGTCGAAGCTTTCGAGCATCGGCCCCGGGCCGGTCCGCCGCCAAAAGGTGTAGAGGCTGCGGCGATAGAGGGCCTCGCCCTTGTCGGCCGGCTCCGGCTTGAACGACTCCGGCATGTCGTAGGTTTTCACCGGCGGCCCGCCGAGCTTTTCCACCAGCAGTCCGCACGACGCCAGCGCCCCGTCGCGAATCATCTCAGCCGGGAGCCGGTGCCGCGGTCCTCGTGCGAGCCACACGTTCAGCGGATCGTCGGCCATGGTTTTTTCGTCGGCGATGCTCCGCTGCCGGTAGGTGTGCGACATCATGATGGTCTTGATGAGCTGCTTCATGTCCCACGCCAGGCCGCCCTTGGCCGCTGGGTGAGAGAACTGCCAGGCCAGCCAGTCGAGCACCTCGGGATACTCCGGCCGCGTCGACTGGCTGCCGAGATCCTCGGGGCTCTTCACCAGCCCGAGGCCGAAGAGCGACTGCCAGAGTCGGTTGACGGTCACCCGCGCGAGCAGCGGGTGATCGGGATCGACGAGCCACCGCGCGAGGCCAAGCCGATTTCGCGGCTGGTCGGAAGGGAAGGGGGGCAGCGCGGCGGGTGTGTTCGGCTCGACCTGCTCGCCCCGCTTGTCGTAGTCGCCCCGCTCCAGCACGTAGGCCGTCTTCGGCTGCGGCAACTCCCGCATCACCATGACCTCCGGCGGCTTCTCGGCGAGGTTGTCGCGGCTCCGGCGGGCGGCCTTGAGGGCTCGCTGCTTTCCAGCGACGGCGGCGTCGAATGCCGATGCGACATAGCCGCCGAGCGACTCGGCGTCGGCCCGCGCGGCGATGCTGCTCGCGATCGTGCCGGCCGCGAACGTCTCGCGGATCTCCAGCGGCGAGAGCGGCCGGTCGAATACGCGGAAATCATCCACGAGGCCGTTCTTGAAGCCGTGGTCGCGCATTCGCTCGCCGATCGTGATCGTATTGCCACCTCCACCGGTGATCTCGCGGGTGAGGCTGTCGCGGACAATCTCGGTCGCCGCCGCGTGGCCGTTGACGAAGATCCTCAGGCCCGCCGCCTGCCCCGAGCCGTCGCTCGACACGGCCACGTGCACCCATTCGCCGACGGGCAGCGGCTCCGCGGACGCGATCGAGGCGGCATCGCCCGGCCAGAAGTGGATCAGCGACCAGCGGAGGTGGCCGTCAGCCACCAGCAGTTCGTAGCCCCGGCTGCCCGCGTCGGTCCATGCTTGCGAGCGGTGAAACACCACCGCGCGATCGAACCGCTCCGGCGGCTTGAGCCAGAGCGACACGGTGAATGGCTGGCTGCGGCGGAAGTTGCCGACCGGCGTCGTCACCGGATGATCGCCGGTGAGCCTGATCGCCCGGCCGTGCCTGCCGTCGGCGAGTTGGATTTCCTCGGGAGCCTTGGCGGGTTCTTTGGTGCCCAGCTGACTCGGAAACGTGCCGTCGGGGTCGCGGTCGTCGAATGAGTAGCGAACGACCTCGCCCGGGATCATGCCCCCGGCGGCCTCGAGGGCGGCCGGCAGCGGCGCCGTGCCGGCGATCCAACTCGCCACCGTGGCACGCGCGACGGCCTCTGCCTCGCCGAGGTCGGTCGCGGCCTCGCCGCATGCCTCATCGGCTTTGGCTAGCGCCGTGACGGTGGCGTCATCGAGGAGCCGCAGCTTGGGTGTGGGGACGGCCTCCGTGAAGTACGAATACAGCCCCGCCTCGTCCACGTCATCGAAGAACGCGAAGAGCTGATAAAACTCCTTTTGCGAAAGCGGGTCGAACTTGTGGTCGTGGCACCGGCAGCACTCGAGCGTGAGCCCGAGGAACGCCGTGCCGAACGTGGTCACGCGGTCGTTGACGTAGTTGACGCGGTATTCCTCCTCCACCGAGCCCCCCTCGTTCTCCTGCTGGTGAAGCCGGCTGAACGCGGTGGCGAGCAGTTGCTCGTCGGTGGCATGCGGGAGCAGGTCGCCCGCCACCTGCCAGAGCGTGAACTGATCCCAGGGGAGGTTCTCGTTGAAGGCCTTGATCACCCAGTCTCGCCAGGGCCACATTGTGGGCCGCGGGCGATCGGTCTGAAAGCCGTAGCTGTCGGAGTAGCGGGCGAGGTCCATCCAGTCGGTGGCCATCCGCTCGCCATACCGTGGGCTTGCCAGGAGCCGGTCGAGGAGTCGCTCGTAGGCGTCGGGCGACGAGTCGGCCAAGAATGCTTCAACCTCGGCGGCCGTGGGCGGCAGGCCGGTGATGTCGAAGGCAGCGCGGCGGATCAGCGTGGATCGGTCGGCTTCGGGCTGGGGCTTGAGCCCACGCGTCGCGAGTTTGGAGACCACGAACTGGTCGATGGGATGGTCGTATCGCTCGTTGCCGGCCGGCACGTCGGGCTTGGCCGCCGGCACAAACGCCCAGTGCGGCTCATACTTCGCGCCTTCGGCGATCCAGCGCCTGAGGAGCTCCACCTGCTCCTCCGTGAGCCGCCCGATCTTGGCATCGGGCGGCGGCATCACGCTGTCGGGATCCTCGGACACGACGCGGGCGATGAGTTCGCTGGCCGCCGCGTCTTCCGGAACGATCGCCCGCGAGCCGCTTTCCAACTCGGCGACGGCCTGCTCGGCGATGTCGAGCCTCAGGCCGGCCTGCCGGTTGCCGCTGTCGGGACCGTGGCAGGCGAAGCAGTTGTCGGACAGGATCGGCCGGATGTCGCGGTTGAACGAAAGCTTCGCGGGCCCCGTGGCAGGCAGGGCATCAGCGGCGCGCGCGACCGCCGCCGCGAGCACGCTCGCGAAGAGAACTGTCGCAACTCGTAAGACGGGGGAGGGGCGCATCGCGCGTCCTGGGGGGACGATCCCGACTCTTTATTATACCGTCGGTCGCCCGTCCTATCAGGGGCGGATCGTCACCCCCAATGCTTCACCCAGTCGGATCCAGTCGTGGTAACCCGACTCGATGATCCAGCGCAGCACGCTCATGTCGAGGTCCTCGTACTGATGGACTGCGACGTTGCGGAAGCCGACCATTCCGCCCAGGGACGTGGCCAGTGGGCCGCCGATCAGCCCAGCCCTTTCGAGGAGAAGAAACGCATCGGATGTGCTCTGCGGTACGCCAAGGTGTCGATCGGCGACCACGTGCATTGCCATGTCGATCGCTGCCTGACAGGCCCGCTCGATATTCAGCGTCAACGCATCGACGTGGGTGAAGTCGTCGAGTTGCGGGCAAGCTTGCAACTCCTCGAGCATCCGCCGCACGCAGCGCTCGATGATCGCGGCCTTGTTGAGCAGGATGTCGTCAGGCGGCGTAGGCAAGGAGAACCTCCCGTCTCGCCTCCTGAAGCGATGCGTACATCGACAGCGCGAGCATCGCAAACTCCGCCGATACGCGCGGGTATCGTGTAAAAAGAAGTCGCCCCGTCACGACCGCTTCCTTGGCGTAGACAACGTTCGCCGTGGAGAGCACGCCGAGATCGACCGGCCGACCAAAAACTCTTGCCAGTTCTGCGGTAAGTCTGATTCGCTCGTCTGCCGAAAGTCGCCCACGGTGGCTTGGAAGGATTGCGATATCGACGTCGCTGTCGCCCCGCAGGCAGTCGCGAGCAGCCGATCCCAGCAGGTACGCGGCTGATACGGTCTCAGTCTGCCGCAACGCCTCGATGGCGGCGGTGATGGCCTGCTCGCTGATCGACGTATTACTCATGGTGCCACCGTGAATCGTGCGGGTGATTGCTTCGTCCACCCACATCGAAGAGTGTACCACCCGGCAGGCTTCCTCGCGGCGTTTAGTGCATCGTGCCGTGGAGCACACCGCGGACCGGCGAGCCGTCGGCGGCGGTGACCTGCCACTCGAGCGCGTAGCACCACGTCGCCGCGAAGTCGGGCACGCGGAGCACGACCTGCCGACCGTCGCTCGACACGTCCACTGCCGACACGCCGCGAACGGTTTCGTCGATGTGATCAGAGCCGTAGTTCTTTGTCCGCTCGAGATTCCACGTCGTCACCTTCCAGGCGGCGGCGTCGGCTGCTGCCGCGAGGTCGAGCGGCTCGGGGAACGTGAGCGTGAGGCTGCCCGGCTCGGCGTGCAGCGCCACGGGGATCAGGCACGGTCGCGAGGTTCGCCGGACGCGAAAGAAGCCCCCTGGCTCCGTGCGGTTGCCCGCCCAGGCGAAGAGCCCGCAGGTGTAGAGGTGGCCGTCGGCCTCGTTGAATCGCCCACGCATGATGCCGGTCGGCAGGTCGGGCAGCGGCAGGGCGAGCATGCCACCCTGCACGACTTCGCCGTCCGCCGCGTTGCCCGCCGGCTCGGTGAGGACGAGATGGATCCGCCCTTCGCCGTAGGAGAGTTCGAGCAGCCCGCCGACGATCGGCGTCCACGACGGACTCGTCACGCGAAGCAGTTCGGCTGGCGAGCGGTCAAAGGCGTTGGTGATCCAGAACGCTGGCGGCAGCATCGCGGCGTCGCTCGAGTCGGTGATGTCGTGGTAGCCAAACATGTTGCCGTAGAAGCCCCCCGGCCGGACGTGGTTGATCCGGTTCTTGGGATTCCAGTGGCCCTCCTGGTCGGTCACCCAGAACGTGCCGTCGGGTTCCACGCACACGCCGTTGGCCGCGCGGAAGCCCGTGGCCAGGATGTCGGTCGAGGAGCCGTCGCGGGCCACCTTGAGGAGCGTGCCATGATGGGGCACGACGGCGGGCAGGGCGTGGCGGGCGCTCTTGGCGTAGTAGACGTTGCCGGCTGCGTCGGTCTCCAGGCCCATCGCGAACTCATGGAAATGCTCGGTCACCTGGTGGTCGTCGTTGAACGTGTCGTAGCGGTCGGTGAGCCGGTCGCCGTCAAGATCGATGAGCTTTACGATCCGATCGCGGCAGCCGACGTGGATCACGCCGCTGATCAGCTTGATACCCAATGGCTGAAAGAGGCCCGACGCGATTCGTCGCCAGGCGAGTCGGCCATCCGCCGACGTGATCCCCGACACGAGCCAGACGTCGCCGTCCCACGTGCAGAGCACGGCCTCGTCGGGACCGGTGAACTCCACGCCCGAGAACCGCAGCTGCGCATCCCAGGGGTTTGCGGTTGGTGGCGTGAGCACGTCCACCGCGAAGGGGCCGTCGTCGCGGCCGCGGACCGTGGAAGCTTCGGTGGCGCCGGCCCACAGAAGCGGTGCGGGGCGACCTACGAGCGACCGCGGCCACGTGGGCACGGGGAGCGACGCCGCATGGGCCGCGACCGCTGCGGGGTCGGCCGCAGCGATGGCGATCGCGACGTCGAGCGGTTCGCTGCCCGCGGGAACGACGAGATCGACGAAGCCATCCGCCGTCACGACATGAGGCAACGCATCGGCGTTGGCCGCGGGCGGAGGGCCGACGAGCGCGGCAGCGGCGGGCGCCGCGGCGAGCCGGGCGATGAGTGGACGGGGCCGGCGCCCGATCGAGAACGAGCGGATCACAACCGGCACGGCCGAGCCCTCGCGGGTGAGCGGCGGCGCGAGGCTCGATGATTCCAGCACGGGCGTCGTGCCGACGGTGAAGTCGAGCACGACGGCCGACCGCAGGTCGTCGCGCGACTCGCTCGCAGCGGCATGATGCACCGCTCGGACCTTCACCTGCTCGCGGGGCAGGGGGCCGTAGGGCTTGCCATCGCGACCGAGCGGCCGGGGGTCGGCGAACGATCCGGTGGCGGGGTCGGCCCACCCCGGCATCGTCTCGACGGCCGCATGCACATCGCCGGCCACGTGCGGATGCTGGCCGTGCCGGCCGTCGAAGTTGATGCCGACCCAGTCGATGAACCGGTCGCCCGTCCAGAAGGCGGCGGCCCGCAGCGTGTCGAGTTCATAGAGGATCCAGGCCTTTCCCTTCGCCACTCCGCCCGTCCCGTCATCGAGCCGCAGTGCGAGCCCCTTCCGGGCGATGTTCGTGCCGTCCTTGCCCACCTCGAACGTCCCGGCCAGAAACGGACCGTAGTCGTGCATCCGCCACGGCTCCACGGTCGATGGCTCAGGCCCGCGGCTGCTACCCTTCGGCAATGATGCCAGGTAGTCGGGGGTGATCGCCGCGTACCACGCGGGATTGCGGTCCTTCAGGAACGTCTCGCGGATGTGGTGGATGACGTCGTACTTCTGGCTCGGCACCATCCACGTCTGCGCGACCATCAGGCCGTTGCCGGCGGTGAGCGTGCGATACATCGCATGCGGGTCGCTGCCGTGCTTGAACTTCCCTTCGGCGAACCGCAGCGCGGTGGGCAGCGAGCCGGGGGCTTCGAGCGTGCCGTGGCAGTTGGCGCAGACTCGGCCGTAGATGGCCTCGCCCCGCTTGAGCGTTGCCCGCGACTGCTTGCGGTTGTTCCAGTCGGCGATGAATCCGGCGTGATCGATGTCGGCTTCGTAG
>CAMBSN010000080.1 GCA_945870505.1 Candidatus Kuenenia stuttgartensis | reverse complement strand
CAGACTGCCCGAATTGCCGGCCTTCTGGTGCGCAAATCCCGTGCCGAACAGGATTGGCATCCTGCCCTCCGCTCGCTCGATGCTTTCTCCGCTTCGCCATCCTGGCTTCGCGGAGAAAGCAACGCCGGCTCTCGGGGCATGGGCAGCCCCTCACCTCCTGTACGCGATCACATGGAGTGCGTTGTGCCTCAGCCCGCGGCCTTACGGCCGGTCGGCTTTCATGATCGCCATCCAAGCCCAACGCCGTAAGGCGTGGGACGCGGCCAAGACCGAGCCCATATCCTTCCCAACGCCGTAAGGCGTGGGACGCGGCCAGAACGGGGCCCATATCCTTCCCAACGCCGTAAGGCGTGGGGCGAACCACCATCAGACGCCGCGTCCAGCGTGATGAGCCCGCGGCCTTACGGCCGGTCGGCTTTCACACGCCATGCCCTCGAGTGAGCCCGCGATCAGGCGGCCGGCGCGGAGCGCGGCGGTGATCCGCGTCGCGGGGTCAAGGATCGCGTCGTAGGGATCGGTGTGGGCGTTCGTGGGCACGAGGACCGCCAGGTCGGCGGGACGACCGGGGGCGATCATGCCGCACGACCGCTCGAAACCGAGAGCCCAGGCCGCATCCACCGTGACCATGCGGAGCGCCTCTTCGGGCGATACGACGCCCGCCGCGACGAGCGTGCGGCACTCGGCGAGCACCGAGAGATCCGGATTCGAGGCCCGGCTGTCGGTGCCGATCGCCACGCGAACCCCGGCCTCGCGAAACAGACCGACGGGCGGGAGCGTGTTTGAGAGGGCCAGCGTCGTCCGCGGGCAGACGGCCACACAGAGCCGGTCGCGATGCCGGGCGAGCCTTGCCAGCGCATCGTGATCGCGACCGAGGTGCGTGCCGTGGACGACAATCGCCCGCGGGCCGCGGGCCAGCCGCGAAATCCACTCGGCTGCCGGAAGGAGTGCTGGCCCGCCTGGCGGCCACACTCCGATTCGCTCGAACAGTTCGCGGAAGGGCCCTGTTCCCGAGCGCAACAGCTCAGCCTCGGCCTCACTCTCGGCAACGTGCATCGCCAGCGGTACGGAGCGGCGTCGGGCCGCGTCGATCAGGGACTTCGCCAGCGGCGCGGCCACCGAATAGGGCGCATGAGCAGAGACACCTGCCGACGCTCCCGCGGCGAGCAGAAGCCGCACGTCGCGGATGGCCTTGGCCCCAGCGCTCGCCGCCGACTCGGCAGACAGGCCGAGGGCCTCGCGAAAGATCCGCAGCCGCGGGCCCGCCGACGGGTAACCGCCGACGGGAACGCCCGTGGAGATCTCCCCGACCGCCGTCACCCCGTGGCCGGCCGACTCGTCGAGCCCACGGCGGATCGCCGCGGCAACCCGATACGCTCCCGCAATGCCGGTGGCCTGCCCGCGTCGCAGGGCGATGACCCGCTCGATCCAGCCGGGCAGACCGCCGGCGGCGTCGAGCGGCGTATCGACGCCGGAAAACTCCAGGTGCGTGTGGGCGTTGACGAGCCCGGGGATCACGATCGCGTCGGCGGCGTCGATCATAGACGCATCGTCGCCGCGACCGGGCGGCGGGCCCGCACCGACATCAACGATCCTGCCACGGCGGATCCGCACCCAGCCGCCCTCGAGAGGCGACCCATGCAGCGGCACGATCCAGCGGGCCCGGATCACGACATCGTGCCGCGGCCGGCGGCTCACGGCGACGTGGTGGCCACGGGGAGGGGCACGGCCCGCGTTCGCGCCCGCTCGGGATCCGCCGCCGGAGCCGGTGGCTCCTCCTCGAAGAGTTCGTAGAACACGTTGCGACGCCGCGGGGTCCAGCCGAGCTCAGCGATCGCCGACTTCATCTCGTCGAGGGTGAGGTGGTGCACCGTCCCGGCCGCGCTCACCACGTTCTCCTCGATCATCAGGCTGCCCATGTCGTTGGCGCCGAAGAGCAGCGCGAGTTGGCCGATCTCGCGGCCCTGCGTCACCCAGCTCGACTGAATGTTGGCGAAGTTGTCGAGGTACAGCCGGGCGACCGCCTGCGTCTTCAGGTATTCGAACGCCCCGGCGGGCGGGATGTCGTCCATCTCGGTGTTGTCGGGCTGAAACGACCAGCAGATGAAGGCGGTGAAGCCACCGGTCTCGTCTTGCAACTGGCGGAGGCGGTCAAGGTGCTCCACCCGCTCCGCGAGCGTCTCGACGTGGCCATACATCATCGTTGCCGTGCTGCGGCCGCCGAGCAGGTGCCACTGCCGGCTCACCTCGAGCCAGTCGTCGGTCATCGCCTTCCCACGGGTGATGGCCGAGCGGACGCGGTCCACGAGGATCTCACCGCCGCCGCCGGGGAGCGACCCGAGGCCGGCGCGGGCGAGCCGCTCGAGCACCTCCCGCAGAGGCCGCTTTGAGACCTTGGTAAACGCGTGGATCTCGGGAGGTGAAAACCCATGCACGTTCACCTGGGGAAAGTGGTCTTTGATGGCACGCAGAAGATCTTCGTACCACTCCAGTGGCAGCGTGGGATGCATGCCGCCCTGCATCAGGATCTGGTCGCCGCCGAGGGCGACCGTCTCCTCAATCTTTTTGAGAATCACGTCACGGTCGAGGACGTATCCCTCGGGGCTTTTCGGCCCGCGGTAGAACGCGCAGAAGTCGCAGACCGCCGAACAGATGTTGGTGTAGTTGACGTTTCGATCGATGTTGTAGGTGCGGTAGGCCTCCGGATGCAGCCGCCGCGTCACCGCATCAGCCGCCCGGCCGATCGCCGCGAGGTCGTGCGACTCCAGCAGCGTCACCGCGTCGGCCGGCGTCAGTCGCCGGCCCGCGATCACGTCATCGAGGATGGGGTGGATGGCAGTCGCGGTCATCACACGGCTCTCCTTGGCAGCAGCGCATCACCGGGTCGCAACTCTCGCCCGATCGTCACGTCGGGAGGCGCGAGGCCCTGGCCGGCGGCATATCGGCGGAAGAGCCCGAGCGACTCCCACTCTCGTGGACCGAGATCATAGTGAAGATTGTCCCGTAGGTAGCTCAGGCACTGAGGAACGGTCAGGCGGTGCGCCGCCGCCTCGGCCGCGGCGATCGCCGCCAGGTTTGCGCGGCCTGCGTCACGGGCCGCGGAGAGGAGTTGACTCAGCCCACCAACATCGACCCCGTCGCGAACGGCCCATACGGCGAAGACGAATGGGAGCCCCGTCCAACGGCACCACTCGTCCCCGAGATCCCACATCATCTGAAACGAACCGCCCGTCAGGCCGCCACTGGCATCGCCGATGGCGCGGTCGCCGATCAGCAGCACCGCGTCGGCCCGCGTGTCGGCCAGCCCGGCGCCGATCGGCAGCGACTCGATCCGGGGAGCCACGCCGTGTCGTTCTGACAGAAGGATGCGGGCCAGGGCAGCACTCGTGCGGGACCCCTCGTCAACGGCGAGCGTGGCCACTCTGGACGGCAGCGTTCGGAAGAATAGTTTCACGCTCATCACGGGCCCGCGGCAGCCGATGCAGGCATCGGACACGATGCGATGGCCGCCGCGAAACACCTCGATCGATGGAATCAGCGCCACGTCGAGCCGCCCATCAGCGAGGCGATCTGCAAGCCGGCTGGGAAGGTCGTAGGCCACCTCGACACCCGCCGCCGCCAGCCCGTGCACCAGCGGCTTCGTGTTGAGGTACTGGACGGCCCCGACCCGCAAGGGCCCGCCAGGGCGGGAGTGGTGATCGCGAGGCTGGGCGGGCTTGTGGATCATGGCCTGAGGGGAGCCGGATTGTCGCCGTCCAAGCTCCTCTCTCACAACCGCAGCCCGGCGGCCGCGATAACTGCGGGTTCTCAGGCCTCCAGGCGGCGAAAGGCCCGCAGGCCGAGCATGAGGGGCACGACCGTGGCCGCAATCCCCAGGCCGACCACCGCCAGGCCTCCGGCGATCGCTCCCCACCTCCCCCCCGCCCACGCCAGGATCCCGTGGGAGGAGATGACGCTGGGGCCGAGCGTGTGGGTGAGCAGGAACAGATGGGTGGGCACGGCCGCCGCGATCACCGTGGCCATGATGAACAGCGAACTGATGACGAGACTCAGCGTTCCCCCGAACCCGGACGAGATCTTCGACGGCGAGGACTCCCGTAGGTCGGGCATCCATGCCCCGAGGCCGACGGCGATGCCCGACAGGCCCATGCAGAGCATCACGCTGCAGAGCTCGTGCTGCGCGATCAGCGACCAGGGGATGCCGAGCATGCAGTCGCTCAACAGCACGAGGCTACAGCACGGGCCCAGGCTGCCAAAAAACGAGAACAGGAACTTGGACCAGACGATCTGGTCCCGGTGCACCGGCAGCAGGCCGAGGATCCAGAACCGCCGCCCCTCGAGGCTGATCATCGGGTAGACGAAGCGGGTCGTGAACGTCGAGAGGATGAGCCCAACCACCGCGAGGTTGAGGTAGCCAATCATGGACGCGTAGGCGTTGTGGTAGTTGAAAGCGCGGAGGTTGAGGAAATACAGCCCGAGCAGCCCGAAGAAGATCGCGAACTGCGACCACTGGGAGATGTCGCGGCGAAAGAGGCGGAAATCCTTCACCAGGAGGAGCCGCAGCGGCCGGCCCGTCGCGAATCCGGCGTGGCCGAGCGCGCGGTCGAACCACCACAGCGGCCGGCGGCGGCGCGAAGGGATCTCGCCGGCGAGTTGGCTGTATCCCTTGCGATAGGCGATCCCCGCGACCCATCCGGCCAGGTGCTGGAAAGCCAGGGCGTTGGCAATGAGCAGCGCGAGGAACTTCAGCGACTCGAAGAGCGAGGCCGCCATCAGGGTGCCGTCCCGCTCCGTACGGGCGGCCTCGATCAGCGCCATGGAGAGCCACCAGCTCGGAAACAGCTTCTGCTCCGTGACCGACAGCCGGGCGAACGTCCGCTCGAACCACGCCGCCGACATCGAGTCGACCCGCGCCTGGGAGAACATCGACCAGCCAAGCCCGATGGCCCCGACGCAGGCGACCGTGACCCCGATCGTGAACGCGTGCAGCCGCAGCCGGGGCATCCAGGCGACGAGTGTCGTGCAGATGATGCTCCCCACGGAAGCGGGAATGAAGACGAACGAGATCATGAGCGGCAGCATGACGACGTAGTAGGGCCAGGCCGCGTGCCGCACCACGCCGTAGGCCGTCAGCATCGGGCTGCCGAGGAGCACAAACCCCCAGCTCGAAAACCACATCGCCTCGCGGAACTTGTGGGCGTGGATCGCCTCGGCCCGCACCGGGAGCGTCAGCAGCAGCCGCGCCTCAGGGGAGCAGTACATGCCGGTGTAGACCAGGATGCCGGTCGAGAAGACAAGCATCACCATCAGCGATGCGAAAAAGGCGTTGAAGAGCAGCGAAATCACCTCGGCGTGCAGCGCGTCGAGGAAGCCGAACCCCTCGACGAACAGTCCGTACAGAGCCGCCCAGAACAGCGCGCTGAGCAGCACGACGAGGCTGAGCCGGAGCCGCGCGTCAGAGAGCATCGAACGGATCGTCTCCAAGGCAAGCGTCGCCCGGAGCTTCACGAACAGCCGCGACTCGTCCTCGAACGAGAGGAGTCGAACCGCTTCAGGCGGCGGTGCCCGTCCGCTCACGGTTCGCGCCCCCGCCCGGAGGTGACCTCGAGGTAGAGCTGCTCGAGCGTGGTCGACTCGAGGGCCATCTGCTCCCGGAGTTCGGCGATCGTGCCCAGGAACCGCAGCTGGCCACGGACCATGATGCCGACGCGATCGGCCATCTCCTCCGCCATCGCCAGCGTGTGGGTCGACATGAAGACCGTCATGCCCTCGCGGGTGCGGGCAGCGAGCAGGTCTTTGACGATCCGCACGCTCCGCGGATCGAGCCCGACCATCGGTTCGTCGAGCACGAGCACGTCGGGGTCGTGGAGAAGCGAGGCGGCAAACACGAGCCGCTGCTTCATGCCGAGCGAATAGCTCTCGGCGAGGTCGTCGGCGAACTCACCGAGTTCGAAGTGGTCGATCTCCCGGTCGATGCGGTCGGTGGCAAGCCGCTGCGGCATGCCGAACATGTCGGCGATGAACCAGAGAAACTCGCGGCCGGTGAGCTTGTCGTAGAGCGTGGGCTCGTCGGGCACATAGCCGAGGTGCAGGTGCGCGGCCCGCGGATCCTTGACGAGATCATGGCCACAGACGCGGACGGCCCCTCGCGAGGGATGCAGGAGACCGACGAGCATCCGGATCGTCGTGGTCTTCCCGGCGCCATTGGGCCCGAGCAGGGCGAAGAGTTCGCCCCGGGGAATCGCCAGGGTGAGGTCGGAAACGGCCGTCTTCGCGCCGTAGGTCCGCGTCACGTGATCAAACTCAATCATGGAGTGCTCCGCTGCAGCGCCGCATCGGGGCCGCCGTCTTTGGCCAACCAGGCAGCCGCCTCGTCAGTCCGCCGCAGGAACGTCATCCTCGTGCCGAAGAGCATCGCCTCCTGCTTCAACACCCGCCCCGAGCGGTCGACCCAGAGCCGGCACCGCGGCTCGCGGTGGCTGGTTGGATCCTCGCGATATGCCACGACGCGCACGCGGACGAGGCCCTCCTCCCAGTAGAGGGCCTCCTCGGGCCCGACTTCGGCATGGAGAATCTCGATCGGGGAACGGCCGGGGCGGAGGGGGCTATAGACGGGGATGGTCCAGCGACGCCCTTCGTAGAGGCCGGGCAGGCTCGCCTGCGGGGAGAGTTCGTCGCCGATCATGACGTGCGTCGGCAGATGGCGGGTGGTCTCGTAGGTCATGCCGCCGGCCTCGATCTTCACGTCCACGTCGCCCTCGTCCACCTTCCCACGGAGCAGCACGTCGTCGACCGCGCCGGGGAGCCTGACCCGCGAACTGAAGGCGCGGAGTTGGCCGATTGAGTCGATCTCCAGATGGCCACGGGCTGAGAAGCTGGCGGGCGTGCTTTCGTGCACGACTCGGCGGACGAGCAGGCCGGCCCAGACGGGCAGCATCTCGTCGAGCGGCAGCTTGTCGAACTGGAGGCGGCTCTCGACCACGAGGCCACCGTCGTTCTGTGGCTCGGATGTGGCCAGAGCCCAGCCAACTGGCCGCTCGTTCCACTGAACCGACCAGGCCACCGGGATCGGGCGATGGCCCGACGTGTAAAGCGCCTGCTGCCCCGGGGGTGAACCTGGACTCAATGACGGCAGAATTTTCGTGACGACGAGCCAGCCGCTCGTCACGAGCCAGAAGCCGACCACGATTGGCGTGAGCAGCGGTCGTTGGAGCATATCGCGACAGCCGGGTCCGCGGGCCCGTCACAGGCAACCGCTGCGGTGCATTCTACAGCCGGCTTCACCGCCGCAAAACGACTGCATGATCGGGGCGATAGCCGCGGCTGCCCAGCTAAAGTTGGCCCGATCCAATGAAACGCGTATACTGATGCTCAATGTGCAGGGCCCGGGGATTCCGTCGATGACGGCAGACAACAACCAGCAGCGATCCGTGGCGGCCGCTTTTCGCGGCACGCAAGTTTTTTTTCAGCAGGGCTGCCCGGTCTGTGGCCGACGGCTGGAGATCGACGTCAACCTGCTGGGCTGGCGGGTCTACTGCCAACACTGCGGCGGCGGTTTCGTGGCGATGGATGCGTCGCTCATGACGGCCGCAGCTCCCATCGAACAGGCCGATGTCCGCGTCGATGCGTTGCTCGAACGGGCCGCTCTCGCTCTTGAGCAGGCATCCGCCGTCGGCGACGCAGGCTGACGGCAGATCGCGTCAGGCGTTCTGCCATCCCGCGGGAAACCCTGCCAGTCCACCCAGGCTTGTCCAGTAACCGGGAAACGTCTTGCCGACGCATCCCGGATCCTGGATCGCGATGCCCGGCACCCGCAGCCCGACAAGCGACAGGCTCATGGCCATCCGGTGATCGTCATAGGTCTGCAGCGAGCCGCCGTGGAGAGGGACTGGTGCAATCGTCATCCCGTCGGCATGCTCCTCGACGGAGCCGCCGAGCCGGCGGAGTTCGCGAACGAGGTCGCCGATCCGGTCGGTCTCCTTGTCGCGGATATGGGCGACGTTCCGGATCGTGGTCGGACTGTCGGCGAACGCAGCCACGATCGCCAATGTGGGGACGGTGTCGCTGATCGTGTTCATGTCGATGTCGATGCCGCGGACCGCACGGCCGGTGACCGTGATCGCGTTGCCCATGCCCGAATCGTCGCCTTCGTGCCACTCGACGCCGCAGCCCATCCGCTCGAGGGCATCGCAGAAGGCGACGTCGCCCTGCATGCTGCGGCGGGAGAGCCCGTCGACTCGAACGCGGCCCCCGGTGATCGCCGCGGCCGCGAAGAAGTAACTTGCCGCCGACGCATCCGGCTCGATCTCGTAGTCGCAGGCCGCATAGCCGCCCGGATGGATTCGCCACGTGCGGTCATCCACCACGTCGCAGCGGCCGCTGAAGTCGGCCATCACCCGCCGGGTCATCGCCAGGTAGGGGAGCGACACGAGCGTGCCGGCGAAGGCAAGATCCATCCCCAGGTGCGTGCAGGGCGCGGCGAGGGCGAGGCCGCTGGCGAACTGGCTCGAGGTGCCTCCGGCCACCGTAGCGGGACCGCCACGGAGCCCGGAAGAACGAATCAGCACGGGAGGACAGTCACCCGGGCTCTCGGCTCGGGCATCGACCCCGAGATCGCGGAGCGCTGCCACGAGGTCGCCGATCGGCCGCTGCCGCATCCGGGCGGTCCCATCGAGCCGGTAGGTGCCGCGGCCCAGCCCACAGATCGCCGCGAGGAACCGCATCGTCGTGCCGCTGGCGGCACAGTCGAGCGTCGCCTCCTCGGCAGGGATCGTACCACCACACCCGCTGACCGTGGCCGTGCCGGCGGGCCAGTCGACATCCACGCCAATGCCGAGCGTCGCCAGGCCGGCAGCCATCACGCGGGTGTCCTGGCTGTCGAGCACCCCCGAGAGCCGGCTCGTCCCGCGAGCCAACGCCGCGCATACCAGCGCGCGGTTGGTGATGCTCTTCGACCCGGGCGGGCGGATGCGGCCCTCGATCGGGTCGGAATGCTGCGGGATGGGAAGCGGGTCGATCATGCGTTGCAGGTGGCAACCCCGGTTGCGGGAAGGCGTCGCGGCGGGGAAAACAGATGGCGAGCCGGCAAGCCTAGGTCAGGTCCCGCCGGCGGTCTATGCCCGCACCATTTTGGGATCACCAGATGCCCCCCTCCCCAGACGCCGGGCCCGCACGCTACGACTTTCTGGCCCCGTCGTCGATCCTCTTTGGCGCAGGGCGGCTCGCCGAACTCGGGGAGGTCGCCGCGCGGTTCGGCCGCGAGGCCTGGTTGGTGACAGGATCCCGGAGTCTCGAGGCCTGTGGCGGTGAATCGGCCGTGGCCGCCTTGCTTCGCGCCGCCGGCCTCGACGTCGCCCGGGTCGGGACCTGCATGGGCGAACCGACCGTGGCCGACGTGGCGGGGATCGTCAGCACGCTGCCACGGATCGAAGGCCGCGCGCCGGTGGTGGTGGCGATCGGCGGCGGGGCCACGATCGACCTTGCGAAGGCCGTGGCGGCGCTCGCGACCAACCTCGCCAGCCCGCTGGAATGCGATGATGACACGGTGGCCGACCACCTCGAGGGCGTGGGCCGCGGGCTACAGATCGGCCGGCCGCCCCTGCCAGTGGTCGCCGTGCCGACGACGGCGGGCACCGGGGCCGAGGCCACCCGCAACGCCGTGATCTCCTGCCCGCGGCGGCGATTCAAGAAGAGCATGCGGAGCCCGTTGCTCGTGCCGCGGGCTGCCCTCGTTGATCCCATCCTCACGGCATCGTGCCCCCGCGGCGTGACGGCCGCCTCCGGCCTCGACGCCATCACGCAGCTCATTGAATCGTTCGTCTGTCGGTTTCGGGCACCGCTGCCGCGGGCGCTCGTGCTCGACGCCCTTCCCCGCGCGGTGGCGGCGTTGCCGAAGGTGCTCGCCGACCCCCGCGACCTCGACGCCCGCGCGGCGATGAGCCACGCGGCGCTCCTCTCCGGCATGGCGCTCACCAACTCCGGCCTCGGCATGGCGCACGGTGTGGCCGCGGCCCTCGGGATCGAATGCGGCACGCCGCATGGTGTCGCCTGCGCGGTGATGCTGCCCGTCGCAGTCGCGGTGAATAGGCGAGTCTGCCAGGACGACTTTGCGGTGCTCGAACGGGCGATTGATCCCGAGGCGCCGCGGGACGATGGGGCCGCTGCGGACGGCTTCGTGCGGCGGGTCGAACACCTCTGTGCGGCCGCAGGCACGCCGCGACGACTCGCCGAGGTGGGGCTTTCCCGCGACCGGCTGACGTGG
The DNA here is from genome assembly GCA_945870505.1 of Candidatus Kuenenia stuttgartensis. Lineage (GTDB taxonomy): Bacteria > Planctomycetota > Planctomycetia > Pirellulales > UBA1268 > QWPN01. The sequence continues at coordinate 3,338 of CAMBSN010000080.1, read as the reverse complement.
CTGGCGGAGAACTCGGGGGGCGCGAGCATGCGGGGCAACCCGGTATCGCTCGATCCGCAGACGCTCCTGCCGATCCTGGAACGCGTTTGGTAGCCGGAGTACTCGTCCGGATCGAACACGATCCTCGGGTTGCCGCTTCGTGCGTGGAAGCCGGAGGCCGCACTACGGGTTTCCATTGAGCCTTGCGCACCGCAGTCGGCCGGAAGCATGCTCGGCGCCGGCGGGACTTGTGAGTTCTCTGCTCGAACGCTTCTGAGCGACCGCTGCGGGGCACAAGTCGCACCGGCTTCTGCGCGTGCCTCCGGCTGCCTGCTTTCCCTTCCGGAATCACAAGCGAGGGATGATGCAGCGAGGGGCTGCCCGTGCCCGGGAGCCGGCGTTGTCGACGAGCGGAGCCATGGATGGCGGAGCGAAGTCGGCATCGAGCGAGCGGAGGGCAGGATGCTGGGAGCCGGAACGCGCCCGGCGACCGTAAGCCGGAGCCGACGCCGGGACGGCGGCGACGGCGCGACAGTCGCATGCCCGCAGCGAGCGTCCGGCGACGGGCGCGGGCAGCCCCGAGCCTCACGCACGGCGCCTGCTCGAGTGCAACCCTTATGAGGCCTCGGTCGTGGTCACGCGCGAGCCTCACGCCCGATCGTATTACGGCCGCGTGGCGAGCACTGGATCTTCCAGAATCGGCATGATCGAGGAAGTGGCCGGTTCGCCCACCAGGGCCTGCTGCCATTCCTGACGCACCCTGTCGAGGTCGACATCGTCGTCGAGCAGGCGGTGGACGCCGAGGAAGATGCCGTTCGATGGCCGTGGATCGCCGTCGTACCAGGCCTTCAGAATCGCCCGCTCCACCACCCGCGGCAGGCTTGCCCGCGGGCCTCGCCTCGTCGCCCCCGCCTCCTTGTAGGCGTAGCCCTGCGGCCCGATCTCGATGATCGCGATCGTACGGTCACCGATCGTGTACTCGCGGCCTTGGTTCGCCGACGCGAGCGCCTTGGCCACGTGGTCGTCGAGTTGCCTGGCATAGTCGAGGAGCAGTCGCCAGCGTTCGACGCGCATCGCCGGCTCGGCTTCTTCACCGGCAGACTCCTCAGCCGCCTCGAGGGCCTTCTCGGCCGCCGCATAGTCATGGCTGCGAAACGCGTTGGCGGCATCGGTGATCGTGCGAGCCACGCTCTCAATCAAGGGGGCGTCGGCCTGGTCGGCCTTCGGCGGTGGCGTGATGGTCTCGGCCGCCGTCGTGGCCATCTCCCTCTCAGCCGGGGCGCGGTCTCGTGCGGCGAGATCCGGCGAGGCCGAAATCAGCGGGTCCTTCACCCGCTGCGGCTCCTGTGGCTTGTTCTTTTCACGGCCAGGTTGGCGAACGCGGGGTGATTCACCGCGGTCAACGACGGCCGCGACCTGCTTCTTGCTCGCGACTCGCTGCGCAGGACGAAGCGACGGCTGGAGATACGGCCAGGCCACGAAGGCGGCGACCACCGCGGCCATGGCCAGGAGCATCGACACCGCCGCAGCCGAAGCCCCACCCCGGCCTCGGCGTTTGGCGGGTCGTCTGGTGGTGTCGATGACGACCGGCGCGTGATTGGTGCCGACGACAGGTGGCACCGGCGGTGGCGTGGGGCGTTGCATGGGCAGCAACTGATGGGTGCGTGAGGCCGCGCGCAGCCCGCGGGACCACGCCTTCAAAAGGCTAGCAGATCACCCGCCCAGTCGTCGCCAGACCGTCATCTCGGCGAGCGTGTGCTGATGCTTACGGGCGGTCTCGCGGATCACGAACGGCACGTCCTGCCTGTGGAGGAGGTTGAACCGGCCTGCGAGGGCCCGTGAGAGCCCTGCGAGCGTAGAGAGTGGCTCCCCCGCCTCGCGGCGGCCGCCCAGCCACTTCGGCTTCTGCGTGTATTCCTCGAGCCAGGTGTAGGGCGACGTGATCACGAGCAATCCATCCGGCCGAACGCGTTCCCTGATGGCGTCGAGAAAAAGGGAAGGCTCGTAGAGCCGGTCGATCAGGTTCCCGGCAAACACGAGGTCATAGTCGCTGAAGAGTTCCTTCAGGTTGCAGGCGTCACCCTGCATAAAGTTCACGCGGCGGCCCGCATCGCCGAGCCCCAGCCGGTCGAGTGAAATCGCCCGCCCGGTTGTCAGTTCGCCCTCGGTCGGGATCTCGTAGAAGAGTTCGTCGCCGTGCTGGAGCCTGACGCCCGACTGGATGAAGCGGGCCGAGAAGTCGATCGCATCGACGTGCCCGAAGAATCGGGCAAACTCGAAGGCGGAGCGGCCCACCGAGCAGCCGATGTCGAGGCAGCGGTCGCGGCGGCCGTTCGGCACGTGCCGCATCGTCGCCTCGACGCAGGCCTTGGGGAAGTTGGGAACTCCGAGCGGATCACCCGCACCGCCAGAGGCAGCGTCGTAGTAATGGAACTCGAGGTACTGCGTCACCAGATGGTCAGTCTCGTAGAGCCGCGAGCCAACGGTGACCGCCTCGTTGCCGGGCTCCTCGACGATCGTGCGAAAGCCGGCGTGCTGGAAGAAGTGGCGGCGGAAGGCATATCGCGCGCTGGCGAGCGCCTCGTTGCCCGTCGAGATCCACGATCCGCCCTTGATGAGATTGTGGCGGCCGTCGAACGTTGGCACCGAGAAGTCGTCGTACAGCGGATGCACCTCGAAGCCCTTGAAGGGCATGATCGGCGTGCGTGTCCACTGCCAGACGTTGCCGACGATGTCGCAGAAGTCGCCCTGGGGGAAAGCGTCGACCGGGCAGCTCGAGGCATGGTGCTCGAGGTTGATGTTCCCCGGCGCATTGCCCCAGGTGGGCTGATCCCCGGAGACCGTATCGCGGAGCGCCTGCCAGTGGGCCTCGGTGGGCAGGAGCACGTTCTCCCCCGTCTTCGCCGCCAGCCAGGCACAGTAGGCCTGCGCCTCGAGGCAGTTGACCTCCACCGGCCAGTTCGCCGGCAGCGGGATCTCGTCGAGGAGGTTTCGCTGGTCGTACGACGGGCCCCGCTTCAGCCAGAACTTGGGATGCTCGGCACGGGTGTACTTCAGCCAACCGCGGCCCTCCTCGGTCCACCATGACTCGTCGCGGTAGCCGCCGTCGGCCACGAACTCCATGAACTCCGCGTTCGACACCAGCCGCCGGCCGGCGAGAAAGGCGGGCAGGTCGGCCTCCTCGACCCCGTACTCGTTGTCCCAGCCGTAGGTGCGATCCGTTTCGGGCTTGCCGAGCCGGACGTGCGTGGCGGCGACCGGCAGCCATTCGTTGGCAGGGGCTGGACCAGACGCCGGGCAGGAGGCCCAGAGCCGCCGCTCCTCCGCGGTGAGTTCGTCGCCGTGCCGGAGTTCGTCGA
>CAMBSN010000079.1 GCA_945870505.1 Candidatus Kuenenia stuttgartensis | reverse complement strand
GGACTGGCGAGAGATCGCCGCCGCGTGGGAGCCGGAGGAGCGGGCGTTCGCCGAGCGCCGCCGCGGGGCCCTCCTCTACTCGTAGCACAGGTTGTCAACCTGTGTGTCTTTCCGGTTCGCACTGATCCCGATCTCGTCAAAGCCGACCGGCCGTGAGGCCGCGGGCTGTTTTCGCTGGGGACGAGGTTGGTTCTGGCCTCGCCCCACGCCTCACGGCGTTGGGCTTGTACGGAACATGGTGAAAGCCGACCGTCCCCGTCCTACCTCGCCAGCGGTGCGATCGTGATCGAGTGCTTCACCGGCACGAGCCGCTCGCGGACCTTCGCCTCAAGCTGCGTCCAGCGGCGCATCAGGCGGTCATTGAGCACCTTCACCGCCGCCTGCGCCTCGGCGTCGGTGCCGATGCCTGGGATCTTCTGGAAGTCGGTGACGAGCTGCTTGATCATCATGGTCTCGTAGGCCTGCTTGTCCGCCACCGCGGCCGCCAGCGCCGCAAACGGCTCGTCGAAGGGCGTTCGCGAAAACTCGGCCGCGAGGTTGATCCCCTTCTCGAGTTGCTCGCGGGTGAAGTCCTTCGCCTCCGTGCCCCACGTCACCTTTGCACGGGGTGACGTGAGATTCCGAATCTTCAGCACGTAGCGATTGAGGTCGTCGTTGAACGGCACGAACGGCAGGATGCTCCGCGTGCTCGAACTCGACGTGCCGTCGCCCTCGAAGCAGAACGGCCAGCGGCGGCTTTCGATGTCGAGGGTGATGTGCCCGTCGGCAGTGGCGTTGTTGGCTGAAACCGTCTGCCCCGTGGTGACGCGAGTCGCGGCGGCCGCTTTGGCATCGACGTCGATCTCGGCAATGGCGCCATCGACGCCGAGCCCTTTGAGAAAGGCGTAGGCCATCAGGAGCTGGCCGTTGGGGCCGGGATGGAAGCCATCGCCTCCACAGACGTCGTACTGTGGGCCGCGGGCCTCGTTGGCCTTCCGCATCGCGTCGATCATCGCGGCATGGACGTCGGCGAAGCGGAGGTTTTTCTCCGCGGCGAGATGCTTGTCGATGTCGCGGAGGTGGGCGAGCGTATCGTTGTAGGCCACGTGGGCCGGCTGCTCGCCCATTGTCTGCCCCGGACGGAAGAAGTTGGTGTCCACCGCGCCAGGCGATCCCAGGACGACGGTCTTCACGCCAGCCTCATCGAGGCGATCCAACACCTTCCGCATGTTGGCGTCATACGTCTCCCCGATCTCGGGCTTCCAGGGCTGATAGCCGCCGTCGTTCATGCCGTAGCAGAGGGTCGCGATGGTGGGGTGGAAGACAGCCAGGTCGTTGATGGCCCGCCACGCGAAGCCGTCGGCCCGCTCGCCCGACCAGCCGAACTGCATCACCTGCACGTCGGGAATGCCGGAGCAGGCGAGCAGCCAGCACTCGATGTATTTGCTGTAGAGCTTCTGCTCGGTGATCGAGTCGCCGATCACGGCGACGCGGGCCGAGGAGAGGAACGGCGGCTGCTCGGCGCCGGCGGTTGCGGCCACGGCGAGTGTCGCGAGCACGATGAGACAAACGAGTCGCATGGCGAGAAGACCTCCAGAAGGTGTCGGGTAAACGATTATCGCGGCCGGACGCTCGTTGCCAAACCAGGAAGCCCAATCGCCTCAGCGATGGGAACGTGTCGGTCCCGCTGCGCGGATCACTGCCTCGCGAAAGCCGACCGGCCGTAAGGCCGCGGGCTGTTTTGCCTGCAGACGAGGTTGGTTCTGGCCTCGTCCCACGCCTTACGGCGTTGGGCTTGTACGGGGTTGACCGGCCGTAAGGCCGCGGGCTGTTCTGCCTGCGGACGAGGTTGGTTTTGGCCTCGTCCCACGCCTTACGGCGTTGGGAAGGATCTGGACCCCGTCCTGGCCTCGTCCCACGCCTTACGGCGTTGGGCTTTTACGGGGTTGACCGGGGGTGGGGCTGCCGCCCGGCACGTCGAGCACGGGGCTCCAGGTCTCGGGCCGCAGCGGGGGCGTCGTGCCAGAGGCGGGAAATGTGCCCGCGACCGCCTCGCGAAGCTGAGCGGCGAGCGTCGCCACGTCGCTCGCATGCGGCGGGTCGTCGGCGAGGTTCGTGAGTTCCCGAGGATCGGCATCGTGATCGTAGAGTTCGCGTCCGCGATGGCCCTCGTCCCACTCCGTATATCGCCACCGTGGCGTCCGCAGCGAGTAGCCCGAGAACGGTGGAGTCCCCTCTTTTTTGCTGCCTGGTCGCGTCACCTGTGTAACCGCCCAGTTTCTCCCCAGCTTCGCCGGGTCGGAAAGGATCGGGGCGAGGTCTTGGCCAGGAAGTGCGGGAGGTGCGCTGAGTCCACAGCCGGCGGCGATCGTGGGGTAGAGATCGACGTGGCTCACCGGGGCCGACGCCACGCCGCCAGCGGGTGTCTTCCCCGGCCAGACGATCAGGAGCGGGACGCGAGCGCTTTCCTCGAACAGGCTCCGCTTCTGCCACAGCCCGTGCTCGCCCATGTGGTAGCCGTGATCGCTCGTAAACACGATCACGGTGTCATCAGCGAGGCCGAGGCGGTCGAGGGCCGCGACCACGCGGCCGACCTGGGCGTCGAGGAAGCTGATGCTCGCGGCGTAGGCCTGGCGGGCCTGTCGCCGCTGTTCGTCGGTCATCTCGTCCTGTTCCCGATGACCACTCTCGAGAGCCGCGGGCGGAATGTCGGCTCGATCCTCGGCCACGCCTGTGACCACGGGCATCTCGTCCTCGGGGTAGAGGTCGAAGTAGCCACGGGGCGCCACGTAGGGCGTGTGCGGTCGGTAGAAGCCCACGGCAAGGAAGAAGGGCCGCGTGCGGTCGGCGGCGCACTCCGCCAGGATCTGCTCGGCCCGCGCGGCGACGAGCCCGTCGGTGTGGGCGGCGTCGGGAGCGGGCGACGCGAACCAACTGAGCGTGGCTCCAAACTGACCAGGCTTGAGCGAGAAGATCCGCGGCTCTTCCTCGAGGTGATCGACGCCGGCGGGATTGAAGGCCGCCTCCCATGAGGCCGGGTCGTCGTGACCAGCCGTGCCGATGCTCGCCGGGACGTTGTAGTGGAAGAGTTTGCCGACGCGGACCGGATAGCCGCCGTGACGGCGAAAGAGTTCTGGCAGACTCGGGTGCCCGGGGATCGTCTGCCGAAAGACCTGGCCGTTGGCGAGGATGCCGGTGGCGTTGGGATGAAGCCCGGTGAGCATCGAGTTGCGGCTTGGGCCGCAGAGCGGAAACGAACAGTAAGCACGGTCAAACCGCACGCCGCGGGCGGCGAGGCGGTCGAGGTTGGGCGTCTTCGCCAACGGGTCGCCGTAGCAGCCGAGCGAGGTGTTGAGGTCATCGGCCACGATGAACAGCACGTTGCGGGGCCGCGGCGGCTCCGCGGCCGGGGCCGTGAGGGCCAAAGCCGCCAGCACGACGGGGATCAGAAGTCGCGACAGTCCATTCATGCCCGCATCCTCGGGAGCAAGTCGAGGACGGCTCCGTGCACGGCGCCGTTGGTTGCCACGCCATCGCCCGAATCGATGCTGTCACGGCCCTGCCAGTCGCTGAACCGGCCGCCGGCCTCGGTCACCACCACGTCCACGGCGGCGGCATCCCAGGGGTTGAGGAGCGGATCGATCATGATTTCCGCGCGGCCAGTAGCCACGAGCAGGTAGCCATAGCCATCGCCCCAGGTGCGAACCACCCCGCATGCAGACTCGACCCGGCCGCGGGCGGCCTCGCCGTCGTGTCGGCCGCCACTCCATCGTGCGAACGATGTGAAGTCGCTCGAGCACACGAGCGACTCGCGGAGTGCCGACTTCGCGGAGACCTTGGCGGCCACCGGGGCCGCGGCGGCCTTCGTGTGCCAGGCGCCGCCGCCCCGGGCGGCATGCACCATCTCATCGAGAGCCGGGATCGCGATTACACCGAGCACGCCCCGGCCGCCGTGGCGGCAGCCGACGAGCGTGGCGTAGAGCGGCACGCCGCGGATGAACGACTTGGTGCCGTCGATCGGATCGACGATCCACTCGTAGCCCGAAGTGCCGGCGGTCGCCCCCGTCTCTTCGCCGAGAAAGGCGTCGGCCGGAAAGGCACCCAGGAGTTCGCGGCGGAGGATCGCCTCGGCGGCGCGGTCGGCCTGAGTGACGGGCGAGGCGTCTGCCTTCACGTCCACCACCAGCCCTGCGTCACCAAACCAGCGGAGCGTCTCCCGGCCTGCGAGCTGCGCGGCGGCGATCGCCGTTTCGAGCCGGGCGGCGACGTCGTTGGGGGCTGCCGTGCCGCTCATGTCCGCTCGGAATCGCCGGGGGCTCCGCCGGCCCGGACTTCCTTCGACTCCAGGAACGACAAGGCGAGGAGCATCATGGCGCCGATCACGAGCCAGGAGTCGGCCAGGTTGAAGATCGGCCAGTCGATCACGCCCGGTAGCGTGAAGTGGATCCAGTCGCGGACGGCGAGGACGGGATCTCCCTCGCGGGCGAGCGGCGCGTGCCAGGTGAGGCCGGGCAGGCCGAGCCGGTCGTAGAGGTTGCCGATGATGCCGCCGACGATCAGCCCAAGCGCGAGCAGGATCGAGCGGTCATTGCGGGTTGATGGCCGCGACACGAGGGCCAGGATTCCGATGATCGCCGCGATGGAGACGGTGGCGAACACGACACCCATGCCCTGCCCCATGCCGAAGAGCGCGCCTTCGTTGAGGTTGGTCTCAAGACAGAGGATTCCAGGGACGATCCCCAGTGACTGATTCTCCCCGGGCATGCCCAGTTTGGCGAAGATCCACTGCTTCGAGAGGAGGTCGGCCGCGGCGGCGGCCACCACGACGGCGAGGAACATCGGCCAGCCTTTGGCTGGTTCGGATGTGGACGGCGTCGCCATGCTGTTCCTTCCGTGGCGTGGTCGCCCTTGTCAGCGGGGCTGACGAGGCCGGTCGTAGCCGCCGCTCTCCATCTTCTCAGCGCACCGGATGCACATCGCGGCAAACGGGATGGCTTCGAGCCGCTTCTTGGCGATCACCCCGTCGCACTCCTCGCAGCGGCCGAACGTCTTCGCCTTGATCCGCGCGAGGGCCGACTCGACGAGTTCGAGCGTTTCCTCCTCGTTGGCCATCAGGCTGAGGGTGAACTCCTGCTCGTAGGCGTCGGTGCCCACGTCAGCCATGTGGATCGGCATCCGGGAAAGGTCGCCGCTCGCTTCGGTGCCGCTGTGCCGCAGCGCGGCATCGGCCATCGTCGATACGTCTCCGCGGAGCCGGCAGCGCAGCGATTCGAGGGCCATCCGGTAAACTTTCAGTTCCGCCGCTTTCAGCATGGGTATCGCCTCGCGTCCCGCCGGAAGTCCTGCGAGCCGCCCCGCACGCTGCCCTCCGAGCCCGGCAAAAATATCGCAACCGGATCAGGCTGTCAAACTGGCAGCCTCAGGCGAGGTTTTGACGCTCGTGGATCGCCGGTTGTGCCTTCCTTGCTGCTTCGGCACCCATGACCTACCTTTGACGGTTCCAGCGGCCGATACCGCTGGAAATCCCGACGACCCTCGCACCGCAGAGGTTGGGTCGGGCACGTGGAGAAACGTTCCGTGGCCGTCGCCGCCCGCACCGACCTCGCCTTTCAGCAGTGCATCGATCCCGCCTGCCGGGCGACGTTCTCGGTGGACGAGGTCCTCACCGCGTGCCCGTCGTGCGGCAATCTCCTCGACGTCGAGTACGACTGGGACCGCCTCCGCCCGCCGACCTCGTTCGAGTTCTTCGAGCGAAAGTGGATGCGGCGGAGCGATCCGCTGGCCTTCAGCGGCGTGTGGCGATTCCACGAACTGCTCCCCTACGCGCCGCGCGAGAGCGTGGTCACGATCGGCGAGGGGCAGACGATGTGCCCGCCATCCAACGGCGTGGCAGCCTATGTGGGCGTCAACGCGGGCCGGCTGTTCCTCCAATACGAGGGCCTCAATCCGTCTGGCTCGTTCAAAGACAACGGGATGACGGCGGCGTTTACCCACGCCCGCATGATCGGCGCCCGCCGGGCGGCCTGTGCCTCCACCGGCAACACCAGCGCCTCCCTGGCCGTCTACTGCGCCGTCACGCGGATGATGAAGGCCATCATCTTCATCGGCTCCGGCAAGATCTCCTACGGCAAGCTCTCGCAGGCGCTCGACTACGGCGCCCTGACGATCCAGATCGCCGGCGACTTCGACGACGCGATGGCCCGCGTTAAGGAAGTGTCGAGCAGGATGGGGATCTATCTGGTCAACAGCGTGAATCCCTTCCGGCTTGAGGGGCAGAAGACGATCATGCTGCGGGTGCTGGAGTCGCTCGGCTGGGAGGTGCCCGACTGGATCGTGGTGCCCGGCGGCAACCTCGGCAACTCGAGCGCCTTCGGCAAGGCCTTCGCCGAACTCCGCAAGCTCGGCCTCATCGACCGGATTCCGCGGCTGGCGATCATCAACGCCGCCGGGGCCAACACCCTCTACGAGCTCTATCACAACCGAGGCCTCCGCTGGGACGGCGGCCGGGCCGACCTCTCCCCGGCCTGCCACTACTACGACGAACTCGATCGCGACCAGAAGCGGGCTCACACGATCGCCAGCGCCATCGAAATCAACCGGCCGGTAAACCTCAACAAGTGCCTGCGGGCCCTGGAGGTCTGCGACGGCGTGGTCCGCGAGGTGAGCGAGCAGGAGATCCTCGACGCCAAGGCCCAGGTGGGTGCTGGCGGGCTGGGCTGCGAGCCGGCCAGTGCCGCGAGCGTGGCAGGGGCAAAGCAGCTCGTCGCGGAGGGCGTGATCGGCCGCGACGAGCGAGTGGTCTGCATCCTTACCGGCCACCAGCTCAAGGATCCCACCGCCACCGTCGCCTACCACACCACCGACCAGAAGCTCTTCAACGAGGTGCTCGGCAGCCGGGGCGTGAGCCGGGCGAGCTTTGCCAACCGGGCCGTGAGCGTGGGCAACCGCCTCGACGACATCGTGCAGGCGATCGACCTCTACTCATGACCACTGCATTTACGACCACTGGCCCGATCCATCTTGTCGTGCATGGAGCCGCCGGCCGCATGGGGCAGCGGATCGTGGCCTGCGCCGCGTCTGACACGACTCCGTGGAGGCTCGTCGCGGCGATCGAACGGCCTGGTCATCCGCGGGCCGGCACTGATGCCGGTGTGCTTGCGGGACTCCCATCGGCGGACGTGGCGATCGCGTCGGCCTGGGATTGCCCTGCCGACGTGGTGATCGACTTCTCGCTGCCCGAGGCAGTCGCCGGGATCGTCGCCACATGCGTCGCCAAGAAGGTGCCGCTGGTGGTGGCCACCACCGGCCTCGAAGATCCCGAGCGGCACGCGATCGCCGAGGCCGCGAAGACGATCCCGGTTCTGCAGTCACCAAGCATGAGCCTGGCGGTGAACATCGCCATGGATCTGGTGGGCCGGGCCGGTGCCCTGCTCTCCCGAGTTGGCGGCCGAACCGACGTCGAGATCATCGAGTGCCACCACCGCCACAAGGAAGATTCTCCGAGCGGCACGGCGCTGAAGTTTGGCTCCATCGTGCAGCAGGCGATGGGGCAGACCCGCGCGGTCCACGGCCGCGAAGGTCGGCCCGGTGCCCGGCCCGCCGACGAGATCGGCTACCACGCCGTCCGTGCCGGCGACAATCCGGGCGAGCACACGATCCTCTTCGGCATGGAGGGGGAGTCGTTCTCCGTGAACGTGCGGGCGACCAACCGCGACTGCTATGCCCGCGGCGCGCTCGCGGCGGCGGCGTTTCTCGTCGGCAAGCCGGCCGGCCTCTACTCGATGCGCGACGTCCTCGGCATCGAGTGACCGCTGGCTCCCGTAGCACAGGTTTTCAACCTGTGTGTCTTTCACGTAGCACAGGTTGGCAACCTGTGCCTGAACCGCGCCGGTTGGGGCTGCCCATGCCCGTCGCCGGATGCTCACTCCGGCCCTCCAGGCCTTCGCTCGCTCGATGCTTCCTCCGCTTCGCCATCGTGGCTGCGCGTCGGAAGCAACGCCGGCTCTCGGGCACGGTCAGCCCCTCGCTCGCCCGAGTAGCACAGGTTTTCAACCTGTGTCGGATGTGCCGCAGGTTGAAAACCTGCGCTCCGTATGCGGAGTGAAAGCCGACCGGCCGTGTGGCCGCGGGCGCACCACGCTGGACGCGGCGTCTGTCATGGCCGGGCCCCACGCCTCACGGCGTTGGGCTTGGACCATGCATGGTGAGTAGCACAGGTTTTCAACCTGTGCCTGATGTGCCGCAGGTCAAAAACCTGCGCTCCGTATGCGGAGTGAAAGCCGACCGGCCGTAAGGCCGCGGGCGCACCACGCTGGACGCGGCGTCTGGCATGGCCGCCCCCCACGCCTCACGGCGTTGGGCTTGGACCATGCATGGTGAGTAGCACAGGTTTTCAACCTGCGCTTCGTATGCGGAGTGAAAGCCGACCGGCCGTAAGGCCGCGGGCGCACCATGCTGGACGCGGCGTCTGTCACGGCTGCCCCCCACGCCTCACGGCGTTGGGCTTGGACATACGACTCAGTGCGGGTGGGTCTGGCCGCCCCCGTACGCCTCTTGGGTTGAATCACGACGAGACGGTATCGGTTCGTCGGAACGGGCGCCCCAGAATCTTGGTGGTGTTGCCCGATGCGGTATCGATGGCGGCCATTGCCAGCACGGCGAAGGCCATCTCAGTGGTTGAGAAGGCCTGGTCGTCCGTGGTGGGCGGGGCTGCCGCGAGCAGGTAGGGGCCCGCGTCGTAGCGGTCGGCCGCGAGCAGTTCTTGAATGTCCAGAACATCAACCACGTTGTCGTAGTTGAAGTCTCCCCGCGACCAATCGGCCGCAAGGCCCGAGTCGTAGAGCCCCGACGCCAGCAGGTCGGTCGCATCGAGAACGTCCACGCTGCCGTCGAGGGTCATGTCGCCCACCGCCGTGAAGGCGATCGCGAGGGTGCCGTCGGCACTCCCCGCATAGCCGACGCTGCCACCGACAAGCGATGCCGCCGTCCGCGACATGATGCCCGACGTGCCATTCCAACTTCCGTCGCCGCGACCGTCGATCAGCCGCGATCGGATCACGCTCTCCGTGAAGCCGCCGGGTGCGATCGTCATCCGGCCAGAGCCGAGATTGATCAGCCCACCCGCGTCGAGCGTGAGCGCCGCGACCGTGATTCCGGCCGCGCCGACGTCGAGCGTGAGCCGGGCACCGGGAGACACCCAGACCGGCCCGGTGCCCAGCGCAGCGCTGTTTCGGACCACGATCTCGCCCCCCTCGATTCTCGTACCGCCGGTGGAGCTGCTCGCGCCGGTGAGGATCAGCGTGCCGCTGCCCCGCTTCACGAGCTGCACGCTGCCTGAGTAGGACGTGCCGTCGGTCACGGTCTGGCCGGCTGGCACGGACATGCTGGGATCGAAGGTGATCGCGGTCGAGAGCGTGGTGCTGAGGTTGTTCGCCGCACTGCCGTCGTTGGCCTGCACGCTGAGCGCGGCGGTGGCGCCGCTGGCCGGCGCCTTGTAGGTGAGCGTGGCGAGGGCCGCGTTGAGCAGGCTGACGCCCCCCTTGAGCGTCATGGTGGAGCTGCCGTTGGCCCCGGCTGTCACCGTGATATGGCTGGTCAGCACGCTCGTGAGATCCACTGAGAGCGTGCCGGCCGTCACGGTCAGCGCGATGCTTTCCTCGTCGGCGGCGTCGACGTCAGACATCGCGACCGTGTTGCCCCCGGTGAATGCGAACGTGCCGGAGTGGGGCAGCGAGATGCCCGCTGGCCCGGTCACGACCGGAGCCACGTTGGTGGCCACGTTGAATGCCACGGTGACTGATTCCGTGATCGAGTTCACCTTGCCCGAACCGTTGGGCTGCCCATACATCTGCCGGTTAACGATGAAGGGGAAGATCGGGTTTCCGGCTGCGTCGATCGGGAGGAAGTAGGCGTAGGTGCCGTTGGGGAACTCTGGTGTCTTGCACCAGCGGCCGGAGAACTGGTCGAGGTCGCCCGAGCCGGGCACGTAGGCATAGTCTTCGCCGTAGCGTCCCAGTGGATAGCTGGCGCTCACCGCAGGGCCGGCATACAGCGCCTGCTGCTGCGGCGTCATCGTATAGGTGCCGTCGGTGGCGGTGTTGGCCGCTCCGGCGCCGAGCTTGTTGCCGGCGAGCCGGGCCGCCCAGCCGGGGAGCGTGGTGCGGTCGGTGATCGACCGGAGCGCATAGCTCGACTGCATCCGCTTGACCTCGCTCGTCGCATCGAGCGGGCTCAAGTAGCCGTAGGGGCCGTAGATTGGATAGCCGTCGAACATCCAGCCGATGATCGGCGAGTGGTGCAGGTTGGTGGTGTGCTCGCGGAAGTCGCCGTCGGCCCCTTCGCCCTGGTGCAGGAGGTAGATGGCCGGGTCGTATGGGAAATAGTCGGTGGTGCCGATGTAATCTATGTTGTCGCTGAGCTGGGCGCGGAGAGCAACGGGGTTGGTGTGGTAGTGGTACTGGCCGTTGCCCGGCTGGTGGCCGTTGCCGACGTCGAACGTGACCGACTCCACCGCCTCGGCCATGCGGTTGAAGAGGCCGTCGCCCGTCATGCCCACTTCCGTGCCGCTGGCGTGGCTGTAGGAGAAGGCATCGCCCGCGTTGTAGATCACCACCCCATTCACGGCGAGCGCCACGGCGCCGCCCCCGAGCACGCCGTGCGTCACCTGGGGATAGGTGGTGTTGAGCGTGATCTTGTAGATCGCGTTTTGGTCTCTCGGAAGATTCATGAACGGCTGTGTGTGGGCGGCGTTGCCCCACCAGGCGCCCATCACGTAACTCGCGAGGTCGGGCGTGTTGATATAGACCGTGTTGGTCGTGGTGGAGGCGCTGATCTTTTGCACGTCGCCGAGCACGGGCGTGGTCTGCCCGGTCCAGGTTGTGCTCGGGCCGACCGTCGAGCCGCCCGGCTGTCCGATGATCGACTGGGCGAACTCCCCCTGCCCCGACACGAACCAGGAGTTGAGCAGGGCGGGAGAGACCGTCAGCATGAAACGGCGTTCGAGCCGCTCGCAGCAGGTGAGCCGCTCGGCGGCTCGCGCACGACGTCGGAGGTGGGTGGGTGACGCCATCAAACGCTCGAAAAAAATCGCTTCCTACCCTGGCTGCTGAGCTGGTCGCCGCCCCGCCAGCCTAGGGGTGAATGTAGGTTGAACGGCCCCGGGGAAACAAGGTTTCGGTCGAACCTGCCGGTAACCCTCGGTGTCATTACGGGTTGAAAGCCGACTGGCCGTGAGGCCGCGGGCGCACCACGCAGGAGGCGGCGTCTGGTGGCGGTTCGCCCCACGCCTCACGGCGTTGGGCTTGGACAATGCACGTCGAGTAGCACAGGTTTTCAACCTGTGCCTCCCAAGTAGCACAGGTTGTCAACCTGTGCCGGATACGCCGCAGGCTGAAACCCTGCGCTACCGCATGCGGGTCAAACCAGCCCGTCGCTGCCTTCGCCGAAGACGTCCCGCAGTCTCATCGCGGCCAGCCGGCCGATCACGAGCGGCTCGATGTCGGCCGCGAACGTCAGCACCGTCTCGTCACGCGACTTCCACTCCGTCTCTTGGATCAACGCGATCTGCACGACGAGCGACTTGCCCAAACGCTCGAACAGGCCGGTGGGCAGTTCTGCCTCCCATTCCCCGAGCCGCCGCCGAAAGAACAGGACCCGGCCCGGATTCATCAGGCCGACGCGGGTGAAGTTGCGAAGCGACTCGATCCAGCAGATGTCGCCGATCGGTATGAAGGCGGTGCGGCCCTTGCCTCGTAGCGGCACGCTGATCGTGTCGCCAAGCCCCACGTTCGTGGTGCTGTCGCGGTCGGCGGGGATCCCCCAGACGAGATTCTCGCCAAAGCGTCGCTGCTGGACTGCGAGATACTTTTCCGGGGCGTGCAGTTCCCAGGCGAGCGGCTCGAGCGCGCGGGCCTCGCGGAGGGCGAACCGCAGGTATTCGGAGAGGTCTTGCGTCACCTGCTCCACGGCCTCGGGGTCGTCTTTGATGGCCGCCACGGCGTTGAGGGCGTTGAACAGGAAGTGGGGATTCATCTGCTCCTGCAGTTGCCGCAGTTCGTGCTGCTGCGACACCGCCTCGGCCTTGAGCGCCCTGTTCTCTACGGCGACGGCGGCGGCCTCCGACCGCACGAATACCATCTCCGACTCGTGGAGATCGTCGAGCAGGTCGATTCCGAAGTAGATAGCGCACCACATGCACGCTGCGACCAGCCGCGGCACGAGGGGCACCAGTCCGGTCTCGCTCGGCCAGAGCGTCGGCCCGTTGCTCAGCAGCACGAGCGTGGCCACCATGGCCGAGCCCGTCACCGCCGCGACGATCGTCCACCGCTCAAGAAGGGCCTTGAGTATGGCACGCGGATCGCCGTTTCCCAGTCGGTTCAGCCGCGTATTTCTTGGCACAACGTGACACTTTTGGTTCGGCTCTGCCCGGTTCGTGCGCGCCTGCCTTGAGCGATGAGGCCCCGCGGAGGGCGGCCGTACGCCTCACG
Source organism: Candidatus Kuenenia stuttgartensis (assembly GCA_945870505.1). Classification (GTDB taxonomy): domain Bacteria; phylum Planctomycetota; class Planctomycetia; order Pirellulales; family UBA1268; genus QWPN01. Next base: position 1,477 of record CAMBSN010000079.1, on the reverse strand, counting down.
GCGTTCCGCTTCCTCGTAGCCGCAGGTTGGTAACCTGCGGTGCATCCGCCCCGTCGCGTTCTGCGGCCTCAGGAAGCCCAATCGCGTCAGCGATGGGGGCCGGGCGCTGGGCCTCAGCGGCCGGGCCGCTTTCGCTTCGCGCTGCGCTTCTTCAGTGCTGCGTCAAGCTTGTCGAGGATCGCCAGCCCGCGACCGGGCGATGATTTTGCCGCGCGAAGTCGAAAACGGGTCTCGGTGTCGAACTCCGCCAGGCTAGTCGTCGAGAACTCCTCCATGAGTTTGTTCAGGCTGATGCCCCGGTGTTTTGCCATGTCCCTCAGGCGGGCGGCCGTGTCGTCCGGAATACGAATGGTCAGCGTGGTCATGATCGTTTCCTCAGGTGCTTCAGGAACTCTGCGGGGGTCATGATGTCGATGTCGGGAAAGACCAACTCGCCCGACCGAAGATCGCGAACGTTGTTTGTGATGATCGTCTTCGCCCCGCCCGCCACGGCTAGTTCCATCAGGTGATTGTCAGACTCGTCCACGAGGTTTGGGCGCCAGCGAAACGATATGCGAACCCAGGTGCATGTTCCGAGAAATGCGTCGAGCAGTTCGGCCCGCTCCCTCGGCTTGAGCGGGCAGCGGGCGATCACCGATGGCCGGGTGACGAGACTGTCGTACTCATGAAAAAGTGCGTTGCTGAGGAGGGGCTCCACGACGCCACCAAGGCAACAGCGAAGCACCTCCCGGTTGCTTCCGGTCGCGCTCGTCATCGCTGCCGCGATGACGTTCGTATCGACGACGATCCGTAGCCGTTCCATTCCACTATGATAGCACCGGTGCTGTCATCAAGAATCAAACACCTCACCTGCCCGCGATTGCGTGACGCTTCCTGCGGCCTTGCCGTACGCCTGTCGGCGTGCCGCTTCCCCGTAGCCGCAGGTTGGTAACCTGCGGTGCATCCGCCGCGGCTCTGGGTGAGCCGCGTTAGCGGTCGGTGCGGGCAGCGAAGAACACCCCCGTGAGCCGCGAGAGCAGCCAGAGGGTGCCCAGCGGCAGCACGATCGTCGAGATCGTGAAGTAGATCGCGAGGTTCACGATCGATTCGCCGACCGCCGCGAGCTGCTCGTAGATCTTCTGGGCCCGGTCGCCGATCGCGTCCACCGGGTTGTATCGCTCCCACCAGGCACGATCGGCGTCGGCCGCCTCCACCCGCTCGATCGACTCGGTGGTGGCCGCCACCGCGGCTGCGGCCTGCTGGTAGCCGGGCTCGAGAAACCGCTCGGCAACCAGCGAATCGATCCAGCCCGCGGCCGGAAGTGCGAGCCGGGCGAAGAGCGCGAGGCCGAAGAGCCGCCGGCTCCAGCCGATCAGCGACCGCCGGCCGCCGTCGCTGCACACGGCCGACAGCCCGACCGCGGCCAGCGCCGGCAGAAAGAGCCAGACGCCCAGCGTCGCGGCGATCTGCATTCCGAGCCGCTGCACCCCGAGGGCCG
>CAMBSN010000078.1 GCA_945870505.1 Candidatus Kuenenia stuttgartensis | reverse complement strand
GGTGGCGAAGAGTTTGTCCTCGGCCAGTTCGTCGGCGCCGGTCAGGGCGTTGAGCAGAGTGCTCTTGCCGGCGTTGGTGTAGCCGACAAGCGACACGGTCATGTGGTCGTGACGGGATGCCACCTGCCGCTCGCGGCGGCCGTGGATCTCGGCGAGTTCGGTCTTGAGGTCGTGGATCCGTTTCTCGACGAGCCGGCGGTCCACCTCGAGCTGCTTCTCGCCCGGGCCGCGCATGCCGATCCCCATCTTGAGCCGCGAGAGATGGGTCCACATCCGCTTCAGCCGGGGCAGAGAGTATTCGAGCTGGGCGAGTTCCACTGCGAGGCGGGCCTCGTAGGTGCGGGCCCGGGCCGCGAAGATGTCGAGGATCACCTCCGAGCGATCGAGCACCTTCACGTCCAGGGCCTGCTCGAGGTTGCGGATTTGCGCCGGCGAGAGGTCGTTGTCGAAGATCACGATGTCGGCGTCGTGGTGCTCGACGACACCGCGGAGTTCCGCGACCTTGCCCTTGCCGAGGTAGGTGGTTTGGTCGGGCCGCTCCCGCCGCTGCGTCAGTTGGCCGACCACGCGGGCCCCTGCGGTTGACGCCAGGCCGGCGAGCTCCGCGAGCGGCTGTGCGGGATCGGTTGGTGCGTCGAGGAACACACCCACCAGCACGGCCCACTCGCTCTGCACTCCCTTGCGGTCGCGATCTTTCATTCGTCCTCCTCACGAGGTTCGTCACCTACGGCGAGCTGCCGACAGCTCTCCCAGCGGCGGACGTCGAGCAGTCCGTCGGCAACCGCGTCTTTCACGGCGCAGCTGGTTTCGTGGTCGTGTGTGCAGTTTGGAAAGCGGCAGAGATTGGCGATCGGCCGCAGGTCGCGGAAGGCGCTCGGCACCTCGGCGGGCACGAGTTGCCAGGGTTGGAACTGCCGCACACCTGGCGTGTCGACGAACCAGCCGTTGAGACGGTGGGGCAGGAGCCGCGCCGTGGTCGTGGTGTGGCGGCCCTTCTCGTTGTCGCGGCTCACCTCCGCGACCCGGAGGTCGAGGCCAGGGTCGAGGGCGTTGAGGAGCGAAGACTTGCCGACGCCGCTTTGCCCGACGACGGCGGTCACGCGGCCGCGGAGTTCGGCCTGAAGTCGGGCCACGCCCATGCCGGTGACCGTCGAGCAGAGCACGACGGGATAGCCCATCCGGGCGAACACACCGGCGAGCGGCACGAGGGCGGATGGTTCCACGAGATCGACCTTGTTGAGGCAGATCAGCGGCCGGATGCCCGCCGACTCGGCCGCCACGATCAGCCGGTCGATGAGTCCTGGCTTGAGATCGGGCTGGGCGGCGCTGCCGACGATGATCATCTGGTCCACGTTGGCCACGATCACGTGGCGGCGGCCACGGCTGTCGCGGGAGAGCGACTGGTGCCGCGGCTCAATCGACTGGATCGTTCCTTCGTCGCCCACGGCACGAACGCGAACCCAGTCACCGGCAGCCAGCGGATGCCGCTGGTCGGTGGCGATCGTGCGGAGCAGGCGGCGCATCGTGCAGCGAACGATGCGGCCGTCGTCGGCCTGCACGTGGCTTTCGAGGCCGTGCACGTTGAGCACGCGGCCCCGCCAGGCCGTCTCACCGGCAGCCACTGGAAGCCCGTCGATGTTTGCATCGACGTCGTGGGCCACGACCGTTCGCTTGCGGGTGAGGTCGCCCTTGCCGGAAATCCGTTCCGAGGTGGCGCGGTCGGCGGTGGCGTCGAGATCGTCGCCGAGCGTTCGGGTGAGATTTCCGTCGCGGCGGCGCGTCGAGCGATTCTTGCGAAACTCGACGCGCTGCTTGCGGGGTTTGGCCATGCGGCGGCGGTCAGGTGGCGGGGCGACGGGGTTTGGCAGGGGAACTGGGCCGGCTGTTCTCGAGCCCGGCCGATTCGAGAAGTGAGCGGCCGAAGATGTTTTCCTGCGGAGCCTTTTCCTCCGCGGGGGCGTCGCCGCCGAGTTTCGCCGGCTCGTAGGAGATCTCGTAGGTGTGCTTGGCGATGCCGATCTTGTCGCCGGGCTGCAGCCGCTGCTCTGTCACCCGGGTGCCGTTCACCTTGGTGCCGTTGCTGCTCCGCAGATCCGTGATCGTCCAGTAGCCATCGACGATCGCAAGCTCGCAGTGGTTGCCCGAGACATTCGGGAACCGCAGCACGATGTCGGCGCTCTCGAGGCGGCCCACGGTGAGGGTTGGCTTGAGCAGCGGAATGGGGTCGCCACCGCCGACCGGAAGCAGTTCACCGTACACGCGTAAATCACCTGAGAAGTCTGTGATGGACATGGCAAAACTCGCAGGTGCCCCTGTCTTTTGAAGGTACGACCCGCGTCCGCGATGGTCAAGGCGGCGGCGGGTCGCGCGGGACGATAGACTGGTGCTCGAAGCGACTGGAGCGGACCGGGTGATCGCCGGCCGCGGTTGTCGGCCGGCTCACGCCGGTTTGGCGCCGTGGCGGGAGGAAAGTCCGGGCTCCGCAGGGCGCGATGGTGGGTAACGCCCACCGGCCGTGAGGTCAGGGACAGTGCCACAGAAAGTAAACCGCCGGTGGGGCTTCGGCCCCGCAGGTAAGGGTGAAACGGTGAGGTAAGAGCTCACCAGCAGGTCGGGTGACCGGTCTGGCTCGGCAAACCCCATCGGGAGCAAGGCCAAGCAGGAAGAAGACCGCAACGTTCTTCGGAGCGGTGCGGCGCGAGGCGGCCCGCCTCGCCCCCACTTCCGGGTCGGCTGCTCGAGGCCCAGAGCAATCTGGGTCCTAGAGAAATGGTCGCCGTCCGCCGCCTCGCGCGGCAGACACAGAACCCGGCTTACAGGTCCGCTCCAGTCCGCTTCGCCCTGTGATCAGCCCTACGCTGTCGGAAGGATCAGAGCCCTCGCGGACCGCGTCCGCGGCCTTACGGCCGGTCGGCTTTCACCATGCTCCGTACAAGCCGAAGGCCGTGAGGCCTCGGGCGCGGTCAAGAGGACGCTGCGTCGGTCCTGGCCTCGTCCCACGCCTTACGGCGTTGGGCTTGTACGGGCAGCGGGTGACCACCGGTCCAAGCCGAAGGCCGTGAGGCCTCGGGCGCGGTGAAGAGGACGCTGCGTCGGTCTTGGCCTCGTCCCACGCCTTACGGCGTTGGGCTTGTACGGGGTCAGGATGCGGTGGCCTCCGGGCGGTCGCCGGCGAGTTCGCGATGCTCCTGCTCGTCGAGGAGCTTCATGAGTTTGGAGATGCACAGCGTGTTGATGCTCACCTGCATCTTCTGCGCCTCGGTTTTGAGGGTCTGGTGGAGCGACTTGGGCATTCGCACGGTGACGACCCGCTGGCTCTCCCGATCCGCCTGCCGGTCGTTCTGCCGGGCACGGAGTCCGTCGAGCATTTCGCGGATGCGGGCGTACTGCGGAGAGCATTCAAACCGCGACAGGCCCTCGGAGTCCGAGAAGGTTCGGCGGACAATCCCGTCCACGCCCAGCACCTCCCGGAAGAACACCACCCACTCCGGCTCCATGGAATAGAGTCGCTCGGCCACCTGCAGAACCGCCGTCGCTGCATGGCTGTCAGGTTGGGGTGAGCGGGCGGTCTTGGTCGGCATGGCGGATCCCTCCGAGGCAACGGTCAGGGCAACGGTCCTCGCCGTCGCCACCGCGGCGGAAGTCCCAGGGGACGTCTCGTGAGCCGCGATGGGAAACTCTTTGCAGGGAGTCAAGCGATAGCACGAAGTGCTTGCACAGCAACGACTTGCGACCATGTGGTAGGTCGTGTCTTCTTTTGTGGCATCGCTGCTCGCAATGAAGGCATGAGGGCCGCTGCTCGATTCTTAGGCAGGGGCGGCCGTTCGCATTTCCAAACTGTCTGTATCGATTATGCGGAAAAAACCACTTTCTCGACTTCGTGGGCCACGGCCTCGGTGAGGTCGGTGTCCACCACAGACTGCAGGCCTCTCCAGGCGGGGACTGCGTTCACCTCCAGGACCACCGGCCCGTCGGGTCCGGGCAGGATGTCAACCCCGGCGATCGTTGCCCCGACCGTAGCGGCGGCGTGGCGGGCGATGGCGATCACCTCCGCTGGCACCTCGACGGCCTCGGGCCTGCCACCCAGGGAGACGTTCGTTCGCCACTCCCCCGCCACCGCGACCCGCCGCATCGCGAAGGCGTCGTCGCCTACCACGAGGATCCGCAGGTCCCAGCCAGGGTGCGGGATGAACTCCTGCAGATACGCCACACCACCGGCACCGATCGCGGTGGCCTCCGAGTCCGAGGTGATGCGGCTGATGCCGCGACCCCGCGATCCAAACAGTGGCTTGGCGACGCAGGAGCCACCGAGTTGGTCCCACGCGCGGCGGGCCGATGCCTCGCCCTGGACGACGATCGTCTGTGGCACGCGGATGCCGGCCCGAGCCAGCATCGCAAGGGAGAGGTATTTGTCGATGGCGATCTCGAGCACGCGGGGCTTGTTGACCACGGGTGTGCCGGCAGCCTCGAGCTGCGCCAGCGCATCCATCCGAAAGATCACCTCCTCGAGACGCTGTGGCCCGGATCCGATGCCGGGCATGCCTCGGACTGCGACCACGTCGGCGGTCGCCAGCGCGTCGGGGGCAAATCGCAGCCCGGCCGGCCCGACCGCCGCCCCAATCGCTTGCCACGACACCACCTCGACCGTGTGCCCATGACGGCCGAACGCCTCGGCGAGCCGCTCGATGTGCCACCCACCGCGCTCACCGAGCAGCGTAACCAGCATCGGCCTCACCCGCTGGGCTTGTCGGCGAACGACCGGGCCACGATCTCCGGGGCCAGCGTGCCAAACCGGTGCTGTCGGCCCGTGTCAAGGTTTACGAACTCGACGACGGCTGGTGCGAACAGCGCGGGGTCGAGTGCGTAGAAGTCGCGGCCCGCCTTGTCGAAAAGCGTGAGGAACAGATCGCCATACGAGGTCGATCCCGCGCTCACGCACTGCGGTCCGACTGAGACGAGGCTGGCGTCGTCGCCGCGAACTTCGAGCGTCACGATGCCGCCGTAGAGGATCGCATCGTTGGTGCGTCCGATGGCCGTGAGATCCTTCGGGGGCACGGGGGGCACCGGTGCGGCACCCCGGCCGGTGACGATCCGCGAAAGGTCGAACGACAGGTCGTGGAGTTTGTGGAGCGCCGTCTCGAGCGACCGGGCGACAATCTGAATGCCGCCGGCGGTGCTGGCCGTGCGCGCGACGAGAAGCACGAGCCGCTCCGGATCGACCGCTGCGTCGGCGGCGAGTTTCCGGCAGACGTCCTCCGGCGGGAGCGACGATGACTCGAGGATTCCAACCGCGACGCCTGGCCGCTCGCGATGGTCGATGTGGTCGAAGAGTTCTTCGCGGCCGATGGCGGCGCGGATCGGGCCGCTCGCCATCGCAAAGTAGTCGGAGGTCGCCACCTTCCAGCCGGCATACTGCGCCGCCAGGCAGGCCGCGAGTGGCGCCGCGCTGCTCACCCTCACAGCCGGCCAGGAGAGACCAGGCCACCCGCCCTCGAAGGCCGCCTCGGCTTCCGCCGCCTCCGCGAGTCGCACCTCGCCAAGTCCGCCGAGGGCCGCTCTGGCCATCACTAGCCCCGCCTCCGGGCTTCCGGGAGCGGCGACGCCGCAGTCGACCACCCACGCCCCGCCGCGGCGGTGGCACGAAGTCCCGAACAGCCCCGGCTGGTCGAGCAGGGGCCGTACGAGGTCGTAGGCTGCTTCGTTGAGGGACATGTCGTGGCTCCGGGTCGCGACCATAATGCGGTGTGGAGTTGCCGCCCACAACGTGCGGCCACGAACCGCGTCGATCCGCACCATCCTGCGAGGCCTGCCGCCGTGCCCAGCCTGACCGTCGAGAACTACGTGAAGACGATCGAACAGATCACAACCGGCCAGGAGGGGCGGCCCGCAACCACCGGCCAGATCGCCGCCGCGCTCGGCGTGTCGCCCGGCACGGTGACGAGCATGCTCAAGACGCTCGACGCGGCCCGGCTCGCCACCCATCGCCCCTACGAGGGCGTGGCTCTCACGCGGGCGGGCCGGATGCTGGCGCTGCGGGTGATCCGCCGCCACCGGCTGATCGAACTCTTCCTTCTCAAGACGCTCGACATGAGTTGGGACGAGGTCCACGACGAGGCCGAGCACATGGAGCACGCCGTCAGCGATCTGCTCGTCGAGCGGATCGACGCGTTTCTCGGTCGGCCCGAGGTGGATCCCCACGGCGATCCGATCCCGCGAGCCGACGCCGTCTCGCTTTCCGATCCGGCGGACGGCGCCACGCGGTCGCTCGCGGAGTGCGGCGAGGGCAACGCCTTCCGACTGGCGCGGGTGCTCGATCAGTCGTCGGACTTTCTCCGCTACCTCACCGACTGCGGCCTCGTGCTCGGCACGGTGGGCACGGTCGAGAGCAATCCCGACGGCGCGGGGCTGATGCGGATTCGCCTGGGCCGCACGGGCCTCGCGATCGCCCTCGACGCCGCCGACAAACTGATCGTCGCCGACGCCTGATACAGTTCACATGTGATCCGCGCGTCGTCGTTGCGGCACCACAGCTGGATTCCCACCCGAGCCCAATGCGAACGGGGAGGACACACAGGTTGAAAACCTGTGCTCCATGAAAGCCACAGGTTGCCAACCTGTGCTACAAGGGACCGTGAGGGGCTGCCCGTGCCCGGGAGCCGGCGTTGCTTTCTCCGCGTAGCCAGGATGGCGAAGCGGAGAAAGCATCGAGCGAGCGTAGGGCAGGATGCCCGCAGCGAGCGTCCGGCGACGGGCATGGGCAGCCCCTCGCCTCGTGAAGCCGTCCGGGTTCCGTATGACCCGCTCCGGTCAGCCGCGTTCCCAGACGCCCGACTGGCCGAGGCACTCGTCAACCGACACGCGGATCGAGCGGGGCGGGGCGTGCCCGGAGGCTGTGAGCGACTCCGCCACGCTCAGGCCGATCCAGCGGGCGATCCACTCGGCCGTCGTGTTGGCAAGCGGAAGGACCGCGCACTCGTCGGCGGGAAACACCCAGCGCCGCCGGCCGCGGAACGTGACAGTGGTCTCGTCGCCACCGTGCGGGCCCGGGGCCGTTGTGACCGCGAGCCAGGGGTTGGCCGTAGGCAGAAGCATCTTGTGGTCCAGCCGCGCGAGCACCGCGGTGACAGCGTCGCGGAGGGCGATGAAATCAACCACCATGCCGTGGGCGTCGGGCGTGCCGGCGACGTCCACACCCACGGTCCAGTTGTGGCCATGGACCGGCTCGCAGAGATCGTCGGTGAGCGTGATGAAGTGGCCCGCCGCAAACACGTGGACCGCCTTGCGGAGCTGGACTTCGAAGCGTTCGGTCATGGTGTGTGCGGGGTGGCTTGGGGAACAACGGCTTGGGACGGGGCGATGCGGCCTGTCCGCACCAGAATATAGAGGGCCGCTGCGACGATGTCGGCAGTGGTACCGGGATTGAGCCGCTGCGGTGACCGGAGCGAGGCGTCGAAGGAGGCCGTGGCGGCCGGCCGCTCGGTGGCGGGGAGCCGCAGGATCGCGGCGGCGCCGGCAGAAACGTTGGCGGCCGCAACCGCCCCGTGCTTCCGCGCGATCAGCGAGTCGGGCTCGCGGGCCACCTGGCGGAGATGGCACTCGACGATCGCATCCGGAAGCGGCATGCCCGCCTCCAGGCAGGTGCTGAGATCGGCGACCGCGCCGGCGAAGAGCGGCTCGAAGCCCTCGGCCCAGAGGCGGGCGATCTGGTCGCGGTCGGCCGCAGCCCGCATGGCCGCGCGGAGATCGGTCGGCGGCGGTCCAGCGACGTCGTCGCGGTTGACCTGGCCCATGCCACCTGGCCGCGCGAGCGAAATCGCGCGGTAGACGTCGGCCGCGTCGGCCGCATCGAGACGAGCGAATACGCGATCGACCGCGGCGGCGCTCAGCGGTTCGCCATCCGGCACGGCCGCCAGCGGTGCCGTGAGGAGGATGATGCCGAGGTTTGCGTTCGTATCGGCAGCGGATCGGGCCGCCGACACAGCTTCGAGGATCGTGCGGCCGAGCGGCGCGGTCGCGGCGCGTTCCAAGACCGGCGCGATCGCCACCGCCGCCGCCACAAGGTCGGCGTGGGAGAGGTCGGGGAACGAGGCTCCGGGATGCACATTGCCCGGCTTGGCCGCGGTCGCCTCGAGAATGCCGGCGACGGCAGCGCACCAGCCGCGGCCACCTGCGGAGCAGGTGAGGGCCGCGATAGCAGCGGCTGCAGCGGGCATGACGGTTGGAGCGACTGGAGCGGGAATGTGAGCGTCTCGTGAGGGGCTGACGCCGCGGCGAAGGCGACTACAAGGGTACACTCGTTACCACGGCATTGTGATGCGGATCGGTCAGTGGATTCGGAGGAACGACAGGCATGGCGACAGGCAGCGACGAGGCGACAGGCACCACCTTTGGGCCCGACTGCTTCATCAACCGCGAGTTGAGTTGGCTCGACTTCAACCAGCGGGTGCTGGAGGAGGCCGAGAATCCCGACAACCCGCTGATGGAGCGGCTGAAGTTTCTGGCGATCTTCAGCTCGAACCTCGACGAGTTCTTCATGATCCGCGTGGCCGGACTGCGGGAGCAGGCCTTCGGCGAGAGTGCCCCCCAGGACTACTCGCCCGACGGCATGACCGCGATGACTCAGCTCAAGGCGCTCGCCTGCCGCACGCAGGAGTTGGTGGCCCGGCAGTACGCCTGCGTGCGGGAGAGCATCGGTCCGGCGATGGCGGCCGAGGGCTTTCGCCTACTGCGATACGAGTCGTTGGACGGCGGCCAGCGGGAGCAGGTCGACCGCTTCTTTCACGAGCGGGCCCTGCCGATCCTCACGCCGATGGCGGTTGACCCGGCCCACCCGTCGCCTCGCTACCACAACCGCGGGCTCTACCTCGGCGTGATGCTGCACCGCGGCGAGGGGCTCGGCCCCAAGCGGATGTTTGCGGTGGTGCAGGTGCCGCAGGTGCTGCCGCGGATCGTGGCGGTCTCGGGCGGCGAGCCGGGGACGTTTCCCTTCGTGCTGCTCGAGGACGTTGTTTCGGCGCGTCTGCCCGAGCTCTTCGGCGGCTTCACCGTCGAATCGTGGACGGCCTTCCGCATCACCCGCGACAGCGACGTCGACCTGCTCGAGCAGGAGTCAGACGACATGCTCAAGCTGATTGAAGACCGGATCAAGGCCCGCCAGCGGGGGCAGGCGGTCCGGATCGAGATCGCGTCGAAGGCCAACGACATGCTCGCCGAGATGATCATCGACGAGGAAGGCCTGCAGGGCAGGGCCCACGGCCAGGGCGACGACTACAGCGAGGTCTATCGGATCGACGGTCCGCTCGACCTCACGTCGCTCTGGGAACTCTACAAACTGCCCGGCTTCGAGCGACTGCACGACAAGCCGTTCACGCCACGAATCCCCCGCGGCCTGGAACGACGCGGCCCCGACATTTTCGCGGCGATCGCCCAACGCGACATCCTGCTCCACCATCCGTACGACTCGTTTGATCCGGTGGTGGAGTTCGTGACGGCCGCGGCCGCCGACCCCCGCGTGCTCGCCATCAAGCAGACGCTCTACCGCACCAGCGGCGACTCGCCGATCTCGCGGGCGCTGATGGCGGCGGCGGAATCAGGAAAGCACGTGACGGCGCTCGTGGAGCTCAAGGCGCGGTTCGACGAGGCGAACAACGTGAGCTGGGCGAGGCAGATGGAGCGGGCGGGCGTGCACGTGGTGTTTGGCTTCCTCGACCTCAAGACCCACTGCAAGGTGTCGATGGTGGTTCGCCAGGAGGGGCAGGGGCTGCGCAGGTACGTCCACCTCGGCACTGGCAACTACAACCCCACGACCGCGCTCTCCTACACCGACATGGGCATGTTTACGGCCGACGAGGCGATCGCGGAAGACGCCTCGGCCCTCTTCAACCTGCTCACGGGCTATTCCCAGGGCCATCCCTGGCGGCGGCTCATCGTGGCCCCGAACGATCTCCACCGCCGCACGATCGAACTCATCGACGAGCAGGCACAGCGTGCTCGGGAAGGGCGGCCGTCGCGGATCTTCGCCAAGCTCAATGCCATCGTAGATCACCGCGTGATCGAGTCGCTCTACCGGGCCAGCCAGGCGGGCGTGCCGATCGACATCGTGGCACGCGGCATGTGCGGGCTGCGGCCCGGCGTGCCGGGCTTGAGCGAGACGATCCGCGTGCGGAGTGTCGTGGATCGGTTCTTGGAGCACAGTCGGATCTACGTGTTTGGCCCCGACGAGGAGGCGAAGGTCTTTCTCTCGAGCGCCGACTGGATGCCGCGAAACTTCTTCCGCCGCGTCGAGGTGATGTTTCCGGTGCTGGCCCCCGACTTGGTCGCGCGGATCCTCCGCGAAATCCTGCCGGTGTATTTCGCCGACAACATGCGGGCGCGGCGGCTCGATCCCGACGGTGTCTTCCGGCTGCTGACGCCCGCCGAGGGGCAGCCGCCGCGACGTTGCCAGTCCGAGTTTCTGGAGCAACGGTCAGCCACCACCGCCGACGCAGAAGTGAAAAGCGCAACGCCGTGAGGCGTGGGACTGCGGCCGGGATAACGCCGCCTTGAGGGGTTGCGCGGCCACTTCTAGAATCGGTTGCGTTACGCTTCCCCGATCGCGGAGAGCCCGTTTCGATGGCGGATGACTACTACCAGACGCTTGGCGTGCCGCGGACGGCATCGGCCGAGGACATCCGCAAGGCCTATCGGGAACTTGCCCGCAAGTACCACCCCGACCTGCATCCCGACGACGACTCCGCCAAGGAGAAGTTCAAGCAGCTTCAGGCGGCCTTCGACGTGCTCAATGACCAGAGCAAGCGGGAGATGTACGACCGCTACGGCAGTTCGTTTGAGGGCGTCGGTGCGGGCGGGCCGCGTGGCGGTGGCTGGGGCGGCGGTCCGTTTCCGGGCGCGGGCGGGGCTCCGGGTGGCGGCGGTGCGGAGATCGACCTCGAAAGCCTGTTTGGCGGCGCGGGGGGCTTTGAGCAGCTCTTCGGCGGCAGTCGCTCGCGATCAGCGGGCGCCGGCGGTCGGCGCCGCCGGCAGACGCAGACGCCCGGAGAAGACGTCACGGCGCGGATGAGCATCCCCTTCACGTTGGCCATCGACGGCGGCAAGGCGGATGTCGCCATCGATCGCGGTGGGAAAAAGGAGACGATCAGCGTCACGATCCCGCAGGGCATTCCCGACGGGGCTCGTATGCGGCTCCGCGGGCAGGGTCAGCCCGGCACAGGCGGCGGGCCGGCGGGCGATCTGCTGCTCGACGTGGGCATCGAGCAGCATCCGGTGTTTCATCGCGACGGCGACACGCTCGAGGTGATGCTCCCGATTACGCTGGCCGAGGCGATCGAAGGAGCGAAGGTGGACGTGCCCACGCCGTGGGGCACGATCGCTCTCAAGGTGCCGCCGCGAACCAGCAGCGGCCGCAAGCTGCGGGCCGGCGGCATGGGCGTGCGGCATGCCAACGGCTCGAAGGGCGACCTGATCGCGGAGGTGCAGATCGTGCTGCCCGACACGGGCGACGCCGCGATGCTGGATGGGCTGCTCGAGGCGGCGAAGGCGGCGCAGGCCGCGGCCACTGCGAATCCGCGGGCGGCGCTGAAGTGGTGACGTCGCGTCCGGCCGGGTTTTCGCGGCGGATGCGGCTTCTGCGGCCAACGGATTTTTCCCGCGTGTACGACACCCGGCAGAGTGCGTCGGCGGGGCCGCTGGTGCTCTATGCCGCGTTGAACCGCACGAGTCCTGACGGCATTCGCGTGGGCCTGTCGGTCTCGCGGAGGATCGGCTCGGCGGTGGTGAGAAACCGTTGGAAGCGGCGGCTGCGGGAGGCGTTTCGGCAGGTGCGGTCGCGGCTCCCCGCCGGCAACGATTTTGTGATCGTCGTCCGTTCCGGAGAGCCGCCTGCCGGCGCGGCGGGGGCACGGGATGTTGAGGCGATGATCGCCGCCCTGGCGACGCGGGTGGTGGGGCGGCGGGGCTATGCCGATGCCATGCCCAGGCCGCGCGACGACGCAGCCGTGAAGCCGAAGCGGAGGCGATGATGGCGAACACGCCCGGCGGCGCCTGCGGCGCGGTCTGCAGGCTCTGCGACCGTGCTGCGTCGGCAGCCCTGATCGCCGGCGTCGTGCTCTACAAGTTCACGCTCAGCCCGCTGCTCGGCCGCCAGTGCCGGTTTCAACCCACGTGCAGCACATACTTCCGCGAGGCGGTGGAGAAGTATGGGGCGGTTCGCGGCGCGGCGAAGGGGCTCGCGCGGATCGGCCGCTGCCATCCGTGGCATCCCGGCGGCTACGACCCGCCCTGAGCGAGCCGGGTGAGCACACGGGCATTTGCCGGCGGAAACCGCAGCAAGGCAAGTTCTGCCACGGGCACCCAGGCGAAGGGGATAAGCGGCTCCTCACGGTCGTCGAGCGGCGTGGCAGCGAAGAAGAGGATGTCGAGCGGGCCGCTGCTAGCGCTCGAGGCCACGCGATCGAGCAGGGTGTCGATCCGCACGGCAACCCCGGCCTCCTCGAGGCACTCCCGCGCGGCGGCACTGGCCGGAGATTCGCCCGGTTCGACCTTGCCGCCGGGGAACTCGTCGAGGCCCGCCGCATCGGGTGCATCGGCGGCGCGGCGGCCCACGAGTGCATGGCCGTGTCGCAGCACCACGGCGACGGCGATCGTGGTCACGCCAGCCTCACTCAGGGCTCACTCCTGCGCCGCCTGCTTGGGCACGAGGTCGAGAAGCCTACCCGGCGAGCCCATCACGTTGTAGCCAGCATCGACGTGGAGGATCTCACCCGAGATCCCCTGCGAGTCGCGGGAGAGCAGCCACGCGCCGGCCTTGCCGACCTCGTCGTGCGTGATGTTACGGCCCATCGGCGACATGTGCTGGTAGAGGCCGAGCATGTCGTCCACGCCCGCGCCGCGGCCGGCGAGGGTCCGCAGTGGGCCGGCGCTGACTGCATTGACCCGGACACCGGCGGGGCCGAGATCGAAGGCCATGTAGCGCATGCACATATCGAGCGTCGCCTTGCAGACGCCCATGATGTTGTAGCCGGGCACCACCTTCTCGCCGCCAAAGTAGGTGAGGGTGAGGATCGACGAGTCTTTGGAGAGGAAGCTGCGGCAGAGCCGGCCGACGGCCAGCAGACTGTAGGCGCTCGTCTCCATGGCGAGGCGGAAGCCCTCGCGGCTGCAGTTGGTGGTCTCGCCCTTGAGGTCTTCGAGCGGCGCGAAGGCGATCGAGTGGAGCACGAAGTCGATCGTGCCGAACTCCTGCTTGCCCCGGTCCATGACGGCGGCGATCTGGGCGTCGCTCGACACGTCCATGGGCACGAGGAACTTCGCGTTGGGCTCGGGGTCGGTGAGCAGGGCGACGCGGCGGCGGTTTCGCTGCCGTTCGTCGTCGGGGCGATCGGGGAGGTGGGTGAAGCCGATCTGGCCGCCCTCGGCCATGATGATCTTGGCGATCGCCCAGGCGATCGAGTGATCGTTGGCCACGCCGAGCACGAGCCCCTTCATCCCGTCGAACCTGCCCATCGAGTCGTCTCCAGAAGCGAGTTGCAAAAAGCGAGTCCGGCCGCGTGGCGGCGCCGCGGGGCTGGTTTCGAGCGCGGAATGTAGCGGTTGGTCGCGAATCCCTGCAACGCGGCGTCCTGGCCGTGGCCTCTGCGCCGCGGCGGCGGCGGGGCCGACCCTTGTCGGGGCGGTGCGTGGTGGGTAGAAAAGCGGTTCAGCCCCGTTAGCTCAATTGGTCAGAGCATCTGACTCTTAATCAGAGGGTTCCTGGTTCGAGTCCAGGACGGGGCACTCGCTCTTTTCGCTGGCGACGATGGCTGGAAAGCCGGCCCATACGGCCCGCTCTTGAGGATCGCGCGTCGTCGCGGCCCCGCAACCGGCCGGAGACATGCTCGGCGCCGGCGGGAATGAGGTCTCCGACCCACCTGCGGTGTGTGAGTTCTCTGCTCCAACGCTCCGGAGCGACCGCCGCGAGGCACACGTCGCACCGGCTTCTGGGCGTGCCCCCGGCCGGCTGTTCCTCGTTCCGGAATGGCACGAGAGGGGCGATGCGGACCGAAAATACACACAGGTTGAAGACCTGTGCTACGGGGGAGAACAGCGAGGGGCTGCCCGTGCCCGGGAGCCGGCGTTGTCGACGAGCGGAGCCATGGATGGCGGAGCGAAGTCGGCATCGAGCGAGCGGAGGG
>CAMBSN010000077.1 GCA_945870505.1 Candidatus Kuenenia stuttgartensis | reverse complement strand
GTCGCCGGCCTCCCCGCCGCGTCGCTGGCGGCGATGGCGGGCGTGCCCCGCGTGATCCGCGTGATGCCCAACACGCCCTGTCTCGTGGGCCACGGGGTGTCGGTCGTCTGCCAGACAGCGGACGTTTCCACCGCGGCAGCCGCGAGGGTTCGCGAGTTGCTCGGCGCCGTGGGCCATGTGCACGAGGCCGACGAGTCGCAGATGAACGCGGTCACGGGCCTCTCGGGCTCGGGCCCAGGCTTCGTGGCGCTGCTCGTGGAGGCGCTGGCCGACGGCGGCGTGAAGGCGGGGCTGCCGCGGTCGCTGGCGCTAGCCCTGGCGGTGCAGACGCTCTCGGGCACCGCCGCGCTCCTGGAGCAGACGGGCGAGCATCCGGCGCAGATCAAAGACCGGGTCTCGAGCCCGGGCGGCACGACGATCGCGGGGCTTGCCGTGCTGGAGCAGCGAGGCGTCCGCGGCGCGCTCATCGACGCCGTCGTGGCCGCCGCCACTCGCGCGAAGGAACTCGGCGCGTAGGGTCACGATTTGAACACGTGCCGTGAGGAGGTGCAGGTTGGCAACCTGCACCAGCAGCGGCGTCGATGCTTGTTCGGCACAGGTTGAAAACCTGTGCTCCGAAGCCGTAGAGCAGGTTTTCAACCTGCGGATGACAGGGCACAGGTTGAAAACCTGTGCTACGGGGACACAGCAAGGGGCTGCCCGTGCCCCGAGAGCCGGCGTTGCTGACGAGCGTAGCCATGGATGGCGAAGCGAAGTCAGCATCGAGCGAGCGGAGGCCTGGAAGGCCGAAGTGAGCGTCCGGCGACGGGGCATGGGTAGCCCCGAGCCACGGCGCGACGAGAGCCTGCCATCAGGCACTCAGCCGCGGCGGCTCTTCCCAGGCTTGCTGGCCTTCGTGACGACCTTCTTCTTCACGACGCGCGAGGCCTTCTTCTTGCCGGCCTTCGTCGCTGGGGCAGTTTTGGCCTTGCTTGCCTTGCCCTTGCCCGACTTCTTCGCCGCCGGCGTGCGACCGCCGAAGATCGAATCCCAGCCCTCGGCGTATGTGCCTGAACTCCCCACGCGGATCACTGACATAACTGCCTCCATTTTGAGCGGGTCACCGCGAAGCAGCCTTCGGGCCCGCGGTCAGAATGGTTCGTAGCGGTTGCCGGCAGGCAGTGTCAATCCGACACGACCACCAGAGACAGCCTGCCCCAGGCCGGCGGGAGCGGCATACGGGTTTCCGAGGTGGGGCCCGAAGCCGCTCCACGAGCGACCTCGGGAGCGACTTCAGCGACCACGAGAAGGTTGCGGTCGGCGATTACGCCCGTCACGTCGCACTCCATGGCTCCCGGCCCGGCGTCGCGCCAGGCGAGCGCGTGGTCGTTGAGCGTGGCACTCTGCCACACACTCGGCGAAACAACCGCCTCGCAGACAAGCAGGAGCCGATCGGCCTTCTCGACGCCACTCGGCCGCCCAAAACGGCGAACCCACACCCGCATCGCTGCCGTGGGCGGTTCCCAGGCGGCGCCGAGGTGGATTGCATGGTTCGGCATCGGATCACTCCGGAATCACCACGCCACGCCCCGTCGTCTCGCCGCGGCGCATGCGGTCGGCCCAGTCACCCACCTCCTCGAGCCGCAACCGCGTGACCGGAAAGCGGCCGGCGATGGCGGGCCAGAAAGAAGCGAGCCGCTCCCAGAGCAGGGCCCGCTTGGCCTGCGTGGGCAGGCTGGCGGCATCGATGCCGGCGAGCGTCACGCCGCGGAGGATGAAGGGATGCACGCTGGTGACGAGGTCGGATCCCCCCGCCATGCCAATCGCCGCCACGCCGCCCCCGGCGCACACGCCGCGGAGCACTTCCGCGAGCAGCGGGCCGCCGACGGTGTCGACCACACCGGCCCAGCGGCCGGTCACGAGCGACTTCGGCGTTGGATCGCGGATCGCATCGGGCGTGACCACCTCGGCGGCGCCGAGGGCGCGGAGGACGTCCGTCGCCGAGGCCTTTCGCGAACAGGCGACGACCCGCCGGCCCGCGGCGGCCAGCGCCGCGACCGAGAGCATCCCCACACCGCCACTGGCGCCGGTGACGAGCCAGGCTTCGTCAGACGTGGCATGCCGCGGTGACACGATCGCCTCCAGTCGGTCGCAGGCCAGCAGGGCGGTGAGACCAGCGGTGCCGAGCGCCATCGCGGCGTCGGCTGCGAGCGACGCGGGCCGCGGGAGCACGGCGGCTGCCGGCATTCGCAGAAAGCTGGCGAACCCGCCATCGCGGACCTCGCCCATGCCATTGCCGGTGACCAGCACCGGAGTGCCCGCCGCCAGCGATGCGGCCGGTGCGGCGACCACACCCGCCGCGTCGATCCCGGGCACGAGCGGCGACATCCGCATCACGCCCGGATGCCCGGCGGAGCAGAGGGCGTCCTTATAGTTGAAGCCGGCCGCCTCGACCCGGACGACCACGTCGTCGTTCGCCATCGACGCAGCGGGATCCCAGCCCAAGGGCTCGATCCCCGCGGTCACGGCCCCGTCGGGCATCCGCCGCACCCGCCAGCACTTTTCCTGCGCCGTCGTCGTCATCTATACTCCGCCTCTCGCCCGGATCGTACCGCGGCCGCCCCCGACCACACCACAGGAGTCGATGCCGACGATGGGAAACGCCCTCGAGTTCACCGATGACAACTTCCAGAGCGATGTACTCGGATCCTCCGTGCCGGTCTTAGTTGACTTCTGGGCGCCGTGGTGCGGCCCCTGCCGGATGATCGGCCCGGTGATCGAGGAACTGGCGGCCGAGAACGCCGGCACGTTCAAGGTGGGCAAGGTCAACGTTGACGAAAGCAGCAAACTGGCGATGACCTACAACGTGGCCAGCATTCCCACGATCATGATCTTCAGCGGCGGCAAGCTCGTGCAGCAGTTCATGGGCGTGCAGTCGAAGGCGAAGCTCCAGCAGGCCCTCGACGAGGCGAAGTCGGCATAGCCGGCGTCACGCCCCCGCTGTCGCAAGTTCCTTGGCCTCGTCGGCCGTACCGCGCCACCGCTCTACGGTGGCGTCGTCCACGAAGCCGGCGAGGTCGAAGTTGCTCCCGGGCTGCCGCAGCTTCTCGACCGCCTTGGCCTCGATCTGTCGGACCCGCTCCCGCGTGACTGCGAAGATGGAGCCGACCTCTTCGAGCGTGTAGGAGTAGCCGTCCGCCAGGCCGAATCGCAACCGGAGAATCTCCCGCTCGCGATAGGAGAGCGAGTCGAGCGCCTTCGAGATCGTGCCCTGGAGCGACTGCTGGTTGACGGCCTTGAGCGGATCGATCTCGGTGCGATCGCTGACGACGTCGCCCACCGCGCCCTCGTCGGACTCGCCCAGCGGCTGGTCGAGCGAGATCGGCTTTCGCGACATCCGGCAGATGCACTCGGCCTCCTCGACCGCGAGGCCCGAAAGCGCCGCCAGCTCCTCGACCGTCGCATTGCGACCGTGCGCCTGGAGAAAGTCTCGCTGGAGGTTCCGCATCCGCGTCATCGCGTCAACCATGTGCACCGGCACGCGGATGGTGCGGCTCTGGTCGGCGATGGCCCGGGTGATCGCCTGCCGGATCCACCAGGTCGCATAGGTCGAGAACTTGAACCCGCGGGCGTGCTCGAACTTGTCAACCGCCCGCATCAGCCCCGAGTTCCCCTCCTGAATCAGATCGAGGAACGTGAGTCCACGGTTGCGATACCGCTTGGCGATCGAGATCACGAGCCGGAGGTTGCCGGCGGCGAGATCGCGTTTGGCGGCGTCGTATCGCTGCAGGAGATCCTCCAGCGTGGTCAGCCGCCGCTCGAGGGTGCGGCGGCTTTCGCGGGTCGTCAGCAGGATCCGTCGCTGCTCGGCCGTGAGCTGCTGTCGGGCCACCGCCTCGGCTGTCTGATGGAGCGACCGCAGCTGGCCCCGGATCGACTCATAGCGATCCGCCATGCCCCGCAGCTGCCGTAGCAGCGGATAGAGCCGCTGGATCCGGAGGTGCATTTCCTCGACCAGGCGGACGGCCTTGTTTCGCTGCCGGACGAGCCGCCGCCAGGCGGCCCGCCGCACCTCGAGCGAGTTGCCCCGCGACATCGCGACCCGGAACAGTCGCCCCTTCTCCTGCTCGATCCGCTTGAGCGTGACGAGGTTGGGCCCGAGCCGCTTCAGCAGCCGCTTCTTTTCGCGGGTGTTGGTGACCGAGACCTCAATCGTGCGGTCGAGCCGGAGCGTGCCCGCCTGCACCCGCTCCAGCAGCTGCACCGCGCCCGAGAGCACGAAGTCGTTGGCGAGCAGCGTGCGGCGAAACCGCCGCCGCCAGGTCTCGATCTCGCGGGCGTGGGCCACCTCCGTCTCGCGGTTGAGCAGCGGGATGCCGCCCATCTGGAGCAGGTAGAGCCGGATCGGGTCGTCGATCACGGCGGTGATCCGACGGGCGGTGCGGGGCCGGGCCGGGCCGATCGGCTTGCGGCGCGGGTCGTGGCTGGCGGTGGCGGAATGACGCATGGGGGCCCCGGTGGCGAAGGAGGACGTGCCGGCGGCCTGGCGGCAACCTGTGAGGGACACGGCAGAGGAATCCCCGTGCAGATCCGGTGCCAACCTCCCCAGAGCCGACCTCGAAATCGTCGAACCGCTGTTTTTCCAGCGTTTTATGGGCCCTCTCGCCGCCACCACCCCCGCCGGGGCGTCGCCGGGAGGCGACATGGCGACGACCGCGCGTCGACAGGATGCACCGTGGCGACGGAGGCGGCTCAAGATCGCTCGGCCGCCCGCACGAATAGCCAAGGGCGGCATGCCCGTGGGGAGCGATATACTCCGAGGGTAACGATTGTGCCGGTGGGGCGGGCCGAGATCGCCTCCGGTCGGCAAGAACCATCATGACTTACGCGCTGCTCGGCCTGATCGCCTTGGTGCTGCTCTTGGGCCTCGTCGCCTTTGGCGTCGGCCACAAGCGGTGGAGCTGGGGCACATTGATCGCGGCCTTCCTGGTTCTGCTCACGGCGGCGGGCTATCTGTATGTCGCCTCGAGGTTTGCGGCGTACGAGTGGTCGTGGGCGAACTTCGTGCGCTCGAAGCAGGTGCAACTCGCCAAAGTTCGCGACGCCCTCGTCCCGGACCCTTCAGCCGGCGGCAGGCTGAAGGGGATGGCTGGAGGGGACGGGGAACTCGAAGCGAAGCCGATCGCCGAACTCGTCAAGGAACGAGAACGCTGGCAGCGGGCTCTCGATAGGATCGACACCTGGCGGGACCGCTCGTGGGCAAAGGCATCGTTCACGCCGCCGAAGGCGGACGGAGTCACCGGGAAACTCGAGATCCCTTTCCCCACCGCGGCGCCGCCCGCAGCCGAAGGGGATGCCGCCGCAGTCGAACCCCCGAAGCCCGGCAATCCGCCGCTCGATCCGGGAACCACCGTCTACCTCTTCGAAGACGTGCCCGCCCAGGAGGGAGGCCGCTACCTCGGCGCCTTCCTCGTCCAGGCTGCCGACATCGACGCGCCAGCGGGCCACTACGTGTTCACGGTCGAACCGACCGAGCAGCGAGACGCCTACGACACCGCCGTCTGGGGTCGCACCTACGATTCGGTGACGGTGTATGACACGCTCCCGACGGATCGCTGGCTTGCGTTCTCGAAGACGGCCGCCCCCGAAGGCGACGCGCCGCTCGTGCTGGAGCCGACACGGCTCACCCTCGAGCAGGTCGAGGAATTGCTCGAGGAACGAGACCGCCAGCCGACATTCCTGGCGGAGTTCGAGAAGCACGAGACCGTGGCCGACAAGGACGAATGGGAACGGATTCGCAAGCGGCTCGACGACGGCGACGAGCCGCCGGGCAGCTACTGGGCTCTCGTGAAGTTCAAGGAGTCGGCCGTCATCGCCGAAGGCATCAAAGACGAGGCCGCCGCGCGGAGTTTCGAGCCGGATGAGACCGCCGAGTGTGACCTGCAGCGAGCGTTCGCCCTCGCCGACGAGGGCAAGGCGACGATCGAGGAGGTCCGCTACCGTCGCCGGCTGCAGGATGCCGGCACGTTCATCCACGGCTCCCGGATCTTTGGCGGCACCGGGGCCGACGCGAGCAAGGAGAGCATTGCGGCCGATGGCGTGGCCGGGCTCTTGGCGGTTCTGCGACGGGAAATCACCGCGCTCGACGCCTCGACCAGCCGGCTGGCTGAGTCACGGGCCGACGTCGAGGCGGAGCTGAAGGCCACCGCGGACCGCAGCCGGCGGCTCGCCGCCGACAAGGAGCTCTGGGACCGCGACGCCGCCGCCGCCGAACGGACGGCTGAATCGTTTGGCACGCAGGTGGCAAGGACCAAGGAACGGCTGGCGGCCGCGGAGCAGGCGATCGTGGCCCACGCGAACGAGCTCCGCGAGGCCGTCGGACGGCTCGTGGAGCGGATCGACGCCGTGGCTCCCGCCCCAACCCAGCCGGCAGCGGCCACGCCGTAGCGTTTTCCGCGGCATCGACGGCAGCCGCCGCATTCGGCTACCATTTCTGGTCTGGCCGTTTCCGGGCCGGAAAAGCCCCGCAGGACGTTCTCAGACATGACCGCAACAGCCCGCGTCGGGCACACCAACACCCACCGCCTCCGCAAGGCGGTCCACCACAACAAGCTCGCCAGCAAGCGGGGCATGCTGGAGCGAATGTTCACGCTCTGGTTCCGCGGGTTCGTCTACAACCAGATCTGGGAGGACCCGCGAGTCGACGCCGAGGCGCTGCGGATGGGCCCGGACTCGAGCATCCTCACGATCTCGAGCGGCGGCTGCAACGTCCTCAACTACCTCATCCACCGCCCGAAGCGGATCGTGGCGATCGACCTCAACGCCAACCACATGGCGCTGACACGACTCAAGCTCAAGGCGCTGGAGCGGCTGCCCGACTACGAGACCTTCTACAAGTTCTTCGGCTACGGCCGGCATCCCGACAACGTCGCCAACTACAACCGCTACCTGAGAGACGCGCTCGACGCCGACACGCGGGCGTTTTGGGAGACCACCGACTGGCCTGGCAAGGCGGTGGGGCCCAAGCGCATCAACTACTTCAAGACCGGCTTCTACGAGAAGGCGAAGCTCGGCCAGTTCTTCCGCGTGGTGCACGGCCTGGCCCGCCGTATGGGCCGCGACCCCGGGCAGTTGCTCACCGCGAAGACGGTCGCCGAGCAGGAGCGGATTTTCGACGAGCAGTATTCGTCGCTGTTCGACAATCGCATCGTCCGCTGGATGGGCCGCCAGCCGGTCGCCGTCTACAGCCTCGGCATCCCGCCGAGCCAGCACGCGGCCATGCTCGAGGAGCATGACGGCGACGGTAGCCGGCTGTTCGACATGTACAAGCAGCGGCTGCGGCGACTCGCCTGTGGCTTCCCGCTCGATGACAACTACTTCGCCTGGCAGGCCTTCGGCCGACGCTACGACCACGAGGGCCGCAAGGCGCTTCCCGACTACCTCAAGCGGGAAAACTACGAGACGATCAAGTCGGCGGTTGGCTGCGTGGAGACGCACATCGCATCGCTTGCCGACCAGATTCGCCACGAGAAGCCGGGCAGTCTCAACTCGTTCATCCTCCTCGACAGCCAGGACTGGATGCCCCCGCCGGTGATCGACGAACTCTGGACGGAGATTTCCAAGGTCGGCGCCCCGGAAACGCGGGTGATCTTTCGCACGGCCGGCGAAGCATCGCCGATCGAGAAGGCACTCTCGCCCGCCACCATGGCCCGGTTCCGATCCCATGCCGCCGAGGCGCGGGCCTTGAACAAGCAGGATCGCTCGGCGATCTATGGCATGTTCCACCTCTACGAGCTTGCGGAACCGGCAGCGTCATGAGCGAGTTCGGTGCTGCCGACCAGGCTGTGGCGATGGATCGGATGTACCGCGTCACGCGGCACATCTACGACGTGACGCGAGCCTACTACCTGCTCGGCCGCGACCGGATGCTGGCCAAGGTGGTCACGAACCCAAGCACCGCCACGCTCGAGGTGGGCTGCGGCACGGCCCGCAACCTGATCAAACTCGCCCGCCGGGCCGAACCCGGGCTGCTCTGCGGCCTCGACGCCTCCCAGGAGATGCTCGACACAGCGGCGGCAAGCATTGCCCGTGCGGGCGTGCCGGCCGCGGGACACGAGCGAATCCGGCTTCGGCAGGGGCTCGCGGAATGCCTCGACGCGAAGACGATGTTCGGCCGGGACGAGCCGTTCGACACGATCTTCTTTTCGTATTGCCTGTCGATGGTGCCCACGTGGCCGGGCGCGATCGAGGCGGCGATGGCCAACCTCAAGACGGGCGGCCACCTGGTGATCGTCGACTTCTGGGATCAGAAGGATCTGCCGGACGTCTTCGCCTCCGGACTGAAGAAGTGGCTCTCGCTCTTCCACGTGCACTATCGTCCGGAGGTGCACGACGCCCTCGCGGCCCTCGGCACGGCAGGCCGCGCCGACGTGACGTTTGAGTCGGTGAAGAAGCGGTACGCCTACATCGCGTCGCTCAAGAAGCGCTGACGCCGCTCCCCGTAGCACAGGTTGGCAACCTGTGTGCCTTCCAGTAGCACAGGTTTTCAACCTGTGAAATACCGCAGGTTGCCAACCTGCGGCTACACGTAGCACAGGTTTCCAACCTGTGGCAGATCCGGCCGACCCCTTTACGGGAACAAGAACACGAGGCCCGTGACCGTGGCCGCCTCGACGGCCATGCCGCGGAGGCTGATCGGGATCGCCGGCACGGTCCACGGGGCACAGCTGCCCGGTCGGTAGTAGCCAAGCGGATAGACGCACTCCCAGGGCAACTCCACGCCCATCTTGTAGGGCAGCACGGGGAGCGTGGTGAAGAAGTGGGCGGCCGAGAAGAAGGGGTCGGCCAGCGGTCCGTGCGAATGACCATACCGCTCCAGCTGCCAGTCCTCGAAGTACAGCGGCTTGTGGCAGTAGCCCGCCGCCTTCCAGGTGAACATCGTCGTGGCGAACCGCCGCGGCTCGAACGTCTCTCCCTCGAGCCGGCACTCACATGGGTAGTCGTTGCCGGGCCGCCCGCCGACGCGGATGTCGAGGTCAATCCCGGTGAGCCGATCTTCGCGGAGCCTCTGGAGCGCCTCGCGGCAGTCGCGGCTCTCCTCGGCGCACGGCTCCTTGCGCGGCGTCTCGCCGTCCGCGTCGTCGTCGGCGACCAGGTCGATCACCGGCTCCTCCTCGGCCGCAGCGACATCGGCCACCACCGCCGGCACCGTCTCGTCGAGTTCGGGAAGTGCGGCGGGCTCGGGCTCGGGGTCGGTCGTCGGTTCGGCGGCGCCGGTGGCCACCGTTTCGGCATCGACGTCGGCGATCACCGGCGACGCCGCACAGAACAGAACCTCGGGGGCCCTGAGAAATGTCCGCCACTCCTCGGCCGTCCCGACCGCGCCGCAGAGCAGGGCGACCGCCAAGGCCACCGCCGCCTCACTCCGGCTTCGCGTGTTCCGCGGTGTAGTTCGGGGCTTCCTGCGTGATGACGATGTCATGGGGATGGCTCTCGCGGACGCTCGCGGCGGTCACTTGGATGAATCGCGACTCGGTCCGAAGTTCGTCGATGGTCCGCGTGCCGCAGTAGCCCATCCCGGCCCGGAGGCCGCCGACGAGCTGGTAGACGAACACGCTCATGGGCCCCTTGAAGGGCACCCGACCCTCGACTCCCTCCGGCACGAGTTTGTCACTGCCGCGGCCCGTCACCCGCTGGCGGTAGCGTTCGCTCGACCCGTGAACCATCGCCCCCAGCGATCCCATCCCGCGGTAGGCCTTGAACGTCCGCCCCTGGTAGAGGACGGTCTGCCCCGGACTTTCCGCTGTGCCCGCCAAGAGCCCGCCGATCATGCAGCAGTGGGCCCCCGCGGCGATCGCCTTGGTGATGTCTCCCGAGTAGCGAATGCCTCCGTCGGCGATCACGGGCACGCCGGCGCCGGCCGCCTCCTGCGAGGCTTCCCAGACCGCCGTGATCTGGGGAACGCCAACGCCGGAGATGACCCGCGTTGTACAGATCGACCCGGGACCTATCCCAACTTTGACTCCATCTGCGCCAGCCTTGATGAGATCGCGACAGCCTTCCCGGGTTGCCACGTTTCCCGCAACCACCTCGATCTCCCAGCGTTTCTTAATTGCCGCAACGGTCTCCAAAACGTTGCCTGAGTGGCCGTGGGCGCTGTCCACGATGAGCACATCGACCCCCTTGGCGATCACGGCCGCCGCACGGTCGAAGTCAAACACCCCCACCGCCGCCCCGACCCGCAACCGGCCCTGGCGGTCCTTGCAGGCGTTTGGGAAGCGTTTCATCATGTCGATGTCTTTGATGGTGATCAGACCGGTGAGCAGCCCTCGCCCATCGACGAGGAGCAGTTTCTCGACCTTGTTGGCCATCAGGATCTTTTCGGCCTCGTCGAGCGACACCGCGCCGGTCGCGGTCACGAGCCCCGACTTCGTCATGATCTCCGAGATCGGCGTCTCGCCGCTCTCCAGGAAGCGGAGGTCGCGGCGGGTGATGATCCCAACCAGCCGCCTGCCGTCGTCCGTGATCGGCACGCCCGAGATGTTCTGCTGATCCATCACGTCCCTGGCCCGGGCGACGGTGGCGGATGGGGGCAGCGTGACCGGATCCATGATGATCCCGTTGGCACTCCGCTTGACCTTGTCCACCTCCTCGGCCTGCCGCTCGATGGAGAGGTTCTTATGGATCACGCCCACTCCGCCCTCCTGAGCCAGGGCGATCGCCATCTCGCTCTCCGTCACCGTGTCCATCGGGGAGGAGACGATCGGGATCTTGAGTTCGATCCCCCGGGTGAGCCGCGTGCTGGTGTCCACGTCGGACGGCACGACCGCCGAGTACCGAGGCACGAGGAGCACATCGTCGAAGGTGATTCCGGTAGCGACGATTTTCCCGTCCATGAGGCCTCCCTGGCTGCGAATCGCGGATGTGGAAAAGTCGCGGATTATGAGGCCCAGGCTGCCGAAACGGCAACGACGGGCGTCGCATGGGCCTGTTTCCCCGGACGGCAGCCGCGGCCGCACGGCGCGAAAGCGTGTCCTAGGTTTATGGTGCCCTTCAAAACCGGCGCACGCCGGGGGCAGCCTTCGTCCCTTCCGGTCACGCCATGCGTTTCGTCGACGACTCCGGTTCTACCCTTCCCGGCCCCGTCCTGCGGGCGATTCCCGTCCCTCGGGAACAGTCCGCCGCCCCCGATCGGGCGCTGATGGAGGCCCACCTGGCCCGCAGCCGATACGGCAGCTTCACGCTCACCGAGGCAGTCCGGCCGGGCTGGCAACTCGACGTCGTGCCCCAGGCCGGCTTTCGCCACGACGCCTACATCGACCCGCGGACCGGCGGCCGGATGCCGGCCGTGATTGCCGCTATCTCCAGCGAGGACCTGTTCGCCACGTTCCTCGATCTCCTCGAGCCGCTCGGCGACAGCTGCGACGTGGTTCTCGAGTCGTCACACGACTCGGCAGCCGACCGCCGTGAGCTCACCCGTGAGGGCGTGGAGCGGCTCGTGCTCGAGAGCATGCTCTGGGAATACGAGGACCTCCTGCTCAATGACGGCTGCACGTCGATCGCCGTCATGCACCCGCAGCTTTCGCTGGAAGTTCAGCTCGACGAGCACAAACTGCTCGTGGTCTACGCCCAGTCGCGGCTCCCCTTCGAGCGAGTCCTCAAGGGCCGGGGCATCGAGCGAAACGACCGGATCCGTTTCATCTCGCAGGGTGAACACCTCCACACCTCGCACGCCCGCCACGCGCGTCAGTTCGAGGATCTCGCCGGCCGCCTGGGTGCCTGCTGAGCGACCAACCGCCGACGCGGCTCACTGGCTGATCAAGCCGCCGTGCTGGATCGGGCAGGGCAGGACCGCCGGCGGGCCAAGGCCGCGAGGGCGACGGCGGCAGACCAACCCCACGGCACAACCGGTTCGGGGACGGCCGCCACCTGCGACACCGCGACGGGCAGATAGACGCCGGTGTCGTAGAGCCCCGTCGCGAAAAACTCACTGGCATCGAGGATGTCCAGCACGCCGTCGTAGTTGAAATCGCCATCCTGCCAGTCGGCAGCCGCACCGGTGTCGAACCGGTTGCCGGCAACGAAGTTGGCCGCATCGAGGATGTCCACGGCGCCGTCGATGTTGGTGTCTCCGTTCGCGGCGAAGCCAACGCGCAGCGTGCCGTCCGCGTTGGCCAACCAGCCCACCGACCTCGTCTGGCCGACCACCGCGACCGCTGCCGAGGTGATGCCGCTCGAACCGCTCCAGAGGCCGCCGGCCCGCCCGGCGAGCACGGCCGCCTTGAGATCGGCGGCCGTGATCCCGCCGGCTGCGATGTCGATCCGCGAGGCCCCGAGGTCGAGCCGCGCCGCCCTCGTCTGCGCGATCGACAGGAGCACGAGTGAGACGACGTCGCTGCGATCCGCCGGCAGCGTCAGCGTGCCGCCGACCACGCTGATCCGGCCGGCCGCCGAGCCGGAAGCGAGCGACGCGGCCGAAGACGCCTCCAGCGTGCCCGCCAGGAGCGTGGTGCCGCCCGCATACGAGTTGGCACCCGCGAGCACCAGCCGCCCGGAGCCCGTCTTCACCAGGCCGCCCGTCCCGCTGATCGTCCGCGCGATCGTGAGGATGCCGGCGTCCACGCCGATCCCGGTCGAACCCGATCCCAGCATCAGGCGACCGCTGCCGGAGGCGAGCGTGCTTGTGCCCGAGAGGCTCCGCAGCGCTCCGCCGCTACCGCTGACACCGAGGCCCCGGAGCATAAGCGTGCCGTTGGAGAGGCCGAGGCCTACGCCCGAGAGTTGCAAGGCCGCCCCCGAAGAAACGTCGGCGTCGTTGAACGACCAGCCGAAGGCATCGGCATTGGTGAGCCGTGTCGCCCCCTCGGCAAGCGACCAACTCGCCTTGAATGCATTCACGCCACCACTGGTGGCGGCGAGCGTGAGCGTGCCGCTGCCGGTCTTCTGGAGCGTGCCGATGCTGGACGCGGTCGTACCCAGCCGGGCGTTGACGACGAGCTGGCTCGTGCCGCGCACTTCCCAGACCTGCGACGCCCCCAAGATCAGGTCGCCGGAGGCCCCTGAGCCCCCGGCGTCGCCGGTGATCGTCTGGCTACCGGAAAACACGGTGATGCCGTTGCCGCCGAGCGTGAGCCGGCCGCTCGTGCCGCCCACACGCAGCGTGAGCGGGGCCGTCGGGGCGTCGAACTGCACGCTGTTCACCGTCGTGTCCACGCCCGGCCGCGTTGTCAGGGCCGTCGATCCCGCGACGCTCAACACCGTGTCAGTCCGGGCCGAAGGCGCGGACGAGTTCGTCCGCGTGCCGAGCGTGCGCGACCAGTTCGTCCAGCCGCCGGTGCCGCTGGTCCAGGTGGTGCCCTGATCGCCCACCCAGAAGCGAAGATCGACGCCCGAGGCCCGACGCTCGGCGAGCTGGGCTTTGTAGAGGCTGTCGGTCGGGTTGTTCGCGGCGTCGCCGAGGCTCACCCGTGTGCCAAGTGAATCGTAGGTGCCCACCTTGCCGCCTTCGGTCACAAGCGTGCCCACGGAGCCGATCAGCCAGTTCGAGGCAGTGGGTGGGTTCTGCACGATGAAGCTGTCGGCCTTCGAGTTCCAGACCACGGAGTTCGCTCCCGCCCAGCCGTGGCCGGTACCCATGTTGCCACGGTCGCGGACGTTGATCGCGTCGCCACTCACCGAGATGGTGTCGAACAGGATGCCGCTCGCCCACCGGTGATGCGGGCCGGTGTCGTTGAAGGCCGCCGTCGCCGTCCCGCCCACGAAGACCGACGGCCCCGTGACGTTCGATCCGGTCACGAAGTCGTGCCGTCCCTCCGAGGCGGTGGAGTCGGTCACCAGGACGAGCTGCCCGTCCTCGATGTTGTAGGTGTAGCGGCGGCTGCCCGTGATCGTTCCGGTGGCGAGCACCGACCGGGCCTCGCTCGTGGTCACGAACTTTGAATCGGCCGCTGCGAGCGTGGCCGAGTAGGGAAAGTAGCGGGCCTCGATCTGCCGGATGAACACGTTCTCCGCGGCCTCAACACCCACGAAGCTCCAGGCCCGCGCCTCGTTGAGCTCATCGCGGGTCGCGAGCGATTGCCCCACGAGGTTCTCAACGCCGACGTTGGTGATCCGCCCGCCCGATGTGAAGCCGTTGTACCGCTGGATCGTGCCGCCGCCGTAGACCGTCTCGATCGCGGACGTGATCGGGGCGTCGACGAACACCCGGTCGTCCTCGATCCGGGTGATCACGCGGTCGGAGTTCTGCTG
>CAMBSN010000076.1 GCA_945870505.1 Candidatus Kuenenia stuttgartensis | reverse complement strand
GTTTCAGCTCGAACGTGGCGGGCAGTGGAGCAAGGGCAAGTCGTGCCCCACGTTTCTTCCGCTCGGGCCGTGGCTCGTGACGCCCGACGAGATCGGCGACCCGCAGGCCCTCGGCCTGTGGCTCGAGGTCAACGGCCGCCGCCGGGCGTGGGCATGGCCCGCACGCCCCCGGAGTTCCTCCGACCGGGCGACGTCGTCGAGCTCGGCATCGACGGCCTGGGCCGCCAACGCTCGGTGTGCGAGCAGGCCTGACGCTGGTGAGCCGATCATCTCCCCGCGTCCCTAGGCCCAGGGCATTCCATGCGGTGAAATTCTGGCCACGCCCGGGGGCAAGACCTGGCACGAGGCCTATGCGTTCGAGCCCGAAACAGAGCACGTCCACCGCGGGCAGGGGCTTCGTGATATTGTCTTCGGCCTCGCGTCTCCATCAGCCGGCTGAGACCAGAGAGCAGGTCGGCTGGCGTGATTTCTGTGGCATGCTCTGAATAGTGGGTGCATCGATCATGAAACTCGGCTTCGTTTCCGCGATTCTCCATGAACTATCCCTCGAGGAAGTCCTCGCCTTCGCGGCGGCGGAGAAGTTTAGTTGTGTTGAGGTGATGTGCTGGCCGGTCGGCAAGGCAGACCGACGGTTCGCCGGGGTCACCCACATCGATGTAACCGATTTCACCACTGCTTCCGCCGACATGGTGCATGCGGCGTGTGATCGCCATGGTGTGGGCCTCAGTGCGCTTGGGTACTACCCGAATCTCCTCGACCCTGATCCGGCGGTCGCCTCCGTGGCGATGGATCATCTGAAGAAGGTGATGGTTGCCGCTCGACTTCTCGGGCTCGACACGGTCAACACGTTCGTCGGTCGGGATTGGAGAATGAGTGTCGACGACAACTGGCCCCGTTTCCTGGAGGTCTGGCGGCCGCTCGTGCGATTTGCCGAGGATCAGGGTGTTCGAATCGGTATCGAGAACTGCCCGATGTTTTTTACCGGCGACGAGTGGCCGGGCGGGAAAAACCTCATGACGACACCAGCTCGTTGGCGGCGGGCCTTCGCCGACATCCCCTCCGCAAACTTCGGTCTCAACTTCGATCCGTCGCACTTCGCGCTTCAGTTCATCCAACCAGCGTCCGCCCTGCAGGAGTTCAAGGACAGGCTTTTCCACCTCCATGCCAAGGACGTCAAGATCCATCGCGACCGTCTCGATCAGGTGGGCATCTTTGCTCCGCCCCTCGAGTGGCATCAGCCGAGGGTGCCCGGCTTCGGCGAAATCGACTGGGCAGCCTTCATGGCGGCGGTGATGGAAACGGGCTACGACGGTCCGATCTGCATCGAGGTCGAGGACGATACGTTTGGAAACAGCCTGGCTGGGCGACAACGGGCGCTGCGGGTCGCTCGAGATGTACTTCACCCGTTCATCGGGGCCGCAGTGTGAGCTCCTCTCTTCTTGGAGATCTCTGATGAAATACAGTTATGAAGAACTCGCCTCCATGATCGATCACTCGCTACTGCATCCCACGATGACCGACAAGGATCTCGAGGAGGGATGTCGTCTCGCCGCGGAATACCGGGTTGCATCCGTCTGCATCAAGCCCTACGCGGTGCGTCGGGCCGCCGAACTGCTCAAGGGCAGCGGCGTGCTCGTGGGGGCCGTGATCGGCTTTCCGCACGGCAACTCATGCACCGAATCGAAACGCTACGAAACGGAGCTCGCGTGTCGAGACGGCGCCGCTGAAATCGACATGGTGATCAATATCGGCAAGGCACTTGGCGGGGACTGGGACTATGTCGAGCGGGATGTGAGGGCCGTGTGCGATGAGGCACGCCGGCACGGCGCGAAAGTCAAGGTGATCTTTGAGAACGATTATCTCACGAACGGGGGTGCGGGCCTCTCGGGGGATGAATTCAAGCGGAAGCTCTGTGAAATCAGCGAACGAGCAGGGGTTGCCTGGGTGAAGACTTCGAGCGGCTACGGATTCATCAAGCAGCCTGATGGCTCTTACAACTACAAAGGAGCTACGGAGCACGACCTCGCGTTGATGCGGTCGAGTGTTTCGCCGGCGGTTCAGCTCAAGGCGGCTGGAGGTGTGCGGGATCTCGACGGGCTCATCAAGGTTCGTGACCTCGGCTGTTCCCGGTGTGGTGCGACGGCCACGGCGGCGATGCTTGATGAGTATCGTCGCCGGCAGGCGGCGGAGAAGTCGGGTGCGGCAGTCACATCCCCTGGGGGCGCGATCGGTTCAGGCGGCTACTGAGGATTTTTGGCCGGCTTCCAAGGATAGGAGGGGCCAGGGGGGCGGCACGCCGGCGAGCTATGCAGACGGAGCGTGTTGGAAGGTTTCCGCCACGGACCCTGGTCGCGGGCATGTGAATCTCGGGGGCTTTGGTTCAATACCGCGACACGTCCACGACCCGGGGCAGACGGTCGGAGCGGTTGGCCAATTGCCCCTGAACGGTGGCGCCATCCGACAGAAAAGCGACCGCCCCGTCCGCGAAGAGATACTGGACGCCGTTGGGATGCGGGCTCGAGAAGTTCTTGCCGCGGTTTTCAATGGCGTTGAGGTCGTAGACGTCCCAGTTCTGGTACCCCGGGCGGCCAAGCGTCGAGCACGTGCCCGCCGGACCATAGTCGCAGGGATTTCCCGACCCCACCCACGTCGCGGCCAACCCCTTGACCTCCCGCTCACCCACCATCAGAACCTTGCTCGTCCCGTCGGTGATGTCGCTCACCTTCACGCCGAGCATCCCGGCACCTGGCGACGTAGGCCCCGAGAGACTCCCGAAGAAAATCCCACCGGGATCGGCGTTCGAGTGCGGAGCGCAGTAGAAAGTGGTGTTCGTGACACAAACGACCGCGCCGCCCAAAACACACCCCGCGGTCGGCGTGCCCGCGACGCTCCAGCCCCCGCTCGAGCCCACGTAATTGGCCGTCGCGACCGCAAACGGCGGCGAGGGGCCGAACAACGACGTAACGGTGGTGGGGGAATTGAACCGGCTCTTGTCGCGAAGATCGGGCGACGTGTCGGAGGGGCAGCGATACTGGCTGATTTTTGTCTGCAACGCGTCGACGTCGGCCTGCGCGGCGCCCGAGACGTACACGGCGCTTAGTTTTCGTTTGTCGGGCTGAAGTGATTGGTAGAGATCCATCCGCTCCATGTACGGCAGGATGTACGTCGCCCAGCCCCAGGATCGCTCGTTCGTCGTGTAGTAAGTGTAGCCTGCGGGAAATGCCTTCTTCGCGTTCTCGTGATTGAGAATCGCCAGGCCGATCTGCTTGAGGTTGTTCTGGCAGGAACTGCGCCGCGCCGCCTCGCGGGCGGTCTGCACCGCCGGCAGCAGGAGGCCGATCAGCACGCCGATGATCGCGATCACCACGAGCAACTCCACGAGCGTGAAGCCCGCGGCGCGACGTGGGACATCAAACCTTGTCATGGCCGGGCCCCCAGTTTCGTGCTCCGGGTCGCATGCACCGCGGATTCACCTGCTCGAGCGAACACAGAACAACAAGCCTTCAGCGATCTCACGAACATCCTCTCATCCGCAGAAAGCCCCCGTCAGTCAATACCGAGATACGTCCACGACCCGCGGCGCCCGATCGGCTCGATTCTGCAGCTGGTTCATGGTCGTGGCACTGACCGCATCTGAGATAAACGCTACCGCCCCGTCTGCAAAGAGATACTGGACGCCATTGGAGTGGGCACTGCTGGGCCCCTTGCCACGGTTATCCGAGCCGTAGAGATCGTACAGGTCCCAGTTTTGATTGAAACCAAGCCGAGCGAGCGTCGTGCAGGTTCCCGCGGGGCCGAAGTCCGTCGTCAGGCCGACGCCCGCCCAGACGGCTGCGAAGCCCTTGGAGGCCCGTTCACCCACCATGATGACTTTGCTCGTGCCATCGGTGATGCCGGAGACTTTAACGCCCAGCGGACCGCTGCCCGGGTTGGATGCGGTGGCATCCCATCGGCCAAAGAAAACCCCGCCGCAGTCGAAGTCTTTGTAGGGGGCCCCGTAGCCGGTCGGATGCGAGTTGTCGGTGCCGGATATCCATTGGCCACCACTGGCACCCACGTAGTTGGACGTGGCCGCCGGAAAGGGCGGCGATGAACCGAAGAGGGACGTCGCGTCGGTGGGCAGATTGAAACGGGCCTTGTCGCGAAGATCGGGAGAGTTGTCGGACGGGCAGCGATACTGCGCGATCTTCGTCTGCAGGGCGTCGATGTCGGCCTGCGCCGCACCGGACACGCACACGCTGCTCAACTTGCGTTTGTCGGGCTGCAAACTCTGGTAGAGATCCATCCGCTCCATGTAAGGCAGAATGAACGTCGCCCACCCCCAGCACCGCTCGCTGCTGCCGAAATACGTATACCCGGCGGGGTAGGCCTTTTTCACGTTCTCGTGATTGAGGATCGCGAGGCCGATCTGCTTGAGGTTGTTCTGGCAGGAGCTGCGCCGCGCCGCCTCGCGGGCGGTCTGCACCGCCGGCAGGAGCAGGCCGATCAGCGCGCCGATGATCGCGATCACCACGAGCAACTCCACGAGCGTGAAGCCGGCAGGGGCCCTCGTACAAGACGTGGTCGACGATCTCATGGCAGCCCCTTTGTCCTCAAGACACTTCGTTTCACTCAAGAGCGTCAATACCGAGACACATCCACGACTCGGGGCGCACGGTCGCATCGATTGAAAAGGCTTGCGAGCACGGTGACCGCGTCGGAGATAAAGACGACCGCCCCGTCGGCGAACAGGTATTGCACTCCGTTCGAATGGGTGCTGGACGGCGCCTTGCCTCGATTTTGAGGCTGACCGGTGGAGACGTACAGCCCATAGAGATCCCAGTTTTGATTGAAACCGGCAGCCCGTCCCAGAATCGCGCCGTTGTCCTTCGGATCGAATCCACCGGCGTTGCCCGTCCCTACCCATGTCGCAGCCAATCCGTTGTATTCCCGTTCTCCGACCATTATCACCTTGCTCGTACCGTCCGTGATATCGCTTGCCTTCACCCCAAGGGGGCCGCGCCCGGGAGGCGTGGCTTTGGCGTCCGTCACTCCAAAAAAGACTCCACCACAGTCAAAATCATACTGAGGTGCCGCGTAGGTGCCTGTAATGATCATGCTTCCTGCTGCCCCCACATAATTCGACGTCGCAACTTGGAATGGCGGGCTGTTGCCGAACAGGCTGATCGCCGAAGTCGTGCCGGGGGTGGGTTCGAATAGTTTTGGATCACGCAGGTCGGGCGACTTGTCGGAGGGGCAACGGTATTGCGCGATCTTGGTCTGCAGGGCGTCGATGTCGGTCTGCGCAGCACCCGCAACGCATATGGCGCTGAGTTTTCGCTTGTCTGGCTGGAGGGCTTGGTAGAGATCCATCCGCTCCATATAGGGCAGAATGAACGTCGCCCACCCCCAGCACCGCTCGCTGCTGCCGAAATACGTATACCCGGCGGGGTAGGCCTTTTCACGTTCTCGTGATTGAGGATCGCGAGGCCGATCTGCTTGAGGTTGTTCTGGCAGGAGCTGCGCCGCGCCGCCTCGCGGGCGGTCTGCACCGCCGGCAGGAGCAGGCCGATCAGCGCGCCGATGATCGCGATCACCACGAGCAATTCGACCAACGTGAAGGCCGCCTTCCCCGTCCGCCCCGCTGCCCTCGCTCTCATCCACGTGATACCCATCGCGCCCCTTCCCTCTATCTGCCTGCCGCCACCGATCCACCACTGCCGCGTCACTCCGCCGGCGGTTCCTCGGACTTCAGCCGGGACTTCGTCGGATCGCTTACCAACTCGAGATCGAAGACGTTGCTCCCGGGCACCACCTCGGCCCAGAAGGCGCGGTCGGCGCCGTATCGCGGGTGCACCTTGGCCGTGCTTCCCTCCGGCACGGTCACGCGCACCTGGTTTACGCCCACGACCGCCCCAAACTTTTTGTTGCCGGTGCGGAAGGCGCGGTAGCGGCCGTCGGCATCAGTGACGCCGAACGCCGCCGGCAGCAGTGCCTTGGAGTTCAGGTTTCGGGGCTCGAACTGCACGACGACGCCCTCCAGCGGCTTCCCCTGGAGCGTCACGCGGCCGGTGACCTCTCCGACGGGAAACCGGTCGCCGCTGCAGCCGACGCAGGCGATCAGCACGGCACACCGCGCCACTATCGATGAAATGCTCGGTCTCATTGCGGTCACAGGTTCGTCGGCGTTCTCGAGAGTCGATCGGCGTTCCACTGCCGGATTCCGGCGGCGTGGGCGGTGGAAACTTTTCCCACCACCCTACCCTTATGGTATAAGATTTGTAGTGATGGGTAAATCGCTGGATTATGGCGAGGCTGGTGGCGTTTTGTTGGGGTTCACCGGAAGCGAAGGGGTGAGGCATGAGGCGATCCTCAAGAAGGGATGGCATCGCAGTGGCAGTTTCGGGTGCATGGCGAGGGTTCACGCTCGTCGAGTTGCTCGTGGTGATCGCCATCATTGGTGTCCTCGTCGGCCTATTACTTCCCGCAGTCCAAAGCGCCCGCGAATCATCGCGGCGGTCTGCCTGCACCAACAAGATCAAGCAGGTGGCCCTCGCGGCGATCAACCACCACGAGACGAAAAAGGCGTTGCCGAGTCGGACGGGGGGAACCTGCTGCACGGGTTCGAACACGCAGAACAACGCCCGCCGCAGCGCGTTCATTGAGTTGCTTCCTTACATGGAAGAGACTGTCATGTACGACGACATCATGGCCGGTGATGCGACGTACCCGCCCGGAGGACCATACGCCTATGCAAGTTGGACTCCTTGGAACACTGCTCCCGCGACGCTCTCCTGTCCCGACGAGACGGCAACCTATCAGGCGAGGGGCCATAATTACGCCCTTTGCATGGGCGACTCCGTGACCTTTCAAAATTCCCGCCGGCTCGGCCTCGATAGCGGCGCAACGCCGGCCCAGGCAGCGGGTCGTGGACTGTGGAATATCGGTCTCTGGGACGCGACGACAACTCCGGCGTCGGCGACAAAGGTCAACACCGGCGTGAAGTTTCGGGAATGCTCCGACGGCCTGAGCAAGACGATCTTGTTCAGCGAACGCCTGCGGGGTTCGACCAACAACGGCACGTGGGCCGCCACGTCCGGTGCTTCGATCAAGAGCGCCATCGCGCAGGTAGCCTCGATTTCATCGAACCCGAGGGCCTGCCTGAGTGTTTCCGACGGTGCGAACTACACCGGTGCAACGCAAGTCAAGACGGTGTGGGGAAACTTCTGGACTGACGGCCAGGCCGAGCGAGTGGGTTTTCACACGATTCTGCCGCCGAATTCGCCTTCCTGCGGAGGCGCGACGACGAATGCCGACAACACCACCGCAGTCCTGCCGCCCACGAGCGGCCATCCCGGAGGGGTGAATGTCGCATTTGCAGACGGGGCGGTGGCCTTCATTGCCGACACGATCGATACGGGCACAATGACCACCGTGGTCTCGAACACATCCTCCATACCGAGCCCCTACGGCGTGTGGGGCGCCCTCGGCACCAAGGCCGGTGGCGAGGGAACGAGCGGCTACTGAGTCGGGCCTGGGAATGAATGTGGCCGAATCGAAAGTCTTCAGTGAACTCGTTCGATTGTGATGTCTCCCGCTCCAGCCGTGTCTTGCTGCCGCGGTTCGCCGTCGCAGGGGCTTTGTCGTTCTCCCTGATCTGCTCGGCTGCCTCCGGCGTTGCAACGCCTCTGTCCTTCCCGGGCGATGTCCGGCCGATCCTCGAGCGCTACTGCTTCGACTGTCATTCCGGCGATCTGGCCGAGGCGGGGATCACGCTCGACACCTACAAGGAGTCGCGGGCCAAGACGCACGAGCGCAAGGCCTGGGTGAAGGTGCTCCGGCAGATGCAGGGCGGGGCCATGCCTCCCATCGACTCCGAGCAGCCGACCCGCGCGGAGATCGCGACGCTCGAACGCTGGATCGCCGACTACGCGCTCGTGCCCGACTGCTCCCGCGGCGAACGCCCCGGCCGCGTCACCGTCCGCCGGCTCAACCGGGAGGAGTACAACAACACCGTGCGCGACCTGTTCGGCGTGGATGTCCGTCCCGCCGACGACTTTCCCTCCGACGACGTCGGCTACGGCTTCGACACGATCGGCGACGTGCTCTCGCTCCCGCCCGTGCTCCTCGACCGCTACATCGATGCCGCCGACGTCGTGGCCCGTGCCGCGATCGCGAGCACGGATGCCGAAGCCGCTCCTACCCGCCGCATCGAGGGAGGGAAGCTCAACTCCACCGGCCAGTTCACGCGGGATTTCGAGATCGAGCGGGAGGGGAATTACGCGATCCGCGTCATGGCATGGGGCGACCAGGCTGGCCCGGATCCCTGCCGAATGATGCTCGGCCTCGACGGCAAGCCGCGACGCACCGTGGACGTGCCGAACGGCCGGGGAGCGCCGATCGAGTACGACGTGAAGCTCCGGCTTGAGCCGGGCAAGCACCAATTTGGCGTGGCGTTTCTCAACGACTTTTACGACAAGTCTGAGAAGGACGCGAAGAAGCGCGACCGCAACCTGACCGTCGACGCGATCACACTCGCCGGGCCGATCGGCCTTTTGCCGGACGACCTGCCCGCCTCGCACACCCGCTTCTTCTCGAAGCCGATCAATCCCAAGGCCGAACTGACCGAGCAGGCCGACCAGATGAAGGCGCTGCTCGGGCCGGTCGCCTCCCGGGCCTTTCGCCGCCCCGCCACGGCCGAGGAACTCGATGGGCTCGGCGCCGTGTTTTTCTCCGCCCGGCGTGGTGGCGAGACGGTCGAACGGTCCGCCCAACTCGCCCTGTCGGCGCTGCTCGTGTCGCCGTCGTTCCTGTTTCGGGCGGAGGGCGATCCGCCGCCCGGCCGGATCCGGAATCTCAGCGACTACGAACTGGCGGCGCGGCTCTCGTTCTTCCTGTGGAGCAGTATTCCGGATGACGCCCTGTTTCGGGCGGCGGCCCGCGGCGAGGTGCACACGCCCGACCAGTTGGCCACGCAGGCGGAGCGGATGCTCCGTGACCCGAAGGTCGGGGCGTTCGTGAAGAACTTTGCCGGCCAGTGGCTCCAGCTGCGCGGGCTCGACGAAGTGAAGCCAGACCCGAAGCGTTTTCCAGGCTTCAACGACGAGCTCCGAGAGGCGTTTCGCCGGGAAACGGAGGAGTTTTTTGCCCACGTCGTCCGTGACGATCGTAGCGTGCTCGAATTTCTCGAAGCCGACTACACGTTCGTCAACGAACGGCTCGCCCGCCACTACGGCCTGCCGGAGGTGCAGGGGGGCGAGTTTCGGAAGGTCGCGCTCAAGGGCGGGAAGCGGGGCGGCCTGCTCGGTCAGGCGAGCATCCTTACGGTCACCTCGAACCCTACCCGCACCAGCCCCGTGAAGCGGGGCAAGTGGATCCTCGAAAACCTGTTCGCCGCCCCGCCGCCGGATCCGCCGGCGAATGTACCGGAACTGGCCGATAACAATGGAGAGAAACTCGTGGGCACGCTGCGGCAGCGGATGGAACAGCACCGGTCCGACCCCGCCTGCGCCTCGTGCCACAAACTCATGGATCCGCTCGGGTTCGGCCTGGAAAACTACGACGCGGTCGGTGCCTGGCGCGACCGCGACGGCGAGACCGCGGTGGACGCAGGAGGCGAGCTCCCCGACGGCCGCCGCTTCAGCGGGCCGGCGGAACTCCGCGCGATCCTCGCGGCCCGCAAAGATGAGTTTCGCCGCTGCCTGATCGAGAAATTGCTGATCTATGGCCTCGGCCGGGGCCTCGAATATTATGATGCTTGCATGGTGGAGCGGATCGCAACTGCCTCCGCTGCACAGGGCGACCGCTTCTCGGTGATCGTCGCCGAGATCGTGAAAAGCCCTGCGTTCCGCCAGCGCGAATCAGGAGCCGATCTCAAATGATACCAAGGCTGTCGCGACGGACGATGCTGCGCGGGCTCGGCACGGGGATCGCCCTGCCGTTGCTCGACGCGATGGAGCCCGCGGCCGCGGCGCCCTCTCGCCCAAACGCCGCGGTTCCACTGCGGATGGCCTTTCTCTACGTGCCGAACGGCGTCCACATGGCCGACTGGACTCCCGCCGACACCGGTTCGGCGTACAAGCTGCCGCCGACGCTCGAGCCGCTCGCTGCGCTGCGGGGTGACTTCAGCGTCCTGTCAGGGCTCGCCCAGCACCGGGCCAACGCCAACGGCGACGGCCCCGGCGACCATGCTCGCTCGATGGCTTCGTTTCTCACTGGCGTGCAGGCCCGCAAGACTGACGGCCTCGACATCCGTTGCGGCACGTCGGTCGATCAGATCGCGGCGGCGGCGGTCGGCCGCAAGACGCGGTTTCCATCGCTGGAGATCGGCGTTGATCTCGGCAAGACGTCGGGCACCTGCGACTCGGGCTACAGCTGCGTCTATTCCTCAACGATCTCGTGGCGCAATGAGACCCAGCCGCTGCCCAAGGAGAACGACCCGAAGCTGATCTTCGAGCGGCTGTTCGAGGATGGGCGGCCGGGGGAGTCGGCCCAGGCCCGCGCAAAGCGAGACCGCTTCAGCCGCAGCATCCTCGATTTCGCGATCGAGGATGCCCGACGCCTCGAGCAGTCGCTCGGCCACGCCGACCGGCGCAAGCTCGACGAATATCTCTCCGCCGTGCGCGAGGTCGAGCAGCGGATCGAGCGGGCCAGCCGCGCCGGGGCGAACGCGGCGATCACGATGAAGAAGCCCGGCGGCGTCCCGGAGAGCTACGAGGAGCATCTCAAGCTGCTGGCCGACCTGCTCGTGCTCGCCTTCCAGACCGACTCGACCCGGGTCGCGACCTATGTCTTCGCCAACGAGGGCAGTGGACGGAGTTACTCCTTCATCGACGTGCCGGAGGGCCACCACGACCTCTCGCATCATGGCAACGACTCCGGCAAGCAGGCGAAGATCGCCAAGATCAATCGCTTCCACACCACGCAGCTGGCCTATCTGCTCGGCAGGCTTCAATCGGTGCGCGAGGGTGATGCGACGCTGCTCGATCGCAGCATGATCGTGTACGGCGGCTGCATCGGCGACGGCAACAGGCACGACCACAACAACCTGCCGATCCTGCTCGCGGGCCGCGGTGGCGGCACGCTGCAGCCGGGCAGCCATCGGAAGTACGATCCGAAGACGCCGCTCAACAACCTGTTCGCGTCGTTGCTCGATCGGATGGGGGCGAAGTCGGAGAGTCTCCCGGAAACCACCGGCAGGCTCGAGGGGATTTGAACGTGCGACGTCTCCTCCTGCGGCTCGCCGTGGTGGCCGTGTGCACGGCGTGCACCACGACGGTTGTCGCGGCGCCGAAAGACCCGCGGCCCCAGCGGTATCACCTCCAGGCCCGGGCGAGCGAACTCGACCCGCGGGCGAAGCCCCATCCCGAGATCGATTTCGTGTTCGAGAAGGACGGCAAGCCGGCCGATGTTGAGCATGCCTCGGTCGACACGCGGGTGAAGCCGCGGGGCCGGCTCGTGGTCTGGCTCATGGGCTACAACGACGCCCTCTTCCAGCAGCTCAACGAGTACGGCCTGCACGCGGTGCAGCCCCACTACGCCAACCAGTGGTTCGGCATCCTGAAATCCCGCGACCGCATGGACCGGGGCAACGTCCGGCTCGAGGCCGCTACCGGCCGCGACATGAGCGATCAGCTCGACGTGCCGGTGCCCGACGGGATGATGGAGCGGGTGCGGGCGATGCTCCACTGGCTCGTGCGGACGAACCCGCAGGCGGACTGGAAGCAGTTTTTGTCGTCCGACGGCTCCGAGGTCCGCTGGAACAAGGTGATCGTCGCGGGAGCGTCGCACGGAGCCACCACGGCGGCCCGGTTCGCCAAGGAGGTCAAGGTGGACCGCGTCGTGATGCTCTGTGGGCCGCGTGATCAGGACCAGGACTGGCAGTCGCTCGAATCGGCGACGCCCGTGGAGCGGTATTTCGGGTTTTCCCACGTGCTCGACGGCGGCTGGTCGGGCGACCACTACTGCCGCTCGTGGGAGTTGCTTGGGCTGCACGAGTGCGGCCCGATCGTGAACGTGGACGACACGCCTGCTCCCTACGGCAATTCCCGGCGGCTCGTTTCAGCCGCCGATGTCGGCGGGGACGAGAAGCGGGCTCATTCGGCCGTCCAGCCGGGGAAGTCGTCACCGGCGGGGCCGGACGGCAAGCCGCTCTACGAGCCGGTCTGGCGATATCTGTTCACGCACCCGGTGGAGAAGGTGGGCGAGCCCGCGCCGAAGGATCCGGGCTGCCAGCAGGAGCACCCGCTCGGCAAGTGAGCGGGGCCGGAGCGATGGGCCTCCAAGCTTCGACGTTCTCTAACCAACGGAGAGGGCGGGATTCTTTCGGGACTGTTTTCCACGGTCTCGGATTTTCTGCGATTCCTGACGCAATGTCCATGCCCGACAACGACTTGTGATCGTTGGCTGGTGTTGGGACGGAGCGGCCCGTTTTGGGCAAAGACAGGACCCTTCAGCAAAGTTTCAGCAAAGTGTTTCGGGGCCATGCCGGAGAGGGTTGGCCTCTCCGCTCGGGGCCGCGGTGCCGCTCGGACGATCGCGATCGTGCCGCCGGTGGCCGCGAAAGGGGGTGCGTCATGATGCACCTCCGCCAACCCATCCTGCTGCCGAAGGAGCAGCCGCTCCGCGCCCTGATCCACGCCCGGTTCTCCACTGAGGAGCAGCGGCAGTCGAGCATCGACGACCAGGTCGCCTCTTGCCGAACGTTCCTGGAGTCGAACCTGCCCAAGGGCTGGAAGCCGGAGCAGGTCGTGATCGACGTCATTGCCGAGCCCGAGGTCAGCGGCGAGATCGCCGATCGCCCAGGGATCAATCAGGTCTGGGCAGGAATCGAGGCCAAGCGATGGCACCTGATCATCGCCGAGGAATCGAGCCGGCTCTACCGCCACCACACGAAGGCGGGCGAACTCTTTGAATCGGCGGTGGACGCCGACGTACGGGTGATCTGCACGTCGGATTACATCGACACGGCTGACGACGACTGGCCCGATCGGCTGCACATGAGTCAGATGCAGCACGCCCGCTCGAACTTCTACACCCGGAAGCGGATCGAGCGAGCCCATGACGGCTTGTGGGCCCGTGGTGCCGCCGTCGGCAACACGGTGATCGGGTACAAGCGTCGACCGACCCTGCCGGCGACGGAGACCGAGCCCGCCAAGGGCCCATTCTTCGACGTCATTGACGAGGAGAAGGCGGTGGTCATCCGCGAGGTCTTCGAACGGGTCGCCGCCGGAGAAACGGCGGCCGAGGTCGGCGAATGGCTCGACTCGATCAAGTTCGCGAAGGCCAAGTGGTCTCGACAGGCGAAGTGGACGGCGGGCAACGTTAACGCCATCATCCGCCGCACGATCTACCGGGGCTTCGAGACCTTCCGCAAGAAGAAGGCGAAGCGAAAGCTGCGGACGGGCAAATCGGAGTACGTCTGGAACGACGAGGACAAGATCCAGACGCGGGAGAGCCCGCATCTGCGGATCGTGTCGGATCACCTGTGGTACAGGGCTAACGAGGTGGTCGACAAGCGTCGCGTTTTCCAGAAGCCGGTTCGCGGTGCCGGCCATCCGCTCCGCGGCACGACCCGGCAGCGGCGAGGCCTGCTGGCCGGCGTGTTCAACTGCGGCGTGTGTGGTTCGCCCATGTACTCGTACGGGAAACAGGACGGCTCGTTTCGCTGCTCCGCCTCGGCGACGGGAAAGTGCTGGAACCGCGTTTACTGCATGCGAAAGCGGGTGTATCCCGCCGTACTCGAGGCCGTCGTGAACGAGGTGCTCACGCTCGACGGCGTCCGCGAAGCGGTGCTTGCTCGCGTGAAGGAGCTCCATGAGAAAGGTGGCGCCGTGGCCGCCGAACTCAAGAAGCTCGACAAGGAGGAGAAGAGGCTCGTGGCGGGAATCGAGCGGCTCTCTGCCGCCGTGGAGAGTGGCGACGGGGCTCTCGCATCGCTCACCGCCCGGCTGGCGGAGCGGGAGCAGGAGCTGGTGATCGTGCGGGCTCGCTGGCGGGAGGTTGAGGAACAAGCGGGACGCAAGGAGAAACTGCCTTCGACCGCGAAACTTCTCGATCACCTCGGGGCGGTGAAGGGCCAGCTGTTCGGCGACGAGGCCCGGGCGGCGGTGATTCTGCGGCAGTTGCTCAACGGGCCGATCCGGGTGGTGCCCTTCATGCGAATCGACGGCAAACGGGTGGTGCCGCGGCTGGAGTTCACCATCAACCTGGTGGCGGCACTGCCCTCGGCGGTGGCGGGCCCGCTCCGCCAGGCGGCAGCGGTGGAGGGCGAGCCGCCAGTGATGCTCAAGCGACCGCTCGTGGTCAATGCGTTCGCCGAGCCGCAGCTGGTGAAGCATGCCCGGGTGATCGTGGAGCG
>CAMBSN010000075.1 GCA_945870505.1 Candidatus Kuenenia stuttgartensis | reverse complement strand
CGATCGTCACGGGCGCGGCGTTGACGTTTTCAGCGGGCGTGGTGCCGCCGCGACCAGTGGCCCGCACCGTCACGGTGCCACGGCCGAGGAGTTCTGCCGGCACCTCGATCGATGATTCCGGGCCGGTGGTGCGGCCAAGCACGCGGCCGGTGGCGAAGACGACGGCACCGGCGATCCCCGTGCCGCGCACGGTCACGCGAACGGTTCCCTTCCGGCTCACCCGCAGAGGCTCGACCGCCAACTCGATCGTGCGGTCGTGATTGGTGAACATCACCGGCACCGCGCTTCGGCCCTGCGTCTCGATCGACGAGGTCTCGATCGCGACCACCCGCAGGTCATGGTGACCGTCGGCGAGCGCGGTGGTGTCGAGCGTGAGCCGACCACCGGCCCCGCAGTCGGTCACCCGCACGCCGTCGAGGAAGAGCTCGTAGCGATCGACCGCACCGCCACCGGGCACCGTGGCCCGCGGCTCGAGCTCGACTGTGCCGGAGAGGACCGTCCCAGGCTC
This sequence comes from Candidatus Kuenenia stuttgartensis, assembly GCA_945870505.1. Classification (GTDB taxonomy): domain Bacteria; phylum Planctomycetota; class Planctomycetia; order Pirellulales; family UBA1268; genus QWPN01. The sequence goes on along the minus strand of CAMBSN010000075.1, from coordinate 14,075 downwards.
GAGCACCCGCGCGTCGGCGGCCATGACGATCTCCACCTCCGGAATCCGGGCCCACGGTTGGCAGAGCGGATCGCCCACGACGAGCAGCTGGTAGGGGCAGCGGACCGACTGGTAGAAGGCCTCGGCCAGGCTTGCCCCGCGGGCGTAGTGCACCTGAATCGCCGCGTGCGGAAACTTGGCGGGGATCGAATAGGGTTCGATCACCGTGCCGCTCGACCCGGCGGCGCCGTAGCGGAGAAACTCGGAGAGCGGCGTCTGCGAGGAGTTGGCCGTGAAGATCCCGCCGAAGCTCGTGAGGTTCTCGCAGATCGCCCCCGGCGTGATCGTGCTGCCGCTCGACTTCCAGTCGAAGTCGGGCGTGCCGGCCATCAACCCAGCGACGTCGGACTTCCCACCCGGCACCGCCCCCGAGACGATCTGGGCATTCACGCCGAGGTTGCCGAGCGCCTTGACGATCGCGGGGAAGACACTGCTGCGAGTGGTGGTCCGTACGTCGGTGTTGGTCATGAAGTAGATCGTGCCCTCGGGCCGAGTGCCGTCGGCTTTGGCTGCTGACTTCAGGTAGGCCGCGACATCGCTGGGCTTGTTGCCGCGGCCGGCCGTCACGCCAAGCATCACAGAAAGCAAGTACCTCGTGCCCCCCGCCTCGAGGAGGCTGCCGTCGTTTCCCCAGCCATACCAGCCGCGGAAGCCCTGGGTGGTCGCCGGCACGCCGTCACGAGCCAGCGGACGGTAGTAGTCGTTGCTCTCCGGATCGAGCCAGGCCACCCCTCCGCTCTGCACGGCCGCGTAGAGCATCGTCATCCCGGTGAGCGAGCCCGACGGATAGGTGTCCTTCGCGACGAGCTCGGGGGGGAGTTCGTCCTTGTAGTCGATCCGCCAGGGAAAATCGCTCGACCACGCGATGCAATCGATCTGCGTCGATAGCCGCCTCGAACCGATCGCCTTGACGATCGGGGCGAACAGTTCGTTGCGAAACCGGCCGATCGTCGTGCTCTCGATGTTGTCCTGCCAGGGAAGCATGAGGATGTTGATCGGCGGAATACCGCGGGCCGCCACGAAGGCGTTGGCGACGCCGATGCTGTCGACGCTCGCGGAGTTGACCACCACGAACACGTTCTCGGGCCCGCCGCCACCGCGGGCGGTCCCGATGGCCGAGGCTGCTCCGATGGTGGCGACGAGCAGGCAGCGGACGGCCGCGAAGAGCCGCGGGCCGAAGGCGATCGACATGGGATGGTCTCTGGGGCGGGGGGAACCGGGGTCTTCCCGCCCGCGAGTGTAGGCACTCCTGGCGGCATCCTCCACGCGCCCCCGGAAACCACCTGTCGGTCCTCGACGACCCGGGGATAGACTCGGGCCATCCTCCTCGCCGCGGCCGGGTTCCCCGCATGCGCCACTGCCCCATCTCACGACTCGGGCTCCTCCTCGTCGCCGCCGCTGCGCGGCTGGCCGCCGCCGATGCTCCCCCGGCATCGTTCTCAGGCGACCGTGCCATGGCAAACCTCGAGGCGATCTGCAACCTCGGCCCGCGGCCCAGTGGGTCGGCGGCGATGGATCGGCAGCGGGCCATGCTCGCGGAGCACTTCCGCGCGGCGGGCGCGACCGTCTCGGGCCAGGCCTTCCAGATTCGTGATCGCCGCACCGGAAAGCCGGTGCACCTCGAGAACCTCCTCGTCTCCTGGCACCCCGACCGCACCGACCGCGTGCTCCTGGCGGCCCACTACGACACGCGGCCGTTTCCCGACAACGATCCAGTCGATCCCAAAGGCGTGTTCCTCGGGGCCAACGACGGGGCCAGCGGCGTGGCGGTGCTGATGGAACTCGCGGCCGCGATGCCCGCACTGCCGGGGCCGGTCGGCGTCGACTTCGTGCTCTTCGACGGCGAGGAATACGTGTTCGCCCCGCGCGACCCCTACTTCCTCGGCTCCACGTTCTTCGCCCGGCAGTACGCGGCCGACCACAAGGCCGGCCGGCTGCCCCATGCCTATCGCTGCGGCGTGCTGCTCGACATGGTGGGCGACCGCGACCTCGAGATCTGGCAGGAGCAGCACAGCGTCGACTGGCCCGACACGCGGCCCGTCGTCGATTCGATCTGGGACGTCGCCCGCCGGCTGGAGGTGCGGCAGTTCGTGCCGCGGCCCAAGCACGCCGTCCAGGACGACCACCTGCCGCTGCGGATGATCGCCGGCATCCCCACCTGCGACATCATCGACTTCGACTACCCGCAGTGGCACACCACCGCAGACGCTCCTGCTGCCTGCTCGGCCGAGTCGCTCGATGCCGTCGGCAGGGTGATGCTCGCCTGGCTTCGGGAGCAGCGGTGACGCCGATGTCGGCCAGCGCCCCACCGCCACGGCAGCGGCTCGCAGTCCCCGAGTTTGGCATCCGCGATGTGCCGCTGACGCTGTCGCTCTGGCTCGTCCCGCAAGGCGCCAACGTCGTGGCCGGCGACCGCGTGGCCGAACTGGCGGCCGGGGGCGTAACGATTGACCTCGAGGCACCGGTGTCAGGACGGCTGGTGGCGCAGTTTTTCGATGAGGACGAGACGGTCGTCACCGGCGCCGTGATCGCCGAGTTTGAGGTGGCCGAATGACGGCGCTGCCGAATCCGGTCAGTTCCGCGACGCCGACTGACGGCCGGCGAGTCTGGCTGCTGGCCTTGGCCGGCGCCGTCACGATGTTTCTCGTCCAGCCCCCCGCCGATCTCTGGTGGCTGGCGTGGCTGGCGCCGCTGCCGTGGCTGGCGCTGGTGACGACAGCCCGACTCGACGGACCCCGCCCCTGGCTGGCGATCTGGACCGGCGGCTTCATCCACTGGCTGTTCACGATCCATTGGCTCAGGCTTCCCCATCCCGCAACCTCGATCGGCTGGGTGGCACTCGCGGCGTATCTGGCCTGCTACGTGCCGCTCTTCGTGTGGGCCGCCCGGCGACTCGTGCATGGCAGAGGCTGGCCCCTCGTGCCCGCGGCTGCCCTGGCCTGGATGGCCTGCGAGCAGTTGCGGGGGACAGTGCTCGGCGGTTTCAGCTTCGGCATGCTCGGCCACACGCAGTGGCGCTGGACCACGCTGATCCAACTCGCCGACGCCTGCGGGGCGGTGGGGGTCAGCGGGCTCGTGATGGCGGTCGCCGCCGCCTGCACGACCGTCCTCGCCCGAGGGCCTCGGCGGGAACTGGCGGCGGCGGCCGCCGCGGCGGCCGGCATGATTCTCGCGCTGGCGTACGGGTCGCTGCGGCTCGCGACAGCGCCGGTGGCGCACGACAGGCCGCTCGACGTGCTGCTCGTGCAGGGCTCGATCGACACGGAGCTCAAGCATGATCCCGACAAGGCGATCGACGTCGCCCAGCACTACGACACGCTCACGCTCGAAGGCCTCGCCGTCACCGGCACCGCCTCGCGGCCCGACCTCATCGTCTGGCCTGAGACCATGTGGCGGTGGCCGGTGCTGGCGATCGACCCGGCCGAGCACCTTCCGGAGCCGGTCGTCGAGGAGATGCTCGGACCCGCCGTCGAAGGCGACTCTGACGCCGATCGCCAGGCCCGCTGCCGCGCGGCGCTCGAGCGGCAGCGGTTCGAAGCGCTCGAGACCTTCGCGATGCGATACGGCACCACGTGGCTCGTGGGCGTCGATCGACAGGTGGTCACGCCCCGCGCCACCGGCGGCGTTGAACACTTCAACAGCGGGTTGTTCCTCGACGCCGAGGGGCGACCGGTGGCCTGCTACGACAAGATGCACCCGGTGATGTTCGGCGAGTACGTGCCCCTCGCCGAAACCTTCCCGGTGCTCTACCGGATCACGCCGCTGCCTGCCGGCCTGTCGGCCGGTGCCGCACCGGTCGCGGTGGAGATCGCCGGCTACGAGGTGGCCCCGACGATCTGCTACGAGACGGCGCTGCCGGAGGCGATCCGGGGGCTGGTGCGGTCGCTCGCGGCGCGGGGCCGCCGCCCCGACGTGATCGTGAACCTCACCAACGACGGCTGGTTCTGGGGATCGAGCGAACTCGACATGCACCTCGCTGCCGCGATCTTCCGGGCCGTCGAAGTCCGCATGCCGCTGGTGATCGCGGCCAACACCGGGTTTTCGGCGGCCATCGATGGCTCGGGCCGTCTCCTCGACCGTGGCCCCCGCCGCCAGACCGCCACGCTACGGGCCGCGGTCCGGCGGGACGGGCGGTCAAGCCCGTGGCTGGCCTGGGGAAGCGTGCCGGTCTGGCTATGCGTGACGGTCGTGGCGATCCTGACGCTCGCCATGCCGCGTTCGGGGCAGCCCCGCAGCCGTCGGGATGGCTGACCGCGACGGTCCGATCGGCCCCGCCTTGAGCCAGCCCGACCCGGCTGCCGAACAGAGAGGGGCGGTCGGCTTGCCCGGGCCATCAGCCCCGGTCGACAATGGAGGCGAGCCGTCCGCCGGCGAGGGATTCCATGAACATCATCGGCAAGATTTTTGTGTTCGCGGTGTTTGTCATGAGCCTCATGCTGATGACGTTCGCGGGCGTCATTTACATGTCGCACGTGAACTGGAAGGACGAGGTCTACCGCGACCCGAAGGATTGCCTACCCGGCCAGCAGCCTGGCTACGCCTACCAGATCAAGCGGGCGCAGGAAGAGCGGGCAGCACTCGAGGCCGCGATCACCTCGCTGCAGCAGAAGGTGGCTGAATCCGAACAGTCTCGCGATCAGGTCGTTGCCAAGCTGCAGACGGCGATCGTGCAGAAAGACCAGGAACTGCAGTCGCTCCGGGCCGACAAGGACAAGCGGCAGGCGGAGATGGAGAAGGCGGTCCAAGACGTCCGCAGTCTCCGCGATGATCTCCTCGCCGCCGACAAGGCCGTCGAGCAACTCCAGGCTCAGGTGAAGGACCAGCAGGAGAAGGTCGACTCGCAGGTCGACAAGTCGTCACAGCTTTCCGCCTCGCTCGCCGAGACTCAGGCCCAGCTGACGATCGCCGAGGAGCGGAAGGCGCAACTCGAGAAGCAGGTCGCCAACGCCCGCATCCTCCTGACGCAGAACGGCCTCACGGTTGACAGCCTCCCCAAAGACCGTGTTCCCACGCTCGACGGCGACGTGATCGCGGTGGCGGCGGGCTCGATCCAGGTCTCGCTCGGCAGCGACGACGGACTTCAGGTCGGCCATACGCTCGAGGTCTACCGGGGCGGTGAATACATCGGCCGCGCGGTCGTGAAGACCGTGATGCACGACCACGCCGTGGCCGAGATCGTGAAGGCCTACGCCCGCGGCGTCGTGCAGCGAGGCGACAAGGTGACCACGCGGCTCAAGGCCTAAACTCCCGCGGCCGCTCGAGGAACGACCCAGATGGCAGACGACTCCCAGCCGAAGCGCCGCTCGCCGATGAACGTCGACACGGCGATGCTCGTGCTCTCGTTCGTGGCGCTCTCCATCGGCTGCCTGATCATGGCGCTCGATCTGTTCATGCGGCGGATGCCCCTGTCACCGGTACCGCCACAGTAGGCCCGCCGTCCGCCGCAGGGCCGACGCGATGTTGTTCTCGTTTCTGCGCTCCCGCCGCCGCCGGGCGATCGCCGAGCGGCCCTTCCCGTCCGTCTGGCACGACATCCTCCGCCGCGGCGTGAAGCCGTGGCAGTGGCTCGACGCGACCGAGGCAGAAGCATGCCGGCGGTGGATCGCGGTGTTTCTCGCGGAGAAGCGGTTCGAGGGCTGCGGGGGATTCGAGATCACCGACGAGGTGCGGGTCTGCATCGCCGGGCAGGCGGCGATCGTGACCCTTGGCCTGGGCGATGAGTGGTTCGGCTCGCTGAAATCGGTGCTCGTCTACCCCGGCGACTATCTCGTGCCCCGGTCGACGCCGCTCGCGGGTGGCGGGGAAATCGAGTGGAAGGAAGCCAGGGTCGGCGAGACGTGGTCGGGGGGCAGCATGGCGCTGTCGTGGCCGGGCGTGATGGATGGCGGTCGGCTCCGCGACGGACCACGGAGCGTGGTGATCCACGAGTTTGCGCATCTCGTCGACGCGCTCGACGGCGACATCGACGGCGTGCCGCCGCTGCCGGATCTCGACCGCGAGGCATGGCTCGACGGGATTGCCGCGGCGCAGGAGCGATTCGAGACCGCACTCGACGAGGGCCGCGCGACAGCGTTCGACGACTACGCGTCCGAGAGCGATGTGGAGTTCTTCGCGGTGGCGAGCGAGTGCTTCTTCCAAGATCCACACCGGCTCGCGCGGCACGACGCGACGCTCTACGCGCTCCTGCAGGCCGCTTGGCGGCAGGATCCGAAGCGCCGCGTGCCGGCACGTCCGAGCCGCGAACGGTAAGTCCTCCGGGCCACACGTGACTTCGCCTCTCGTAGCACAGGTTTTCAACCTGTGTGTGCCCCCGATTCGCCTTGGGCTCGGGGCTGCCCATGCCCGTCGCCGCCTCTCGTAGCACAACAGGTTGTCAACCTGTGTGTGCTCCCGCTTCGCATTGGGCTCGGGGCTGCCCCTTACTGTCTCTCGTAGCACAGGTTGTCAACCTGTGTGTGTTCCCGATTCGCGTTGGGCTCGGGGCTGCCCATGCCCGTCGCCGGACGTTCACTTCGGCCTTCCAGGCCTTCGCTCTCTCGATGCTGACTTCGCTTCGCCATCCATGGCTGCGCTCGTCAACAACGCCGGCTCCCGGGCACGGGCAGCCCCTCGCAGCATCGTCCCTCGCCTGTCATTCCAGAAAGGGGAGCAGCCGGATCGGAGGCACGCGCAGAAGCCGGTCCGGCCGACTGCGGTGCCGCGACGACAAGCGGCGTTCACGCGTGACTCGGATCAGGTTTCCGTTGACTCAAGCTCAGCGGCCGGTTCCTCGGCCGACTCGGCGGCCGGGACCGGCGGGGGAGATTCCTCGGCCGGCTTCCAGTTCGGCTCTGGCGGAGCGGCGGCGGGCACGGCGGAGACCGTCCGCCGCGGCGCCAGCGACACCACGAGTCCGTCGGGGGATGCCAGAATCAGTCGATCGTCCACCGTGTTGGCCACCGGCAGCGTGAAGCTCCCGAGACACATCCACGCCCCCGGCATCCCGCTGGCGAGGTCGAGACTCGAGAGCCGTCCCACGCGGTCCACGCACCACACCTGGTTACCCGTGATCGACACGAGCCGGCCCGCGAGGCACGACCGCCACCGCTCATCGCCGGTCTCGGCGGCGAACGCCATGATCCCCTCGTCGCCGAGGGAGATGGCGACCGTACCGCCGCCGACCAGCGGCCCACCTTCGGGCCGCTGCGGCAGCACCACGTGCCAGGTGGCGGAGAACTCGTGGACGTCGTCTGGCGGCAGGTCATCGATCCGGGCGAGATCGCCCCGTGTGGTGGCGGCGTAGATCGTCGATCCGCGAACCACGAGCGGTCCCGCCGGCGGCGCGCCCAGGTCGAACTCCATTCGCGTTGATTCCGATTCGGTCTCTTTGCTGTCGGTCGGCACAACCGCGACGACGAGGCCGTCTTCAGTGCACCACACCACGCCGCCCTGGTAGGCGATCGGGGTGGATTCGACGCGACCGCCCGCGTCGAGGGAAATCGGCCGTAACGGATCGGCCAGTGACGCCCCGTTCGTGCCATTCCCCGCAGCGCCACGGCGACGGTCACCGTCCGGCGCCGACCGCGGATCGACTGGCCGCCGATACGGATCGGTTGGCATCCGCATCACGCCGTCGGCTGAGAGCGGCCCGTAGGCCCAGTCACCAGAGGGCACCACGCCGCCGGACGACGGCCGGCCGAATGAGCGGCGCCACGCGAGGCTGCCGTCGGCGCGGTGGAAGGCATAGATGTCGAGGTCGTGGGCAACGGTGACCAGGTTGCCGCCGATACCGGCCGGTTGCCCTGAACCTCCCGGCCGTCCGATCCGCTGCGACCACAGCACGCTCCCGGGCCGCGGCGCGCCGGCCGCGGTCCCCGTGCTCACCGCATGCACGCCCCCGTCGCCGCTGGTGGCGACCACGAGGCCGTCGCCAATCGACACGTTCTCGAGCGTCCAGCCGGCGGAGTCGAACGGGATCTGCACGACCCACTCCCGCACGAGTCCCGCGCGGGCGGCCACGAGATCGTCGCCAGCCGTACCGCACAGGAGCGTGCCTCCGGCCGCGGCCACGGCCGCGTGAAACACTGCCAAGAGCGTCGCAAGCCGCGCGACGCCGAGCGAGAAGAAGCGGTGCATGGATGATGGGTCCTGAAGAAATCCGCACGCCGAGCCACCCGGCAGGCCAAGGATAGTTCGTGATCGGGGGGGCACAAAAATGCTACGCTGGTGACGATTCCACCGATTTTTCCGCCCGTCCGCTCCCCTCTGCCAACCCGTCGATGCAGCCATCCGCGAAGCCGCCAGGTTCCCGTGACGCCGCGGCGGTGCTGCTCGGCTACCTCAACTTCTCGTCGGGGGCGTTCGATGCCGCCGCCTGGCGGGCGATAAACGACCTCTTTGCCGACGCGGAACCAGCGTCGGCAGAAGGGACGGTGGCCGAGTCGACCACCGCGGCCGAGCAGGTCGCCGAGGCGCTTGGCCGGCGGCTCGGGGAACTCGAAACGACAGAAGCCGCATTCCGCGATGCCACGCAGGCCCGCTGGGCCGTCGAGGCTACGTTCCGCGACGTGCTGCCGGCCTACCGACGGTTCCACACCGACCTCCTCGAGAACCAGCCGCCGGGGGCCATCGAACGTCCGTTCTTCGTGATGGCGGCGATCCGCGCGCTGCTGGCGGAGGCCGCCCCCGACGACGACCGGGCGGACGCCGTCGCTCGCGTGATCGACCGGCTCAACGACTACGTCGGCTGGCGGCCACTGGCGGTGCTGGAGAACGGCCGCCTGTCGGCCCCATATCCGCACGAGCGGGTGCGGCCGATCCCGCTCTACGTCGCCGGCGCCGGCGCGGCCCATGGCCGTTATCGCCAGCTGGTGGCCGGGGCGATCACGATCCTCAGCGAGGTCCCGGTGGAACTCCTGCGGCAGGCCGACTTCGACCTCGATGCGCTCGAGGAACTCGCCATCGATCCCCGGGCCTTCGACTTCCTGCACCCCGCCGCGAGCAGGCCCAACTACCTCTTCGGCCTCTGGGATCCGACACGGATCGACGAGCGCGGCATGTATCGCCGCATGGTCGTACAGCAGGCCACGCTCGACGGCATTCTCTCGTGGCCCGACACGGCCCGGCAGACGGCTCCCGCCGATGTCGACGAGGCGGAGTTTCGCTGGGAATCGTCGGCCGTGCTGGCGGGCGTGATGCTGATGGCCAGCGGCCTCTCGGGCCACGGACCGGGCGCCCTGCAGGCGTCGCTCCCGCTTTCCGAACTCCTGCCCCGCATTGCCTCGTATCGAGACGAGTTCTACCGCAGGCTGCTCGGCTCGCTGCCGGCCCGCCATCGTCAGCGGCTCGAGGAGGAATCGCGCCGGGTCCGCCAACCTTTCGGTGGTGTCCGCCGGCACATCAACGCCATGCTTGCGGGCCGGCGGGCGCGGCAGGTGGAGAACGTGGCGCTCGCCACCGTGATGGCCCGCCTCGGCCGGGGAGCCGCGGCCGAGCGACTTGCCGGCGCGGTGCCGGCCGCCAGCGCGCGGATGCTTGCGAGGATCACCAGCCGGGTAGTTGCGGCTCAGCAGGCGCTGTGGCGGCGGGCTGCGGCCGATGAAGCGGTCGAACGGCTCGACGAGGCCGCCGATCTGCTCGCGCGGGCCGTGGCGTGCGGTGCGATGGTTGATCCCTGGAACATCCTCGGCCTCTCAGGGCAATTTCCGCTGCACGAACCTGGGGGTGAGGGCCTGCCCGACCCCAGGGTGGACGATCTGGTGAGCGCCACCGGGTCGATCATCGAGGGCTACGCTGCCGCCTGGCGACAGGCGAGTCTCGCGGGTGCCACGCAGGCAGCCGCACGAGCCGCCGCGCGGCTCGAACGGCTCGCGACCTGGTGGGACACCTTCGCCACCACCACCGTCTCTGGCGTGCCGCATCTCTCCGGCCGCGAATGCGTCGACTCGGCCCGCGACGTGATCGCCGCGCTCGGTCGCCGCCACGAGACGGCACCGGCGGCACCGCCTCCCGGATTCTGGAAGGGCGAGGTCGCCGCGTTCTCGTCACCGCGCAGCCACGCGCAGGCCGCCGACGCCCTCCTCGACGAGGGCGATCTCGACGGCGCCGCGGGGTTGCTCGTGCACTGGGCCTCGCTCCTGGAAGGACCGGCCATCGAGCGGAGCGGGCAGGCGTGGCTCGCCGCCGCGGGCCGCTGGGTGGGCCAGGCCACCGCCGACCGTTCGCCGGCGGCCCGCGGTCGGGTCCGCCGCTTCCTCGAACTCGTGGAGGCAAACACGTCCACGGTCGTTGACGTGATTGTCGCCATCGCCGTGGCCCCGATCATGGGCCAGCGGTCCGACACCGACGGCGACGACAACGACGACGATCAGGCCGACGGCGAGGAGCGGGTCGCCGCCGCCTACGAATCGATGGTCTGGCGCGACTCCGCCGACGACGGTGTCGACGGGGGCATGATCGACGTCGACGGACCCGGGGGCGGATCGCTCGACGCCCTGGCAACCGTTGAAGACTCCGCCGAACTCCTCCGCGGCGTGCTCCGGCTCTATCGCGAAGCCGTCATCGCGTGGTGCACGGGCGACGCGGCAGACGGCACCGCGGCCGATCGCGAAGAACTCGACGCCGTCGCCGGCTGGGGCCAAACCGTCCGCCGGCTGAGGCAAACGCTCGTCCGCGCGGCCACGCTCGTCGCGCTTCGCGATCAGGAACCGCCGCCGGGCATGTCGCCCACTGAGTTCGACCGGCTCCGCTGGCAACGCGACGCGGCGGCGGAGCGGCTCGTCGATGCGGCCGTGCAGGCGGGCGAGACGCTCTGGATCCTCTCGGCCCGGCTCCGCCTCGGCACGCCAGGCACGGAGGTCGCCGCTCCAGGCTCGATCGGCGGCATGATCGCGGCCTTCCTGCGCAGCGATCCGGCCGACGCAGGCGTGCGGGCCGACGCAGTCTGCGAGCGGCTCGTCGGCAGGCCCGTGCTCTACGTGCCGCTCTCCCGCGGCGGCCGCGCCGACCGGATCGTGAAGGCCCGCACTCGCGAGCGGCTCCTCGAGCGGATGGCGGCCAGCCTGCCCCGGCTCGGGCTCGTGCAGCAGTCGATCACGGTGGTGCAGCTCGCCAAGGCGCTGGAGAGCCGGCGACCGCCGGGCGGAGCGAGCGTCAGCGAGTTTGACCGCGTCTTCGAGGCGGCCACGACGGCGCTCGTCGAGCGGATCGTCGAGAGCAGCGGCGAGGGCGATCCGGACGAGGAGACGAGGACGTCGCGGATCCTCGACGGACTTTCGCTCTTGGTGCCCAAGCTGCTCGAGACCTGGATGACGCACGCCCGCCAGCTGCGGCTCTCGGTGCTCGAGCGAGTCCGCGACGACAAGGCCTTCGCCGCCACTCGCGAGTTCGTGGAGCAGTATGGCCAGGGGCTGTTTACGCAGCACCTTCTCGCCCCGTCGTCGCTGCGGGGCATTCTCCGCGGTGGCGTGCGGAACTGGCTCGAGCAGCTCGTTGACCGCGACATCGACTCCGGCGAGCCGGCACGGCCCGCCGCCCGCTATCCACGGCGGCTGATCGAAGACCTCGCCTCCGGGGCACTGCCGATGAAGCAGGCCGCCACGCGGCTGCGGCTCGTGCTCGAGAGCATCGCCGAAAACCACGCCGAGTACCGCGACTGGAACTCGACCACCACACAGTCGGATCGCGGAGAATGCCTCCACATCCTCCTCGACTACCTCCGCGTGAAGGCGGAGCACGACCGGATTGCCTGGACGCTCCGGCCCGTCGGCATGGCCCATCGCGTGCTCGCCCGCCGCGGCGCGACCGCCGCGGCGGAGGCCTGGCGGGCGCGGCTCCGCGACGAGACCCGCGACACCGCCGCCGTGCTCGTCCAGCGGCTCGACCAACTCGAGGGGCACTGGAGCGTGCGGCTGGCAAGCATCTCCGACCGCGTCCGCCGCCCCTTCACCACCATGCTCGAGCAAGACGACCTCGAGGCGCTGGTCACGCCGGCCGTGGCCGAGCTCATCACCGGGCGGCCCGAGGGCGCCGGCGCCGCGTTCGAAGCGAAGGCGGCCACGTTTCTCGGCGTGGCCAGCGGCTCGGGGGTCGAGGTGCCTGAGTGGCTCGAGAGGCTCTCGTCGGCCGTCGACCGCGCCATCGAGCGGGCCGATGCCTCGCCGCGCGGCACTGCCGGACCGCAGCCTGTTGCCGGCCTACCGGAGAGCATCCCCTGGGTGAAGCTGCCGTGGGACGTGCTGAAGGCGGCGCTCGCCGGGTGAACCAGCCGCCTCCACGCCCGGCGGCGTGAGGCGTGGGGACTCGACTGGCGCGAGTGTAGGATGGCGGTTTTCGCCCTCTGCTCCCGCACCGGCCGGCCCATCCATGACGCTCCGCCCGCTCCGCGCGTCCGAACACCTCCACGACGTCAAATACGAGATCCGCGGGGCCCTTGCCCGCCGCGCCGAGCAGCTCGAGCGCGAGGGGCACGAGATCGTGAAGCTCAACATCGGCAACCCCGGAGCCTTCGGCTTCCGGATGCCGGGGTCGATGCGGGTCGCCGTCGTGGAGAACCTCCACCAGGCCGATCCCTACTCGCACCAAAAGGGGATCTTCCCGGCCCGCGAGGCCGTGGTGATGCAGCAGCAGAACCGCGGCGTGATGGACGTCACCGCCGACGACGTGTTCATCGGCAACGGCGTGTCGGAACTGATCATGTTGGCAATGCGAGCGCTGCTCAATCCGGGCGACGAGGTGCTCGTGCCGAGCCCCGACTACCCGCTCTGGACGGCCTCGGTCGTGATCCACGGTGCGAAGGCGGTGCACTACCCGTGCCGGCCGGAGCGGGGCTTCGTGCCCGACCCGGCGGAGATCGAGGCGCTGATCACTGACCGCACGCGGGCGCTGGTGCTGATCAACCCCAACAACCCCACTGGTGCGGTCTACGCGCGGGAGGTGCTCGAGGCTCTCGCCGAGCTCGCGGAGCGGCGGCATCTCGTGCTCTGCGCCGACGAGATCTACGACGAGATGCTCTACGACGGTGCCGAGTTTGTGCCACTGGCGGCGCTCGTCAAGAAGACGCTCTGCCTGACGTTCTCGGGGCTCAGCAAGGTCTACCGGGCCTGCGGCCTGCGAGTGGGCTGGCTCGTGTTCTCCGGCGAGCGGGAGCATGCCCGCGACTACATCCAGGCCGTGGAACTGCTGGCAAGCCTCAGGCTCTGCTCAAACGTGCCGGGCCAGTTTGCGGTGCAGACGGCACTCGGCGGCCACCAGTCGATCTTCGACCTCACGCGACCCGGCGGCCGGCTCCACGCCACCCGGGCGGCGATGCTCGGCGCCGTGGCGGGGAGCCGCTGGCTCTCGGTCATGGCGCCGCAGGGGGCGATGTATGCCTTCATCCGCGTGCACGCCGAGCGACTGCCCGGCGGCCTTGCGGCCTTCGACGACCAGAAGTTCGCCCTCGACCTGCTGGAGCGGAAGCACGTCCTCGTGGCGCCAGGGTCGAGCTTCAATGTGCCGTACCGCGATCACTTTCGGGTCACGCTGCTCCCCGACGCCGACCAGATGGCCGACGTCTTCGCCCGGGTCGAGAGCCTTCTCGACGAATACGCCGCGGAAGGCTGACGGTCGCCGTGGAAGCCGACCGGCCGTAAGGCCGCGGGCGTCCCCCGCTGGAAGCGGCGTCTGGTGGCGGTGGCCCCACGCCTCACGGCGTTGGGCTTGGACGAACGGCCATGGAAGGCTCGTGGAATGCCACGCTTCGTGGTAGCTCAGGTTTTCAACCTGAGCCTGCTGCGAGAGAGGTTAAAGACCTGAGCTGCGAAGAACACATGTTGAAAACCTGTGCTACGGGAAGACGACGGGGCATGGGCAGCCCCGAGCCGACGCGCGACCGTCTGAACCTACTTCACCGCGAGCATCCGCTCCAGGGCCGTCACGGCCCACTTCGCCGTCTCGTCGTCCACGCGGATCACGTTGACGGGCTTGCCCCGCTCGAGGTGCTCGAGACTCCAGCAGAGATGGGCGAGATCGATGCGATACATCGTCGCGCACATGCAGACCACCGGCGAGAGAAACCG
>CAMBSN010000074.1 GCA_945870505.1 Candidatus Kuenenia stuttgartensis | reverse complement strand
GCAACCGCCGCCGGCACCGCCGAGGATCGCCGCGACCGGAGCGGCGTCGAGCGTGGCGCTCATCACGACGATCCTCAGATCAGGTCGGAGCGTCTCCCGGAGCCTGACGAGCAGCCCGAGGATCAGATCCATCTCCAGCGACCGCTCGTGGAACTCGTCCAGAATGACAGCCCTGATCCCCTCGATGGCCATGTCGCCGACGAGGCGGCGAAGCATGATCCCGGTCGTTTCAACGACGAGCCTGGTGTCACGGCCCACGCACGACTCGAACCGCACCCGGTAGCCGACTTCACCACCCGGTTCACCGCCGCGGAGATGCGCGATCTGCCGGGCGACCGCCCGGGCCGCGAGCCGACGCGGCTGAAGAAGGACAACCTGCGAGTTCGGCGGCAGGTCATCGAGGATCGCCGCCGGCACGAGCATCGTCTTGCCCGACCCGGGCGGCGCGGTCACGACCACGGCGCCGGTTCGTGACGCCGCCACGACCTCGGTGAGAACGAAAGCAACCGGAAGATCAGCGGGCAGGCGGGTCATGCCTGCCATCGTACAAGCCAGGCGGCGGAAGCCGCGGGTGGGCTCCCGCAGGTTGCCGACCTGCGGCTCCATCCATCAGCGGCTACGCGTCGCCGCTGAGTTCGAACTTGTACTTTCCGGGATTCGGCACCGGATAGCGGCCCTCCTCGTCGGCCACGATCGGTGGAAACGATGCCGTTGTCAGGTACTCCACGCCCGCGGTGAGGTCCTCTGGGCAGTCGAGCATTTCCTGGAACGTCACCGGCCGACCGACGTGCGCCGAAAATCGCCCCATTGCCGTCACGAGGCTCGCTTCGGCGCCGCGGACGGCCTCGTTGTAGGGCTCGTCGGCCACGATCGCCTCGATGAAGTGGTCCCATTCACGGCGGTACGGATTCGGCTCGGGCTGCTCGGCCGTCCAGAGGATGTTGTCCTTCGCGATCTGCTGCGACTTGTAGATCGTTGGCTTGGCCGGCGAGTGGCCGCTCGTCGAGATCGTGAACGCCCCCTTCGAGCCCTGCCCGTAGACGCCAAAGTGCTGCCGGCAGTTGTGCATCAGGCGGTTTTCGTAGAAGAACTTCGCACCGTCCTCAAACGTGTATTCGATGCTGTACACGTCGAAGTTTTGGTCGGTGATCTTCCCCTTGTAGTGCCGCCCCCCCACGGCGTCGGCCGTCACGGGCCACGCACCCTTCATCATGCAGACCTCGTCGATGTGGTGGATGCAGTAGTCGCTGAACACGCCGCCGCTGGCCCAGAGGAAGTTGTGAAACCGCTTGATCTGCCACATCAGCTCGCCCATCCCCTCGGGGCCTGGGGCGAGATCGAGGTTGTGAGGAGGCGTGTGGCTGCGGTAGCCGCGGAACGCGATCAGGTCGCCCGCCTCGCCCGCCCGCAGCCGCTCGAGGAGTTCCTGACGGCGATCGCAGTGGCGGCACATCAGGCCGACGGCCACCTTCAGCCGCTTGGCATCGGCCTGCCCAGCCAGTTCGATGATCCGCCTCGTGCTCGGACCATCGATCGAGACCGGCTTCTCCATGAACACGTGCACGCCCTTCTCGATCGCGTGCCGGAAGTGTGCTGCGCGAAACGCCGGCGGCGTGGTGAGGAGCACGATTCCACCGGCGGGCAGCGAATCGATCGCCTGCTTGTAGGCGTCGAAGCCGATAAACATGCGGTCATCGGGCACGTCGATCCGGTCAGGGAACTGCTCGTCCAGCGACCGCTTCACCGACGCGATCCGTTCCGGGAAGACGTCGGCCATCGCCGTCAGCTTCACGCGGCCGCCGTGGGCATCGAAGGCGTCGACGATGGCGCTGCCGCCCCGGCCGCCACAGCCCACGAGCGCGGCGTGGATCTCATCGCTGCCGGCGACGTGCACGCCGCCCGGGGCAACGGCGGGGGTTGCCTCCGCGGTGGTCTCCTGTCCTTCGTCGGCCGCCGCAACCGCCGACGAGGCGAGCGCCGCGCCGGCCGCCCCGAGAAAACCCCGGCGACTGGCGGCGGTGCGAGCGGTGGGGGTGTGCGGCATGAGAGCGGCTCCGTTCGTGATGGAAGTTTGAAAACTGGCGGAAAAAAGCTGGCGGAGAATAGATGCTGGTGAGGGGGATTGCCGTCAGCCGCCGTAAGCAGCGGCGGTGTGCGTGATCGCGAGGTCGTCGTCGAGCGGCCGGTGCGGCCGGATGCCGAGCCGCGCGAGGGCCCCATGATACGACCGCACGCTCTCCGCTGCGGCGAGTTGATCGTCGGCGACGGCACGGAGGTGCCGGACGAACTCCAGTTGATGCTCGGCGGCGTTGATCTTGCGGCCAAAGAGGGCCACGCGGGCGCCATGCCGTTTTGATTCCTCGACGAGGGAAAAGGCATCGTGCGTGGTGCCGGCCGCACCGCCGAGGATGCCGACGATCAGCGAGCGGTCGTACGCCGCGAGTTGTTCGGTGACCTCGGGACCAAGGTAGGGAATCTTGAGAAATACGGGCCGCCCGGACCGCGGCACGCCGGCGAGAGCCCGCACGACGTGGTCGGCGACGAAGCGGTCCACGCCTCGCGGCGCGGCGACACCCGCCTGCGCGAGGGCGTTGGGATAGAACACCTCGAGAAAGTGGCGAAACCCGGCCCGCTCCGCCTCGTGGCGGAAGTCACGGTAGGCCGTCAGCATCGCCCGGTCGGCGGCCGCTTCCCCATTGAGAGTGATCGAAAACAGACCGAGGTCGACGGCAGGCCTGCCCTCTCGCGGCGGCTCGAGCCGCCCCCACTGGGCGTGAGGGATCGTCGTGGTTGAAAATGGGAGCGCCGGCTGGCTCGGGTAGGTGCCCGTGCCGGCCGCAAGCCAGATGTCGGTGGTGTCGTTCATTCGCACGGCGGGAGTGACCGGCGAGTCGACGAAGAGTTTCTCATCCACAGCGAGAACGTCGCTCGTGCTCCCGCTCATGAGCATCACGTCGACGAGACCCTCGGCGATGAGTTCGCGGATGTTTCCGCGGAACTCGGCGATCGATCGAAAGGGGCCGCTGCCGGGCTGTCCGCCCGCCGCTAGCCCGGGAGCCGCGAGGCCGAACGCCATGTCGGCGTCCTTGGCGTCAGCCAGGATGAAATCGCGGCAGCCCGGGTCGGCGAGCAGCCGGGCGATTTTGGTGTCGAGAGACTTTGTTGGCGGCGCGAGCGATTTGGTCATGGTTTGGAGTTTAATCGGCCGGTTTGCTGCCGCCCCGTTGCCAGTGTAAAAAACGTAAAATCTTTACGAACTTTCGCACATGGACCCCCGGTATTGTCTGTGCTGAGTTTTGGTCGCCGATCCGAATAACGCCGGAAATACCCATGTCCACCACCTATCGATTTTCGCTCGGTCCTTGGAATATTCATCCGGGCGCTGACCCATTCGGACCCCCGGTTCGGCCTCCCGTTTCCTTGGACGACGTCCTCAGCGCGGCGGTCGACCTCGGCTTCGCCGGAATCCAGTTCCACGACGACGACGCCGTGCCCAGTCTCGAGGATCTCGCGCCGGCTGCGATCGTCCGCGAAGCCCGGGAGATGCGAAAGCGACTCGACGATCGAGGCCTCGTACCTGAGTTCGTCGCCCCACGACTGTGGGAGCACTCCCACGGCATCGATGGTGGCTACACCAGCAACTGTTCCAAAGCCCGGACGTGGGCCATCGAGCGGTCGAAGCGGGCCGTTGACGTGGCACTCGCGCTCGGCTGCGACCTCATCGTGATGTGGCCCGCCCGCGAGGGGACGAACGTGCGGGAGAGTAAGAACCCGATCGAGGCATCCCGGCAGATACTCGAGGCGATCGATGCGATCCTCTCGGCTGCGCCGAACATTCGGATCGCCATCGAGCCGAAGCCCAACGAACCGGTTGATCACGCCTTCGTTCCGACCATTGGTCATGCCCTGGCGCTCGGGGCGCGTTCGTCCGATCCATCGCGGGTCGGCGTGCTCATCGAGTCCGCCCATGCGATCCTCGCGGGGCTTGACCCGGCGGATGAAATGGGATTCGCCCTCGCCGCGGGAAAGCTCTGGAGCGTACATCTCAATGACCAAAACGGTCTGAAGTTTGACCAAGACAAGGTCTTCGGTGCCGCGAACCTACGGGGCGCGTTCGATCAGGTCCGCATCCTGGAGACGGCCCGCTATGCCGACAGCGGCGCATTCGTCGGGTTCGACGTGAAGGCGCAGCGCACCCAGCGAGCTGGGGCCGCGACCGCCCACCTCGCCACCAGCAAGCGAATCTTTGAGATGCTCGTCGCCAAGGTCCGGTCATTTCCAACGAAGGCTGCAGCCGAGTGCATCGCGAACCGCGACTACGAGTCGTTGGAGCGGCTCGTGCTGGAGCACCTGCTCGCCGCCTGAACGTGTCCACGCTGGTGCCCCATGGCTGATGCCCCTCTGATCGCCGTGATCCTCGACGCGGCGCGGCCATATGACAGGCTGATCATCGGCGGGATCGCGAGGTATGTCCGCGAACACGCATCAGAATGGAGCCTGTACGTCGAGGAGGACCCACTCCAAAAGTTGCCTGACCTGAAGCGCTGGCACGGTCAGGGGATCATCGCAAGCTTCGACGACAAGCGGGTGGCGACAGCGATCGGCGGGCTCTCGGTCCCGATCGTCGGCGTCGGCGGCGGGTACGGCTGGTTCAATCCCGCGTCGTCGCTTCCGTACGTGTTTACTGACAATGCCGCGATCGGACGAGTCGGCGCAGCGCACCTGCTTGCCTGCGGGTTCAGTACGCTCGCCTACTACGGCTATCCGAAGACGGCAACGGCCGGCTGGTCGGAGGAGCGGGCGGAGGCGTTCGCCGAAGCGTGCGAGCAGGCTGGCCGCCCCTGCCACGTCCACACCGGCCGGCATGCCGATGCCCGCCGTTGGCAGGAACTCCAGCGGGATCTGTGCGACTGGATTCGCGACCTGCCCAAGCCGGTCGGCCTGATGGCCTGCAACGATGTCCGGGCGAGGCATGTGCTCGAGGCCTGCCGCACGCTCGGCCTCCGCGTTCCGCACGATGTGGCGGTGCTGGGTGTCGACAATGATGAGATGATCTGTGAGTTGACGAATCCGCCGCTCTCCAGCATCGACCAGGGTGCGCGGCGGATCGGCTACGAGGCAGCGACGCTGCTCGATCGGATGATCAGAAGGGGCGTCGCTGCGGCGGCCGACACGCGGGTCGTCGTTCCGCCGATCGGTATCATCTCGCGGACGAGCACCGACGCGATGGCGACATCCGACGAGGCCGTCGTGGTCGCGATCGAACGGCTGCGGACAAGTCCGCTGAGGAAGCCCGATATCTCCGCGCTGGTAGAGGAACTCTGCATCTCCCGTCCTGCTCTCGAAGCGCGGTTCAAGGCCGTCATGGGACGGTCGATCCGCGACGAGTCAGCCCGCCTTCGCGTGGCTGCGATCCGCAAGCTGATCACGCAGACAGACCTCCCGTTGAAGACCATCGCTGCGCGGGCAGGATTCAGGTCCGTGCAATACATGACGACCTTTCTGCATCGCCATACCGGCACGACGCCCGCCCGACTCCGGATCGTCGAACGCCGCTTGACCGAGTCGTCGCCACCGCTGCGTGAGGCGGACCTCCCTGGGATGACACATTCCTCATGAGCAAGCGTTTCGACTGCGTTGTGGCTGGTACGTGTGTGGCCGACATCCTCGTGCGACCGGTGCCTTTGGAGGCTCCGATCGGGGGCGGCCGGCTCTTTCACGTCGATCCGGTCGAGGTCACGACGGGCGGCATCGTCTGCAACACCGGCGTGGCGCTACGGCGACTCGGGGCGAGCGTGGAGGCGGCCGCCGTCGTGGGAGACGACCTCTGGGCCGGTGAGATCCGATCGCGGCTTGCCGCGGCAGGCGTCGGCGCCACCGCGATTGAGTCGCGGCCCGGGGCTGCCACCAGCACGACCGCCGCGCTCATCGACGCCAGCGGCGAGCGGAGTTTCGCGCACCACATTGGGGCGGCGGGCCTGCTCGACGTCATGTTCCTGCGCCGCCACGCCGCGGTATTCGCCCGCAGCCGGTTTGCCGTGCTCGGCTATGTCGGGCTGCTTCCCACCCTCGAGCCGCAGCTCGCGGAGGCGGTGGGCGTGCTCCGGGCGGCCGGCTGTCAGGTGGTGCTGGAGACAGGTGGCTCCGGCGGATCGCTTGCGGATGTCGTCGCCGCACTGCCGGCCGTTGACGTGTTTGTGCCGAGCCTCGACGAGGCGCGGAGCCAGACGGGCTGCGACGATCCGCGAGAGATCATCGCGTGCTATCGACGCCACGGGGCGGCCGGCATCGTGGGGGTAAAGTGTGGAGCTCGTGGCATCGTGCTCAGTCCCACGCCCGACGTCACAGTCGATATCCCCTGCATCGCAGCCCCGGGGCCGGTTGTTGACACCACGGGAGCCGGCGACTCGTTCCTGGCGGGCCTCGTGGCAGGGCTGGCGCGCGGGATGCCCGCCGAGACCGCCGGCCGGCTCGGCGCTGCCACCGCGGCCTGCTGTGTGACGAGGGCGGGCGCCACGGCGGGGCTCCGCGATCTCACGGAGACGATGCGGCTCGCCGGACTCTGAACGAAATCTGCCGCAGACGCGGCGAATGGCCGCCCTATCTTTCGCCCCGCAGGCGCTCCCAGGCGTCTCGCCACGTGGCCCAAGGGATGGGCGTCACCGGCACGAGGGCATCGGGATGGGGCGGCGCGGGGGCGTCGCCGGCCGGCATGTCGGCATAGGCCGCCGTGGCGTCGTTTGCAGCGGCCAGCCGATGGTAGCCGGCGAGTGCCAGTCGCACCGCGTGGTGGGCGTCGCCAGGGAGGTCATCGAGCCATCCAGGCTCGATGACGCGCGACTCGATGGCGTCTTCGTGCCGCGAAAGTTCCAGGACGAGCCGCGGCGCATCGGGGTCACCCGCGCCGAGCGCGATCATGATCCGATCGACGGCCAGGCCGACCTCGTCCACCGAGAGTGTCAGCCCCCGGCAGGCGTCGGATCGCTCGAGCAAGCCGATCACATCTCGCTCGAAAAACTTCGCGATGTCGTGCTCCAGTCCGTGACGCTGCCGATCGACGCGGCTGGTGCTCCCGGCTGGTACGGAGCCTCCCCTCGCGTGGAGTCGACGAAGGCGGGCGAAGAGCCGTGGGATCGTGCCCGAGTGGAATCCCGGCATCAGCAACAGTCGCATCGTCTCGCCGTGATGGCCGACCGGCACCGGCCGCAGCGTGGCCGGGCGATTGGCCGCGTAGAGCCGCCAGTTCTCCTTCAGCTCCCAGGCGAGGAAGCCAAACACGCCCGGAATGCAGGTCGACACGAACGTGACAGCCGTCAGCGCCAGCCCCTTCTCCATGCCGGTCGTCTCGACCAGTTGCGACGCCACCATCGGGATCATCGGCACGAGCAGCTTGTGCGAGACCGTGACCACGGGGAAATGCTTGATCGGATTGAGCTGCGGCTCGATCAGCAGCGTGATGCAGAACCGCACACCGGCTTCGATGATCGACCAGACGGCCCCGAGCACCGCCTTGATCGCGAGCATGAGCCCCGATTCGTCGGAGCGAAACCGCAGGCTTTCATCGACGGCGTAGAGCAGGCCCTCCACGAAGTCCATTGCTCGCCGAAAGGTGTCTACGATCCACGAGAGCAGACCGACGATCACGTGCAGGTGAAACCGGTGGAGCGCCCGCCCCGCCGCCTCGACCACCCACTCCTGGAGTTGGCGGCCGGTACGGGAATTGAGCACGAGGGCACTTGTCGCGAACACCGCGGGCGGGAGCCAGGGCGTGCCGCGGGAGAGCCAGTGGCCGTGGTGCGGCAAGAGCAGCCACGTGAGAATCGTGACCACGAGAGGGCCGGTGGCGTGGACCGCAAGCCACCGCACAGGGCGGCTGCGAAGCAGCTGCGCGACGGCCGGCAACTGGAGAAACCGGCCGGGTAACGTGACCGCCAGAAAGTATGCCGCGGCCGCCACGCCGCGAACTGCCTGCCAGGCCGCGGTGCGGACGACCGGCAGGTGGAGCAGCGCCCAGAGGACGCAGCCGATCGCGAGCATGCGGGTCCGGGTGTAGACGTGCCACATCTCACCAAGCGAGTATTCGGTGATCGGCTCGACGATGTGCTCCAGGCCCCGCAGGACGATCCAGGCCCCACCGAACGGCAGGAGCACGTGCGTGGTCAGCAAACGGCCGGCCGCCACGCCGAAAAACGGCGCACTGATCCGCTGCATGAGCGTGAGGTAGAGCGGCGCGCGACGATAGACGCCGTCGAGCGTCGCGGCCAGCCGGTCGTCGAGCCGCAGCAGTTCATCGCCGGCCAGCCACTCCTTCGGCCCCTGGAGGTCGGGGAGCTTGAGCTGGTTGCCGGAGACCGCGTCGCGGACGCTGCCGAAAGAAACGAAACCCCGCTCCATGATCGCGTCGAGCAGTTCGTCAACGAGCTTGGCCCGCGCGGCCTCCTCCACCAGGAAGCGTGGCGAGAGGCCCGCCGCGTCGATGGCGGCCTCGACCCTTTGCCGCAGCGGCTCGCGGGCCGCCGCGTCGGTCGTGGCGACTGCCGTGGCCAGCAGCCTGCCACCGAGCAGCCGCATCGGCGCCGGCAGGTCGATCGCCGCTAGTCGCGCGGCGGCAGCCACGGCGTGCCGGTGGATCAGCACCATCCGCTGGCAGGGCAGCGGAACGGCGAGCGGCCGCCGCCCGGCGGAGAACAGCCAGCCGAGCAGCTGCGTGCGAAAGCTCTCCCGCTCCGAGTCGACACAGATCTTTTGCAGGTCGTAGAGGAGCCTGGCCTGCGGGGTCCACGACGATCCCCGCGCTCCATCAACCAGGTGACGAAGCAGCGTGGCCGCGTCATCGACGTGCGACGCATCGAGATCGAGCGCCCAGCCGAGCCTCCGCGCGAAGGCGTCAACCTGCCGCTCGAGCCGGCCGGTCGCCGGCCGGGCCGTCTCCGGGCGTGCTGTCGCCGCCCGCCACTCATCGAGTGCCGCGCGGACGAAGTTGCCCTTGAGAGCAGTGCGATCGGCCTGCCGCCGGAGGGCGGCAGCGCGAGGCCTCAGCCACGCTGGCCAATGGATAGGCGCGGTTGTCACCCCGGGTGGGTGAGCCTGGGGCCACTCGGCCTCCGGATCGAGCATTGGCGGCAGCGCCCGGGCCAGCAGTTCCTCCGCGCCGACGAGTGCGGCCAGCCGTTCCGCCAAGGCGTCGGGATCGTCGACCGCCGGAAACCAGGCCGCCACGGCCGCCGGTGTGAAGCACCGCAGTTCGAGAAACACGGCGACGAACTCGGCAAGCAGTTCGCGGTCGCTTGCCTCGCGGTCGAGAAGCCCTTCCTGCACGAGCACCTCGCGGGCCTCGGTGGCCACGTCGGTCGGGAGCAGCCCCGCGGCCGCGTCACCGGCCCGGGCTATGGCCGCAGGCGTTTCCAGGTCGAGCAGCGCGTGGAACACGAGCCGCCAATACTCCCGTAGCGTTTCAGCACCGCCCGCGGCGTCGCCGCGGTCTGCGGTGGGCCGGGCCACCACGGCGACGCGGCTGGCAAGGTCGGCCGGCAGCGCGAGCACGTCGTCGGCCACCTCGGCGAGCCGTCGCGAATCGAGCACGGCAATCTCACGGTGTGGCGTGCGCGCCATCGCCAGGGAGACGTCGCAGTCGGCCCGGATGATCCGGCGGACGAGACGCGGCGAAGCGAACAGCACCGCTGGAGCAGCAGCCTGGATCGCCCGCTCGACCGCGAAGGCGTCGAGCGGCGTGGAGGGCTCACCCATCCGCCATCACTCCGCCTCGAGCAGGCGCCGGGCCTCGTCGATCTGACGCCGCTTGGCGTCGTCGATCTTCGGCCACTCGAGCCCGAGGTTTCGGATCGTACCGGCGAGCACCGCCGCCACCACCGCGCGGCTGACCCACTTCTTGTCTGCTGGCACCACGTACCACGGCGCGTGGGCGGTGCTGGTGGCCGAAATCGCCTCTTCGTAGGCCGCCATGTAGTCGTCCCAGTGCTGCCGTTCGGCGACGTCCGACGGCGAGAACTTCCAGTGCTTGTCAGACTCGTCGATCCGCGACAGGAACCGCTTCTTCTGCTCCCTCTTCGAGACATTGAGGAAGAACTTCACGACCGCCGTGCCATTGCGGGTGAGGTGCCGCTCGAAGGCGTTGATGTCGTCGAAGCGGTCGTTCCACGTCCGCGGCCGGCTCGTCACCCCCGGAATCCGCTGCGCCGCGAGCAGGGCCTCGTGCACCCGAACGACCAGCACCTCCTCGTAGTAGGAGCGGTTGAAGATGCCGATCCGGCCCCGCTCGGGTACCCGCTTCATGCACCGCCAGAGGAACGTGTGGTCGAGTTCCTCATCAGACGGCTTCTTGAAGCTCGTCACCTCCACGCCCTGCGGGTTGACCCCGGACATCACGTTCTTGATCGCCCCGTCCTTTCCAGCCGCGTCCATGGCCTGGAAGATCACCAGCACGCTCCAGCTGTCGCTGGCCCAGAGGAGCTCCTGCATCCGCGCGAGATCGCCGACATCGGAGGCGAGGATTCCCTCGGCCATCTCCTTACGTTCCTTTTCCGGAATGTCGCCGTCGCCGGCCCAGCCGGGGTCGCAGTCGGCGAGCCGAAACTTCGTGCCTGGCGGCACCTGAAACGTCTTCTGGATCTTCGCGAAATCGATGGGCACGAACGGTCTCCTGGGCGGGCTACCATCATACCCCCTCCCCGCCGCCGCCCGGACGGCAGACAATGGGACGATCGCTTCCTTCCTTCGGCGGAGACGTATCTATGGCGGCAGTTCAGGTTGGCGACCAGGCTCCGACGTTCACGGCGCCCCTGCAGGACGGTGGTTCGTTCGACTCGGCAGCGCTCCTCGGGCAGAGGTGGCTGGTGCTGTTCTTCTATCCCAAGGACAACACGCCGGTCTGCACGAAGGAGGCCTGCGCGTTTCGCGACTCCTACGAGGCGTTTGCGGCGGCGGGGGCGGAGGTGGTTGGCGTGAGCAGCGACTCCGCGGACAGCCATGCCCAGTTTGCGGCGAAGCACCGCCTCCCCTTTCCGATCGTGGCCGACACCGACCGTCGCGTCAGAAAGCTTTTTGGCGTGCCGAATCCGCTGGGCTTTATCCCGGGCCGCGTGACCTACGTGATCGATCGCGAAGGCGTGGTGCGGCTGGCCTACAGTGCGCTGTTTGCCTCGAACGAGCACGTCCGCAAGGCGCTTGATGCCGTCGGGGCGAAGTAGCCGCAGGTTGGTAACCTGCGGTGCGCTGGCGTTGTCGTGGTTCATGTGCAGGTTGACAACCTGCACCTACGTGGGAGGGTGCGTGTCACGTAGCCGCAGGTTGGTAACCTGCGGTGCGCTGGCGTTGGGTACGAACCCGGGCACAGGTTGGCAACCTGTGCTACGAGGTGGTGCGGTGCGTCGGAAAGTCCGTATAGCCCTTCGCGCCCGTCGGCGAATACCAGTCGGCCATGCTGGCCATGGCCGCCAGCGGCCAGCCGTTCGCAAACCGCTCCACGAGGTCGGGATTGCTGATGTAGGGCCGGCCAAACGCGATCAGGTCGGCGAGCCCCTCCTGCACCGCGGCTTCGGCCGTTTCGAGCGTGTAGCCACAGTTGCCGACGAGCGGCCCGCGAAACACGCCGCGAAAATCGGCGAGCGTCATCGGTTCACCGAGCTTGTGGAACCCAAACCCCAGCCCGTCCACGACGTGGAGGTAGCCGACGTCCAAGCGGTCGAGCGCGGCCGCCGCGTGCAAAAACTGCTCGCGGTAGTTGGGCGAGCCCATGTCGTTGAACACGCCGTTCGGGGAGATCCGCACGCCCACGCGGCGGCTGGGCCAGACCTTCGCGACCGCCGTGACCACGTCGAACAGAAGGCGGCACCGCTTCTCGATGCTGCCGCCGTAATCGTCGGTGCGAAGATTGGTCTTCGATTGCAGAAACTGGTCGATGAGATAGCCGTTGGCGGCGTGGATCTCGACGCCATCGAAGCCAGCAGCCCTGGCCCTGGCAGCGGCGGCGGCGTAGTCGGCCACGATGGCGGACACCTCGTGGGTCTCGAGAGCACGCGGCGTCTCGTAGGGCTGTTTGCCGACCGGGGTGTGGATGCCGTCGCCGCTGATCCTCACCGCGGAGGCCGACACGGGCGGTCGTCCGTTGTGGAAATCGCTGTGCGACGCTCGCCCCATGTGCCAGAGCTGCAGGAAGATCCGGCCGCCGCGAGCGTGCACGGTGTCGGTGATCATCCTCCAGCCGGCCTCCATGGCGTCGGTGTAGATGCCTGGAGACTCGAGCCAGCCGTTGGCCTGCGGCGAGATGGTGGTCGCCTCGGACACGATCAGCCCGGCCGACGACCGCTGGGCGTAGTACTCCGCCATGGCCGCGTTGGGAATGCGATCCGGCCCGGACCGACTCCTCGTCAATGGCGCCATCACCACGCGGTTGGGGAGATCGAGGTCATGGAGGCGGAAGGGCTCGAGCAGGCGGTGTTTCACGGCAAGATCCTCATTCGGGGAGGTGGTAGAACCCGATCGCGAGGATCAGGTAGACGCCAAGCAGGAGGACGCCCTCGAACCAGTTGGCCTTGCCGTCGGCGATGAGTTCACGGGTGATGATCGTGGCCAGCACAATCGCCACCACCTCGAAGGCGGTGAAGGCGAGATCCATGGGCTGTCCCATCACATAGCCCGCGAACACGAGCAGCGGCGCCACGAGGAGCACAAGCTGAATCGTCGAGCCGACCGTGGCGGCCATCACCAGCGACGGCTTACCGCGGCGGGCGAAGTGGAACCCGGAGAGCACCTCGCCCAGGCTGCCGACCCCGCCAAGCAGCACGAGCCCGCTGAACGTCTTCGAGAGTCCGAGTTGCGCGGCGGTCGGCTCGAGCGCGTGCGAGAGCAGTTCGGTGATGACCCCCAGAAACGCCGCGGCGACGACGAGCACCAGCAGGCTCCACCAGATCGGCTCGGTGGGATGGTCGTCCTCCAGCCCCTCGGCCTCGGGAAGGTTCGTTCCCCCGCCAGCGCCAAACAGCGTGACCACGACGTTTGCCGCGTACATCCCGATGAGCACGAACGACATCTCGAACGAGAGATCGCGGGTGCCATCGGGGGTGCCGATGTTGAACATCGCCGGCACGATGAAGCAGAACGCGCAGATGATCAGCATCGAGCCGTTCACCGCCAGCCGTTTGGGATCGAACCGCTGCTCGCCGTAACGGATGCCGCCGGCGATCAGGGCCACCCCGAGGCTGAGGAGCAGGTTGGCGAGGATCGCCCCCGTGAGCGAAGCCTTCACGACCGACGTGAGGCCGTTGGAGAGGGCGACCCCGCCGATGATCAGTTCCGGGAGGTTGTTGAGCGTGGAGTTGAAGAGCCCCCCGAGGGTCGGCCCGAGCCGGGCCGCCAGCCGCTCTGTGGCGTCGCCGATCAGCTGAACGAGGGGCACGATCGAGACCAGCGCTGCGGCGAAGACGGCGAGCGGAGGTGCCTCCCGCCAGGCGAGGCCGAGCGCCACGGGAACGGCGACGAGCAGCCAGCGGCGGCTCATCGTTGGCACGCGTGCGAAGGGCGGGACATGGAGGTGACAAATCGGTGCATGTGGGTCAGATTCTTGGTCATTGGCGGCGTCTTGCCAACACCCCCCGGCTTGAAGCGGGTGCCGGAGAAGCCCAACGCCGTGAGGCGTGGGACGAACCGCCACCAGACGCCGTGTCCAGCGTGGGGAACGCCCCCGGCCTTACGGCCGGTCGGCTTGAACACAAACTCCAGCGTGGGGGGACGCCCGCGGCCTTACGGCCGGTCGGCTTACACGGGTGCCGTACAAGCCCAACGCCGTGAGGCGTGGGGCAGATCAGCACCAGACGCCGCGTTCAGCGTGGGGGACGCCCGCGGCCTTACGGCCGGTCGGCTTACACTCGCAGCTGGTTGTTCACCGCCTTGAACGCGACAGAGCCTGAGGCCCCGCCACCGATGACTGCGTTTTCCGACGACCGCCGGCCCGCCGATCTCGAGCGGCTGCTCGACATCGCCCGCCGGCTTGGGGCGACCGTCGATCTCGACCAGATGCTCGCAGCGATCATCGATGCAGCCACCGCGCTTCTCGATTGCGAGCGGGCGACCGTCTTTCTCTACGACGAGGCGAGCGACGAACTCTGCAGCCGGATCGCGACCGGGATTGCCGACTCACCGATCTCGGAGATCCGGTTTCCGGCGAGCCGGGGAATCGCGGGCGACGTAGCGAAGACCGGGACGCTCGTGAATCTGCCCGACGCCTATGCGGATCCGCGGTTCAATCAGGACTTCGACCGTGCGAGTGGCTTCCGTACACGGAGCATGCTCGCGGTGCGGCTGACCGACCACGACGATGCCACGGTCGGCGTGCTTCAGCTGCTCAACAAGCGCGGCGGGGTGTTCGACCATCGGGACGAAGAGATCACCGGGTTTCTCGGCAGCCAAGCGGGGGTGGCCATCCAGCGGCAGCGACTCCTCGATCACTTCGCCGAGAAGCAGCGAATCCAGCGAGACCTCAACATCGCCCGCACGATCCAGCAGGGGCTCTTGCCGCGATCGAATCCCGTGCTGGCAGGGTTCGACATCGCCGGCTGGAACCGTCCCGCCGACGAGACGGGGGGCGACTTCTTCGATTTCCTGCCGCTTGAGGACGGCCGGGTCGCACTGGCTATCGCCGACGCCACCGGCCACGGGATCGGACCGGCGCTCGTGATGGCGGAGGCGAGGGCGCTGTTTCGAGCGCTGGTGGTGGGGGCGGCTGGGCTCGAGAAGGCAGTCAACGACATGCACCGGCTTCTCTGCCTCGACCTCCCCGACAACCGGTTCGTGACGGCGTTCTGCGGGATCCTCGATCCTCGCGCAGCCGAGATCGAGTTTCTGAGTGCGGGCCAGGGGCCGATCCTGCTTTACGAAGCGTCGACGGGAACCGTCCGCGATCTGCCGGCCCAGGGATTACCGTTGGCGTTCTTTCCCGAGGCAACCTACGAGGGGGCCATGCGGATTCAGATGGCGGAAGGCGACATCCTGGTGCTGCTGACCGACGGCTTCTACGAATGGGCGCGGGCGGATGGCGAGACCTTTGGGGAGGATCGCGTCGGGGATCTCATCCGCCGGCTCCATGCGGCGCCCGCCGCCGAGATGATCGACGCGTTCTACCGAGCGGTTCT